>URCP01000001.1 GCA_900546315.1 uncultured Eubacteriales bacterium
CGCGCGGACTTACAGAGAGCTCGACGGTGCGAAAAGTTCTTCATCTATGTAAAAATCCCATATAAAGTCATCTGAAATTCAGCTCAAATAATTGACATTTCTGTGCGGCTGTGGTATAATTATTTTTAACGTGTCTTTATGACACACGGATGAAAACTAAAGAATGGGGATCAGAAAAAATGAAAAAACGAATTCCGGCAATAATCATCCTCGCGGCGATGCTCCTCTCGATTGGCTCCTGCGGCAGCAGCGGCGGAAACGATACCGACACCACAGCGGCAAATGACACGACAACCGACGCGGCGGCGACAACCGACTATATCGACACGCTCGGCGAGAAGGATTTCGGCGGCAAAACCTACACAATAATCGCCGCGCCGAACAACCTTATCTCGATACTCAATATGCAGTCGGGCGAAATCACCGGTGAGGTCCTCAACGACGAGCAGTACAACCGCGACAAGACGGTCGAGAAGAGATACAACGTCGTCATCGACTACCCCGCCGCCGACCCGGACAACACCGACAAGATGGTGACAAACGCGGGGCTCGCCGGCGACTTCATCGGAAACATCTATATCGACGCGCTCTGCGAAGGAACGAGCGGAATGTCCTCCGTGTTCACTCAGGGCAGCCTCATGAACCTGCTCGACCTGCCATACCTCCAGCTCGATAAGGAGTGGTGGAGCAGCCTCACCTATAAAAATCTTCAGTACAACGGCAAAATGTTCTACACCTCCGGCGACCTCGCGATCAACTCCTTCATCGGCGCGGGCTGCGTCTATATGAACACCAACCTCGCTGAAAAGTACGGCGTCGACGAGAACGCGCTCTACAAAAAGGTCTACGACGGCACGTGGACGATAGATGAGCTATACAGCATCACGAAGGACATGGACCTCGACCTCAACAACGACGGCAAGATGGACTGTGTCAACGATTTCTACGGACTTGTTCTCGAGGCAAACACCCTCACCTCGAACCTTCTTCTCACCTCCTGCGGAGTACACCTCTGTGACACCGATCCGGACACCGGAAAGCTCACCGTCAACCTCGGCACGCAGAACGTGGTGTCAATAATCGACAAGCTCGCAAGCGAGTTCCAGCTGATCGACAACGCGGGCGACAACACGAACCTCTTCGACAAAAACTTCAAGCTCGACAAGTCGCTCTTCGCGATACACTATGTCGAGTCGTCGCTCCGCCGCTTCCGTGACATGGAGAGCGACTATGTCATCTACCCGATGCCGAAATACAGCGCTGAGCAGGAAAGCTACGTCTCCTTCCTCAACCCGTGGGTGAAGGCGTTCATCGCCGCTCCGATTGTTCAGGAGGACAAGGAGATGACCGGCTTCATCACCGAGGTGCTCGAGTACATGACGGTCCGCGACGTCAGACCGGCTGTCATCGACATCACCCTCAAGGGCAAGGCACTCAGAAACGATGACAGCATCGCGATGCTCGATCTGATCTTTGACACGACCTACATTGATTTCAACGGCATCTACAACTTCGGGAACTCCCTCGGAGTGGTCAACAACGCGATATTCAACGATAAGCCCTACGCGTCCTCTTACGCGAAGATTGAGTCGAAGATGAACGGCGCGCTCGACGATTTCATGTCGATGTTCGAATAATATATCCGTATAAAGGGGCTGCCGCGCGACGCGCGGCGGTCTCTTTTCTTATGCCGGAAAGTATCCGGAAAAAATTTCGTCTTAAATTTCGCTCCGGTGCTGTACAAACCGGGAAAAATATGCTATAATATAGAAAACGACAAGGAAAGGACGCCGGACAATGCCTGAGATCCCACAAATAGAGGTCGGAGACATACTTGAGATGAAGAAGAACCACCCCTGCTCGCCGAAGAGCACGCGATTCCGTGTGCTGCGGGTCGGGAGCGATATACGCATGGTCTGTGAAAATTGCGGGCGGGATCTCACGATTCCGCGCATCAAGCTCGAGAAGAACATAAAGAAGATAATCCGCCCCGAAAAAGCGGACGCGCAGCCGTAACGCGCTACGGAACTTTTTGCCGTTCCGCGCGTCAAATATTAAAGCAAAAAACGGACGCCGTTTCCATGACGGCTCCGCCCATGACGAAAGGAGACATCCGTCACGCTCCGCCGTGGCGAATCTGATATGGACAACGAGATAACCGTTCCCGGAGGTTCCCCCTCGCCCTCCGGCATTAATAAAAACGAACCGGCGCGACGGGTGATATCCGGCGTGCGGGACTTTTTCGCACGGGTGACGGCGCCATTTGCCGGGATGGGGCACCTCTGGATGGCGTTCATCCTGCCAGTTCTCATAATGGCGCTCATATATGTCGCGATGGAGGTCTGGCCGTTCGGCAAGAGCTCCGTACTCGTACTCGATCTCAACGGACAATATGTATATTACTTCGAGGCGCTGAGAGACATCCTGCACGGCGAGCAGGGAATACTCTACTCCTTCGAGCGCGCGCTCGGAGGTGAATTCCTCGGTATCTTCGCGTACTATCTCGCGAGCCCGTTCTCGTTCATTGTCGCGCTGTTTCCGGAAGGAATGATCACTGAGGCGCTGTATGTCATACTGCTCCTCAAATGCGGTCTCTCCGGAATGAATATGTGCTTCTACCTGCACAAGTCACACCCGGTGTCGAAGATATCCGAGGTCATCTTCTCGGTGATGTACGCGCTGACCTCCTACGCGGTCGTCATGCAGCACAACACGATGTGGATCGACTGCCTGCTCTTCCTGCCGCTAATTTTCCTCGGTGTCGAATCGCTCATCAAATACAAAAAATTCCGGCTCTACACGATAACCCTCACCGTCGCCGTGCTCTCGAACTATTATATCGGCTACATGGTCTGCATCGCGACCGCGGCGTATTTCTTCTTCTACTACTGTCTCTGCACGTCTTCCGAGCGCAACCCGCTCGGCGAGAGAGCGCACTTCATAAAGACGCTCGGACGCATGGCGGTCTTCTCCGCCCTCGCGGTCGGCATGGCGTCGATAATGATACTTCCTGCGTACTACTCGCTGACCTTCGGAAAGACCACCTTCTCGAACCCGAATTTCAGCTTCGCGCAGAAGTTCGATTTCCTCGACCTTCTCTCGAAGATGTTCCCCGGCTCATATGACACAGTCAGACCCGAGGGCTGGCCGTTCGTCTTCTCCGGAACGCTGACGACGATACTCCTGCCCGTGTTCTTCATGATACGGCAGATCACGCCGAGACAAAAGATCGCCTACGGCGCGCTGATGGGCTTCTTCGTGTTCAGCTTCAACTCGACGACGATAGACCTCGTCTGGCACGGGTTCCAGAGACCGAACTGGCTCAACTACCGCTACAGCTTCATCTTCTGCTTTGTCATCATAGTCATGGCATACCGGACATTCGAGTATATACGTGAGATCGACATAAAGCTCGTTCTCGGTGTCGGAGCTGTCCTCGGACTCCTCATCTGCGTGATTCAGAAACTCGACTACGAGAACACGCCAGACCTCACCTCGGTCTGGTTCTCTATCGCGATCATCGCGGCGTACATGATACTCCTCGCCGGATGCAACCACAACTGGCTAGACGGGTCGATTAAGACCATACTCTGCGTCTTCGTCGTCCTCGAGATGTTCTGCAACGGTCTCGCCGAGTGCGTCTCTCTCGACTCGGACGTACACTACAGCTCCCGCGCGTCATACGTCAATTTCATGAAGAAGTGGAGCCCGATCGCGGAGTGGATGAACGAGAACGACACCTCGTTCTACCGCGCCGAGAAAACCGAGCACCGCAAGACCAACGACAATTTCGCGCTGAACATCCGCGGTCTGTCGAACTCGACCTCGACGCTGAACACCGCGCAGATCAAATTCCTCGAGCAGATGGGCTACTCGTCGAAATCCCACTGGTCGAAATACCTCGGCGGCACGCCGGTCGCGGACAGCCTTCTCGGGATAAAATATATAATGACCCTCGACACGAAGGAGATGAACGACGTCTACGGCGAGCCGATATACCACGATGAGAAAAACGAAACTGTCATCTACAAGAACGATTACGCGCAGTCGCTCGGCTACATGGTGAATTCCTCCGTCGCGGAATACGACATGGAAAAAGAGGAATCGCCATTCGACCGCATGAACGACCTTGTAACAAAGATGCTCGGAAGCGACGAGAAGATCGAGCTCTTCAAGGCATACAAGAACCTGAAGCCGACGACCGAGAACGTCGACCTCGCCTATGTCACAGGCCACAAGAAATACTCCAAGAACAACACCTCCCGCGCCGGAAAGATCATATTCACCTTCACTCCGGTGAACGACCGCGAGATATTCGTCTACTTCCCGAGCGACTACCGCCGCGACGCGAAGCTCAAGGTGAACGGCGCCGACGTCTCCGAGTACTTCACGAACGAGACCTGCCGCATAGTCTCGCTCGGAAAGCGTCCCGCCGGCGAGGAGCTGATCGTGTCGCTCTCGCTCGAGAAGGACGACCTATATATCGCGAACGGAACCGACTATTTCTGGTACCTCGACGACGAGCTCTTCGAGGAGATCATGCCTGAGCTTCAGAAACAGGGATTCGATATCACCTCCTTCACAGATTCGACCTTTGACGGTAAGATAACCGCGACCGAGGAGCGCTCGACATTCCTTCTGACGATACCGTATGACAAGGGCTGGCATATCTATATCGACGGCGTTGAGACCGAATCCTATGAGACGCTCGGCGCTCTCACCGCTGTCGACCTCGAGCCGGGTGAGCACACGGTCCGGATGGTATACTGGCCGTGGTGCGTGAAATACGGACTTATAATCTCGCTCTCATCCCTCGCGGTGTTCCTCATCGTTCTGGCGGCGGACTTCGTGATCCGCAGAAGGAGACCGGTGATAGAGTTCCGCGCCGGGGCGAGAGTTCCGGACGACATCTACTTCGACATGGACGACGCCCTGCCGGATCCGGACGACATTCCCGAGAACCCTGACGATGACACAGACGGCGCGGCGGAAACGCCAACGCCCGAATGCAAGGATCAGACCCCGTCGGAGCATAAATCGGAAAACTGAATATGGCGGCGGACGCTTCAGACAGGAGCGTCCGCTTTTCTGTACGCGAACGCGAAATTACACACTGAGTTCATTGTTTCTTCGCTGAATATATAAAACTCACGCGCTCACGACACCAAACGCCGGTGCGTGTCCACAAATCGGCAAAATCCACAATCAGGCGGTTAGTCTTGACTAACTTGCTGTGATGTCCTACAAACCTTGATTTTTTGCCGGAAAACCCTTGACAAACCGGCTCGGTTGGAATATAATATTATACGGTTAGCGGGTGCTAATTTTAGCGGAAGCTAATCTATTTTGAAGCCATATGGTTAGCGCGAGCTAATCAAGGGCTCCTGAGAAAGGAAGAAAAAAGAAATGATGCCGCTTATCCTCGGAACCCCTGAGGAAACCTACATAATCAAGAAGATCGGCGGTTCGCCCGAGACGAAGAAGCATCTTGAAAACCTCGGCTTCGTCGTCGGCGGAAACGTCAGCGTCGTATGCGAGATCGGCGGGAACCTCATCGTGAACGTGAAGGAAGCCCGTGTCGCCGTCAGCAAAGAGATGGCGCAGAAAATAATGATATAATTTATTTCTATAATAAGGAGGCAGAACGCAAAATGAAAACTCTCAAGCAGGCAAAGATAGGCGAGACCGTAAAGGTCGTGAAGCTCCACGGCGAGGGCGCTATCAAGCGCAGAATAATGGACATGGGCATCACACGCGGAACTGAAATATACATCCGCAAGGTCGCGCCGCTCGGAGACCCGATTGAAGTCACCGTCCGCGGCTACGAGCTCTCGCTCCGCAAGGCGGACGCAGACATGATCGAGATAGAATAACAATATTCCAAGTCAGAAAGCGGGATCGGCAGGCAGAGCCCTGAGCCGCCCGTTCACAATGAGCTTAAGCCATCCGGTTAGCAAGAACTAACGGAATGGCAGACGAAAGGTCGAAAACAAGTTTTCGACCAAGTCTTTTGTGACTTTATCGCGGTCACAGACCGCGATTTGGCTCCGCCAACCAAGTCACAAAAGGGAAGCTAAGGAAGCTTTCGCCGCGGCGAAAGCCACTGTCAATTTACATGAAAGAAGGATTTGAAATGGATATCCGCATAGCCCTCGCGGGCAACCCGAACTGTGGCAAAACCACACTGTTCAACGCGCTTACCGGTTCGAATCAGTTCGTCGGTAACTGGCCCGGCGTAACGGTCGAAAAAAAGGAAGGTAAGCTGAAAAAGCACGAGGGAGTCATCATCACCGACCTCCCCGGCATCTATTCGCTCTCCCCGTACACACTTGAGGAGGTCGTCGCGAGAAATTACCTCATCGGCGAGCGTCCCGACGCTATACTCAATATCATCGACGGTACGAACCTCGAGAGAAACCTCTACCTCACGACTCAGCTCGTTGAGCTCGGCATTCCGGTCGTCATCGCGATAAACATGATGGATATCGTCCGCAAGAGAGGCGATAAAATCAACATTCAGGAGCTCTCCCGCGAGCTCGGCTGCAAGATCGTCGAGATCTCCGCTCTTAAGGAAGAGGGCATCATGGAGGCAGCAGACGCCGCTATAGACGCCGCGAAGAACACGAAGACCATCCCGCAGCACAGCTTCTCCGGACCGGTCGAGCACACGATCGCGCACATCGAGGAGGCTGCCCTCCACAATCTACCCGAAGAGCGTCAACGCTGGTACGCGATAAAGATCTTCGAGCGCGACGACAAGGCCATATCTCAGCTGAAGCTCGACAAGTCGGTTCTCGACCACATCGAGAACGACATAAAGGCGGTCGAGGAAGAGCTCGACGACGACTCCGAGTCGATCATCACCAACGAGAGATACATATATATCGCCTCGATAATCAAGGCGTGCTACAAGAAGAAGGACGCCGGGAAGCTCTCGACCTCCGATAAGATCGACCGTGTCGTCACCAACCGCTGGCTCGGTCTCCCGATCTTCATCGTCGTCATGTTCCTCGTTTACTACATCTCGATGATGACTGTCGGTTCCGCGGCTACAGACTGGGCGAACGACGGACTGTTCGGAGACGGCTGGCACCTGTTCGGCATCGGCTCCGGCGCTTATGAGGACGCCGACGGCGAATACGGCGACGCTCTCAACGCGATCAACGCTTTCGTTGAGGTTGACCCCGAGGCTGACGATTTCGACGCGGCTGCCGCTCTTGACGAGATCAAAGCTTATGTCCCCGAGTCGGACAACGCCACCGGCACTGTCACTGTTGAGGATGAAGAGACCCTCGCACAGACCGACATGACCGTCTACTATTCGACCGTTCCCGCTGACGCCAGCGAGGATGACACGATAATGACCTCCTACACCGACGCCGTCAGCTACTTTGAGACGAACGGCTTCGACGCTCCCGACCCGGCAAACTTCGGTGTCTGGGTACCCGGTATACCGGTACTCATAGGAAACGGTCTTGAGGCGGCAAATGCTCCCGAATGGCTCTCCGGACTTATCCTTGACGGTATCGTCGCCGGTGTCGGCGCGGTCCTCGGATTCGTTCCTCAGATGCTCGTCCTGTTCTTCCTGCTCGCGGCTCTTGAAGCCTGCGGCTACATGGCTCGTATAGCTTTCGTCCTTGACCGTATCTTCAGAAAGTTCGGTCTCTCCGGTAAATCCTTCATTCCTATGCTCATCGGCACCGGCTGCGGCGTTCCCGGCATCATGGCTTCCCGTACCATCGAGAACGAGCGCGACCGCCGTATGACCATTATGACCACCACCTTCATCCCCTGCGGCGCTAAGGTCCCGTTCATCTCGATGATCGCGGGCGCTATCTTCGGCAACTCCGCGTGGGTCGCGACCAGCGCTTACTTCATCGGTATGGCGGCTATCATAGTCTCCGGTATCATCCTCAAGAAGACCAAGATGTTCTCCGGCGATCCGGCTCCGTTCGTTATGGAGCTCCCGCCGTACCACGTCCCGACTCTCCTGAACGTTCTCCGTTCGATGTGGGAGCGCGGCTGGTCCTTCATCAAGAAGGCGGGCACGATCATCCTTCTGTCCACCATCCTCGTCTGGTTCACCACTTACTTCGGCTTCACGTCTGACGGCTTCCGTATGCTGTCCGACGACGAGATCGATATGTCCATCCTCGCTGCTATCGGCGGCGCCATCGCATGGATCTTCAAGCCTCTCGGCTGGGGCAACTGGCAGGCAGCTGTCGCTTCGATCACCGGTCTTGTCGCGAAGGAGAACATTGTCGGCACGCTCGGCATCCTCTACGGCGGCGGAGACGGCACGGTATACCAGAATATCGCCGCAGCCTTCACCGGCGTCACCGCTTACTCGTTCCTCGTATTCAACCTGCTGTGCGCTCCGTGCTTCGCGGCCATCGGCGCCATCAAGCGTGAGATGAACAGCGCGAAGTGGACATGGTTCGCTATCGGCTATCAGTGCGGCTTCGCTTATGTGATCGCCCTCATGATCAACCAGTTCGGCGGACTCTTCACCGGGAACGTCAACGTGATCGGACTCATCGTCGCGATCGCGCTGCTCGCGGGCATGATCTATATGCTCTTCAGACCGTACAAGGAAGCAACCAGACTTACCACCACAGTAAAAGTAAACTGATTGCCGGCGGTACATCACGGAATACACAACGGGAGGCGTCAGAACCGGCGTCTCCCGGTTTTTATCTTCCGAAAGGAGTGTGAAACCTTGACCGGACAGAAAAGCACAGACGGCGACATACACCTGACCTCTTCAAACATCAAATACCTGATCACCCTCCTGCGTCTCGGCGGCGACTCCGGAAGCGTCCGCGGGACCGACATCGCCGCGAGTCTCGGGATAACGAAGCCCAGCGCGCATACGATGCTCGTCAGTCTCGCGAAAATGGAGCTCGTCAGGAAGGACCACTACGGCGGGGCGACCTTCACTCCGAACGGACTGACTCTCGCCGAGAAATATCTTTCCTGTTATGAGGCGCTTGACGCCGAGATCGGCGGGCTGTTCCCGGACGAGGGACAGGCTCTGTCGCCGATCTGCGCGCTGCTCGCCGAGATGCCTGAGGAAAGCCTCGACTCGATAATCCCGGACACTGCCGGAAAGGCAGGGCAGTGATCATGCGCACCGCGTCAGATATCATATTCTCGGCGCTGATCACGGCGGCGATAATCACCGCGTTAAGTTTTATCAGGAAAGCAGCTCGCGGGCTGCTTGAAAAAATAGTCAAGAAAAACTGATACCGCAAAACACCAGAAAGAAGGATATTAAAATGCTCCGTATAACCTGCAAGATAGACGGCATGATGTGCGGAATGTGCGAATCCCACATCAATGACGCAATAAGAAAGAATTTCGACATAAAGAAAGTCTCCTCCTCCCACACAAAGGGCGAGACAATCATCTCGAGCGAAAAGGACATAGACGACGCGAAGCTGAAGAGTGTCATTGACGAGACCGGATACGAGCTGAAGAGCGTTGAGCGCTCCGACATTGAGCAAAAAGGCGGTTTCTTCGGGCTCTTCGGAAAGAAGAAATGAATCACCGCCACACGTTGATACCTCCGTGCGCCACCGGGGACGTATGTCCCGGGTCGGAAAACGACGCGGAATGCGTAATCAGCCGTATAGAGGACGCCGACGGCGGAATCGTGACCCTGCGCGCGTTCCGCGTGTTTCCGGGGATCACCCTGATCTACCGTGACGTCGACACGCGCGGGCACATCGTTCCGCCGGAGCGGAGCGGGACCGTGTTTACAATTGAGCACTGTCTTGAGGGGCAGATCGGGTTCGAGACCGGGAGCGGCGTATGCTGTCTCTCACCGGGCGACCTCTCGATCCTCAGCGCCTCGGACATACGCGGCGTATACTTTCCCGGTGAAAGCTGCCACGGGATATCTATCGAGATCGATACCGCGGAAACTCCACGGTGCCTCTCCTGCTTTCTCGAGGACGTGAAGGTCGACCCGGCGGGTCTGATGCGCGGTTTCACCGAGAACGGCGGGAGCTACACGGCGCGCTCGGACGCCGCGATCGCGCATATATTCTCCGAGCTTTACAGCGTGCCCGAAAGCATCCGGCGCGGGTATTTCAAGGTCAAGATACTCGAGCTCTTGCTCTTTCTCTCGACAGTGCCGTCCCTCTCCGACAGTATACACCCGAGAGCCGCGACGCGGTCACAGGCAGCGATGGCGGACAGCATGAGCGCGTATATCTCGGAGCACCTCGATGAGCGCGTGACGATAGATATGCTGTCGCGTGAGTTCCATGTCTCCCCGACGCAGATAAAAACAGGGTTCAGAGCCGTCTACGGCGTCTCCTTCGGCAGGTTCGCCAGAGACATGAAGATGCGCGCGGCGGCGGGACTGCTGCGCTCGACCGAACACACCGTGCTCGAGATCGCCGGAATGGTCGGGTACGACAACGCGTCGAAATTCGCGAAGGCGTTCCGCGACTCGACCGGGATGTCTCCGAACGAGTACCGCTCGGCGGATATTCCGACCGGCGCGTAACCCGTCCGTATGGAGCGGATTTCCGTCCGTATGGAGTTGAACCCAACCGTCCGATATGCTATAATATCAATACAAGAACGCTCGCGGGAGTGAGCGTTCGGTTTATCCCCACAGGTTAGCAACTGCTAACTCAAGGAAAAGGAGTTAACAAATGAGTGTTGTGATAATAGGCGGCAACGAGTGCATGACCCGCCGCTACAAGGATATCTGCGAGGAATATGACTGCGACGCGAAGGTATACGCGAAAATGAGCGACGGAATCCGCGGGATAGGCTCCCCGGACCTTATCGTCCTCTTCACGGCGACAATGTCGCACAAGATGCTGCACGCTGTTATACGCGAGACGAAGGGGCAGGACGTCCGCATAGCGCGCAGCCAGTCGAGCTCGGTCTCGGCTCTGAAGAATCTGCTTGAAGAGCACACCGGATGTCTGAGGAACTGATAGTCGACTTCGCGTCACCGACCCTCGCCGGGATAAAGACCGGGAGCCTATTCTCGGGAGAGTGCGGCGGAAAAGAGGAGCTCTCCGAATTCGCCGCGCGGATGAACCGCCGCCTGACGCCGCACGGGCTCAGGCTGATGCCGCTCAGGTTCAACGAGAAGCGCGCGCTGATGTATATCTACCGCCCGGAAAGGCTCCGTGAGGATCTCGACGACCCGCTGGCGAAGGAAATACTCGGCGCGCTCGGATACCCGCTTGAGAGCGGCGGACGCTGCATCGCGAAGCTCGCGAAAAGAGTGCGCGAAAACAAGACTTTTCCGCACGAGATCGGACTTTTCCTCGGATATCCGTCAGAGGATGTCAAAGGCTTCATCTCTGGCGAGAAACCGAAATGCACAGGCATGTGGAAAGTCTACGGCAACATCGACTCCGCGAAGTCAAAATTTGACGCCTACCGTAACTGCACGCGCATCATGCGCGAATACTACCGCAGGACAAAATCGATGGATAAACTCATCATGGGTTGTTCATAATACCCGTCGGAAGTGACCGACAAAATTTTTATAATAATCTAAGAAAGGGAATACCAATTATGAAAACAGCAGTTGTATACTGGAGCGGAACAGGAAACACCGAAACGATGGCGAACGCCGTCGCGGAGGGAGCGAAGAAGAAGGGCGCGGAGGTCACTCTCATGACGTCCGCTGAATTCGACGCGTCGATGATCGACAATTTCGACACGATAGCTTTCGGCTGCCCGGCAATGGGAGCTGAGGTCCTCGAGGAAGAGGAATTCGAGCCGATGTTCTCCGCCTGCGAGCCGAAGCTGAATGGCAAGAAGATAGCGCTCTTCGGTTCCTACGGCTGGGGAGACGGCGAGTGGATGAGAAACTGGGAGGAGGCTTGCAAGGCTGACGGCGCGATCCTCGCCTGCGACAGCGTTATCTGCAACGACGCTCCGGATGACAACGGAATCGCCGAGTGCGAAGCTCTCGGCGCCGCTCTCGCGTAAAAGACAAAAATAAGTCCGGACGATATCCGCCCGGGCTTTTTTCTTGCTCCACACTTCCGGTCATATGTCAGAATTGTAAATATTACGTATTATACTTGAAATCTGCCGCGCAAAATGATACAATTATTGGTAAAGGGAATCAATGAAAGAAGGAAAGCAAAATGAGATTCGATCTGAGAGAAACTGCGGCGGACCACACCGTAATCTGTGCCCACCGCGGAATATGGGGAGGAAACATCCCATGCAACAACATAAAAGCCTACGACATAGCCCTCTCGCAGGGAGCGGACATGGTCGAAATAGACGTGACCAGAGCCGCAGACGGCGAGCTGTTCATCTTCCATCCCGGCATGGAACCGGCTCATCTCGGGAAGAGCGTCGACATACGGAAAATGAACTCGGACGAGATCCGCGAGCTCCGTTATGTGAACTACGACAACGTCCCGACGACAACAGGACTGAACACACTCGATGAGGTGCTCGAACACCTGAAAGGCAAATGCTTCATAAACGTCGACAAATTCGGCGACAACCCGACGGAGATCATCGCGGATATCGCGCGGCACGACATGAAGGACCAGATAGTCCTCAAATGCGCGCCGGACGAGGCGAGCCTCTCTGTCATCGAGAAGTACGCGTCGGATATCCAGTTTCTGCCGGTAATATGGAAGGACAACGGCACGCACGAGATGCTTAAAAACCGGGATATAAACTACGTCGGCGCGGAGCTTCTTTTCAGGAACGAAAACGAGGACGTCGGAAGAGCCGACTACCGCGAACTGCTACACCGCGATAGAAAGCTCTGCTGGATAAACACGATAGTTTACGACTACAGAGCGGTCATCTCAGCCGGACATACCGACGACGCGGCGCTCTGCGGCGACCCGGCCTCCGGCTGGGGCTGGAGCGCGGACAACTTTGATATAATCCAGACCGACTGGGTCCTCGCGCTTAAGGACTACCTGAAAAAGACCGGAAGAAAATGAGTCGGAAAAATATCCCGAGGGGAGCGTCCCTTCGGGATATTTTGTATGGAAACACTGAATAACCCGGGTTTTCGCGAAAGCAGCCTTAAATCAGTGTTTCCTTATATCTCGCATATATACATCCCGCCGGCGGTGGGTTCGTCCGGGCGGGGCTTTTTCGCCTTCGCGGTTGTTATGTACATGGTGTTCCCGTGGACGCAGCAGGCAGTGACGTCCTTTACAGGAAGGAAAATCGTATCCATGATCTTTCCGTCCGGCGAATAAATGCAGACACGCCCGCCGCCGTCGCACTCCGCGACGCAAATACGCCCGTCGGAAAGGACGCACATTCCGTCCGGCAGCCCGCCGTCAGTCACCGTGTGAAAGACACGGCGCTCGCTGACGTCCCCGGTCGCGTGGTCGTAATCGTAGGCGTAGATGTTCGCCGACGGCGTGTCGATAAAATAGAAGACTTTGCCGTCGGGTGAGAAGCCCATGCCGTTCGCCGTTGTGGCGCCGGTGATGATCTTCTTCGCTGTGCCGTCCGGGGATATCGAAAAACAGCCGCTCATGCCGGTCATGGGCTCTGAGTCGCCCTTCGTTCCGACGAGTATACGCCCCTCGGGGTCGATACAGCCGTCGTTGTACCTGAACCTCGTATCGGTCTCAGGATGAGCTATAAGAGTGAGCTCGCCATTATCCGGGTCAAAGGCGTAAACGCCGTCCTTAAGCGCCGCGGCGAGTCTTCCGTCTGGCATCAGAGCTATCCAGCCGACGAGCGACGGCATCGTGTAGGTTCCGCACGAGTGGTCCTCCGGAGATATCGCGAAGATACGTCCCTTTCGTATCTCGATCGCCCAGACGACGTTTCTCTTTTCGTCATAGCACGGATTCTCGAGCAGCACCGCGCTGTTGTAATAGAATAATTCCGCTTGTTTCTCCATTTTATAAAATCTCCGTTTGCCGGTCCGCGCCATTCGCGGGGTGTCTCACCGGCTGGTGCGACGCGATGTACCTCTCGAGTATCGACGCCGTTTCGGCACAGATATCGCCGCACGGGCGTTTTCTGTAATATTCGCTCGTCCGCTCCGACGGGCGAAGCGGGTCCGTCTCCGCCTCACGGATACCGAGCAGCTCACGGCAGATTATCGTTCCATGCTCCGCGCGGAATGACGACGCTATATCCTGTACGACGGCGTAGACTCTCGCTTTGCCGTCGCGCTTCTCCTCATCTGTCGACGGGTCTTCACCGCCATACAGCTGCGCTACGACGAACAGAGCGCCGGACAATGTCCCGCAAACCTCGCGCATACGCCCCATCCCGCCGCCGAACGGCTGAGACAGCCTGAGCACGAGCGTTTCAGGAAGCCCGATGACATCGGCGTAAGCGCCCGCGACCGACTGAGCGCAGTTGTAGCCGGAGAGAAACAGCTCCTTCGCGCGTCTTCCGCGCCCGGTTATCTCAGTCATCTGTCCTTCGCCAGGCGGTTGCGCTTCTTTATGCCGCGGACATCTCGGAGCATCTTCAGGCTGTCACGGAAGACATTGACCTTGCTCGCGCGGTGGTTTATGACCTTGACCGGCATCTCGCGTATCACAGCGCCCATATTCTTCGCCTTTATAAGCGCCTCGAAATCGAACGCGAAGCCGTCCACCTCACAGGTGCTGAATATCTTCCGCGCGGTCTCCCGTCTGAAGCACTTGAAGCCGCACTGCGAGTCGCTGAGCCTGAACCCCGCCGCGAGCGCGAGGCACTTTATATACGTCTTCGACGCGATCTTCCGGAGCAGCGTGTAGCCCTCGTAGCCGTCCTTTGAGAGGTTTCTCGACCCGATTATGATATCAGCCTCCGGGTCCTTCTCAAAGCGCTCCACAGCCTCCGCGACGACGTCGAGACCGTACGCGAGGTCGCAGTCGGTGAAGATTACGATATTCCCTTCGGCGGCGAGGACGCCGGTGCGTATCGCGCAGCCCTTTCCGCGGTTCGTTTCGTATCCGACCGTCCGTATATGATCGTCGCCGAAGGACTCAACCTTAGCGCGGCACCCGTCGGTGCTGCCGTCGTCCGAGAAGATCACCTCGTAATCATATCCGTCCCGGTTCCCGAAGGTCTTCTTCATATATTCCGAAACCGTCCGCAGTGTCGCGTCGATTATTCCGGATTCATTGTACATTGGTATGCAGAGTGAAATTTTCATCTGATTTTACCTTTCATGAAGGTCAATATTATTTTTTCCGGTAGACGAATATATCGAAATCCGCCGTCACGTCAAGCGAGTCTATCGCGTCGAGCTTCGACATATCCTCCTTCGACGTGCGGAACGCGTACGGAGTCATAAGAAACAGCGCGCGCAGAGCCTCGCTCCCGCAATTAAAGGAATAGCTCAGCTCCTCCGCCGACACCTCTTCGAATCCCTCCGGAAGGTCGCGTCTGCCATCGTTTTCGTACGCCTCAGCGTAGACCGCCCTTTTCAGCTCATAGAGGTGTCTTCTCCCGGCGGCGCCGACAATCAGGTATCCGCCGGGTCTCAGCACCCTCGCGAACTCGTTCTCGGCAATCGGAGCAAAAAGACTTATTACGGCGTCGGCGCACCTGTCGACGACCGGCATCTCAAATACGCTCGAAACGGCGAAGGACGCGCCGCTGCCGCTCTTCTTCGCCCTCTTCGCGGCGTGATCGCAGGCATGCTTTGACAGGTCGAAGCCTATGACGTCCGCGGTTCTTCCGGAAGCTCTGAGCGACACCGCGAGGCGGTCGGTATAGTATCCCTCTCCGCACCCGGCGTCGATGACGACGGCGTTTTTTACCGTCTCAAGCGCCCTTGACACCGTCGAGTTTATCACGTCCGAAAACCGCTCATAGCTTCCCCCGTCAAGGAAGGAAGTGCGCGAGCGGACCATGTCCCTGTCGTCGCCGGAGGTGCCGGACGCCCTCGTGAGCGTCACGTATCCGCTCCTCGCGATGTCAAAGCAGTGACGCTTCGGGCAGAAAAGGCTGTTCCCCTCTCTCGTCATCCCGCCGCCGCAGACCGGACAGCGCAGTATATCTTCTCCCGCCATATTACTTCTCCACCTTTATGAGCTTCGCGTGGAGCGCGTAGCGCCCGGTGCTCGTGAAGCTGTTCGTGCAGGTCGAGAGCGTTATTATGTGGTCGCTCCCCGTGAACTTCATGTTCTTGTTGTACAGCGACTGCTCCTGCATCTTTTCACAGAAGGACACGAAGTCCGCGTCGTCCTGAAAACGCATCCTGAAATACTGGAAGGTCGAGATCGTCTCGAATATCGCGAACGGCTCATAGGTATAGATCCCGTCGAGCGTGTATATCGTGATGTTCGTCGAGTTGAAGAAGTCCTCGTCGAGGAACTTCGTCACGTTGTTGAACATCGTGCCGTTGTTCATGTTGTGCCCATAGAGGACCGTGTTGCGGTTGTACTCCATGTTCTTGTACGCGCGGTAGTCGGCGAAGATCGAGCCGCACGCCATGTACTCGTTTGTGTAGGCGTGATCGAGGTAGTAATCGTTGTCCTCCCCCTGCACGATCGGGAGCTGTATCTTCGTGTCCGGGACATAGATATAGCCGTATACGTCCGGGTTCGTCGTCTGGAGATACTGTATGTTCGCCTTCATCCGCTCGAAGTCGGCGTTGTAGCTGCCGGTGCCGTATTCCTCCTCGAGCTCGCTGCCGTCGGAAGAAAGCCCGGTGTAATAGTCGGCTGTCGGAGCGCTCTGTCTCGATTGCAGCGCCATCGCCACCGCGTGGTCGCCGCCGCCGAGGGTTCCGTCGAACATATTGTCCGCGATCGAGCTGTAGAGGTCGTCGCCGCGCTTGTAGTCGACAAAGCTCCTGACAAGCGTCCCGCCGCTCCACAGAAACACTCCGACGCAGGCGACCGTGATCGTCTTGCGTATTATCTCGCCTATCAGATCGGACGCCGACATTTTCTTCTTTTCCGGCGCGGGCGCGATATCGTCTGGCGTGAGGTCGTTCAGCGAGCGCAGGAAATTCTCCGACTCCGAGCACTCTACCGGCGTCAGCTCATATATATCGTCGCCGGTCCCGACCGCGGTCTTTTTTTTTCCGAAGACATCGGACAGAGCGGCGCGTATCCTGTCTTTTATATCATTAAAATTCAAAAAAACGTCCTCCGTTAATTACTTATACGGAATAATTATAACCCAACCGGCGGAGAATTGCAAGGGTTTCGGCGAATCTTTCCGGATATTGTTACAGATAGATAATATTTTGCCCGCAAATATCCGGAAACAGTCAAAAAAAAGCGGACGGCAGCCACACTCCGGTATGACCGCCGCCAACAGTATCCATTTTATCAGATCATCAGGCTCATCAGAACGCCGTAATGAGCGAGAGAAGAGGTACGATGAACGCCTTATCGTTACGGACGCGCACCCCGTCAGCTTTCCGCTCCACGAAGGCGTCGAGCTTTTCGAGCGCCTTTTCGGTATCCTCTTCGCAAAGTCTGCTCTTGCCGGATATTTCGCCGACAGAGACATAGCTGTCATCAGAGGAATAAGTCAGGTCGAAGACCGCGATCATCACTCTCAGAGAATCCTCATCCGAGAACAGCCGCATGGCACGGGCAGCGTCCTTTATCTGGCTGTCGCATGCAAAGCGGCACTTGTTGTCAGAGAAGATGACCGTACCGCCGTTCATGACGGTCGATATCTCCGGCGTTCCGACAGTCGAGCTTCCCCACTCGCCGCGCTCCGCGTGATCTATTGCGCTCTCCGGATCGAATCCGGGATTGCCCTCATCAGCCATCAGGCGCGAGATAAGTGAGGCGTGGGTCACAAGCGCCAGCTTCAGCGCGCAGTCATAGGCTTCTTTTTCCGGGAGAGAGCCCATAGCCTTTCTGACCGCCCCGACGGCGTCCGCGGGCTCATCTTCCTTCACGTCATGACCAAAGAGCTCGTCTGTCGTGACGCCGAAATAGTCCGCTATCTCCGGTATCAGGGATATATCCGGGCAGCACTGTGAAGACTCCCATTTTGAGACCGCCTGATTCGTCACGCCGAGCGCCCTTGCGAGCTCCTCCTGCGTTATGTTCTTTCTCTTTCTGAGCTCCGCTATTTTTTCGTTTATCATGTTTCTCCATTCCTTTCTGATGATATGAGAACAACTCCCTCATCTGATTCAATTATATCAGATAAGAGAGTTGAAATCAATAACGGTGTGGTTTGAGCCGAAAATTCATTTTCCAACCGTAGGTTGGATGGACAATCAGTCGACCTTCGCGAGATATGCCTTCTGATCGTCGCTCAGAACGTCAAGTCCTCCGCCGAGCGACGCGAGCTTTATCTCGGCGACCTCGCGGTCGATCTCGCGCGGGACCTGATATACCTTCTTCTCGAGCTTTCCGGCGTTCTTCACGAGGTACTCTAGGCTCTTCGCCTGAATCGCGAAGCTCATGTCCATGATCTCCGCCGGGTGTCCGTTTCCGGCGGCGAGGTTGACGAGCCTGCCCTCAGCCATAAGATTGAGGATGCGACCGTCCTCCATGCGGTATCCGGTGATGTTCGGCTTGCGCTCCCAGACCTCGACCGCCTTCTCCGCGAGCGCCTTCTTGTCGATCTCGACGTCAAAGTGGCCGCTGTTCGCGAGGATGACGCCATCCTTCATTTTGTCGAAATGCTCGGTGCGGATAACGTCGCGGCAGCCGGTGACTGTAATGAAGAGGTCGCCGTACCTGCAAGCCTCCTCCATCGGCATGACTCTGAAGCCGTCCATGACAGCCTCGATGCCCTTGACCGGGTCTATCTCGGTGACGATGACGTTCGCGCCCATGCCCTTCGCGCGCATCGAGACGCCCTTGCCGCACCAGCCATAGCCGGAGACGACGACCGTCTTGCCAGCGATGATAAGATTCGTCGAATTCATGATTCCGTCGAGGGTCGACTGACCGGTTCCGTAGCGGTTATCGAAAAGGTGCTTGCAGTCCGCGTCGTTTACGTCGATCATCGTATAGTCGAGCATCCCCGCCGCCTGACGCGCGAAAAGACGATGTATGCCGGTCGTGGTTTCCTCACAGCCGCCGATAAGATTCTTTCCGTACTCGCGGCACTCGCCGTGGAGAAGATGCGTGAGGTCGCCGCCGTCGTCGATCATGACGTCCGGGCAGAGGGACAGCGTCTTCTTCAGGTGAGACTCATACTCCGCGTCGGTGACGCCCCTCCACGCGTTGACCTCAAAGCCGAGGTCGACGAGCGCCGCCGCGACGTCGTCCTGCGTCGAGAGCGGGTTGCACCCTGTGACATATACCTCAGCGCCGCCCGCCGCGAGGGTTATCGCGAGATAAGCGGTCTTCGCCTCGAGGTGTATAGACATCGATATCTTCTTGCCCGCGAAAGGCTTAGTGCGGGTGAACTCCTCGTTTATTTTATTCAGAACGGGCATATAGCTCTTCACCCAGTTTATCTTGTCGTGTCCGCTCTTCGCGAGGTTAATGTCTTTTATCTGACTCATTTTATTTTTCTCCTTTTATTTCAGTTCAATCCAATATCTTCTGACGAGTACTCCGTCATCGTCGACTTTGTTCTCGAGCACGCCGCCGTTGTTCTCTATTGACTTCGCCGAGCCGATGTTCGTGTCGTCGCATACCATCAGAACCCGGTCGATTCCGAGCTTTTTACACTCTCCGAGCGCGAGAGCGATCATTTTTGTCGCGATTCCCTTACGGCGCTCCGACGGTCTCACGCCGTCGCCGATGTGCCCGCCAGCGAAGAGCAGACCATCGTTCAGATAATGCCGTATATCGACCGCTCCGACGAAGATATTCCGTTCCTCGTCGAGACAGAACAGCGTTGTCGCGGGAACAAGCCCGTCGCGCTCCTCTGTAAGCTCGAGTTCATTTATGTAGCCCTCAAAATCGCGGAAATCATGTCTCCGTATCGCCGCCGGAAGGATATGCTCGCCGCTCGCGGTCCACTCGGTCATCATATCCTCCAGCTGCGGGCGGTATTCCTCAGTCAGTCTGACAAGCTTCAGTTTCACGTCGTCGCCTCCATCAGATGTCCCTTTCTTATCTCAGTCCCGCCGACAGGCTTTATCCGTCCGCGGTAGATACCGAAAACGCCGTCCTTCTTGACGTGGTATCCGAGCGGCGACTCCCCGACGACAGACAGCTTGTCTCCCGCCTTTACAGGCAGCAGATAGTCCGAGTAATCGGCGGCATACTCGTCGTCGTACATATAATAGTCCGGAATCAGGCACTCATGCCCGGTCGACAGGTGCCGTATCCGCCTGTACTGATCAAACTGCTCAAGCGTCTCGACCCGGTTGTCGATCCATCGGAGGTTGATATGATCCTCCGACGGTGCCTGATCGTCAAGCGCCTCGGCGCGCGGCAGGTCGTCAGCAGACAGGAAGCAGATATCTCCGACGTCCGCCGCGATATCGGGAATAATGAGCAGATTGAGCTGCCCGTACTCCTTTATCCCGCAGCCACCGTCGATCGGTATTATCCGCTTCTTCCGGTTTATCAGAGGGTCGCAGCAGGCGGTTCTGTCGCTGTAGAGCTGGACTGGCCAGTGACCGGCGACCACATATTTATCAAAGACCGGCGCACCGGTCATAAAATCGTCGTACTTGAGCAGTTCTCTCGCGTCCCTCGACGCGTTCGCCCGGATATCACTGTCGCGCAGCCCGCCGTGAACGAAAACATACTTCTGTGTCTCGAGAACAGTCGGCAGACCGGAAATGAAATCAAGCTCCGTCCGGAATCGTTCCAGGACCCTGTCCTTCACGGCGAGCACCTCCTCCGGCGAAGAACAGAACACCCCGAACTCCGACGTCATCTCGTCCCATATCCCGTGGCTCCACGAGCGTATCTCCTCGAGATACTCATAGAACTGTACGGCTGAATCAACGTCAAGCCGCAGTATGCTGTCCACCCTCGCAAGGTCGACGTTTCCCATCAGCGCGACTGTGTTCCCTTTTCCGGTGAGCCGCATGACCTCTCTGAGCGCGCCGAGGCTGTCCGGACCCTTCTCAGCTATGTCGCCGACAATCACGAGCAGGTCGTCGTCCGAGAACCCCGCCGCGTCGAGCAGACGGCGAAACAGCTCCGGGTGACCATGTATGTCGCTCGTCACGAGTATTCGTTTTCCGGACGGAATATTCATTTTAATGAATTTTGTCTCCGTCATGGTATGATATGCAGCTCCCTTGCCGCCCTCTCCCAGTACTCCTCCGGCAGGACGGTGTCGCCGTCAAAGCGCTCCGACGCGGCTATCCTCCACGCGAGCGCGACGCACCTCGCAGCGTAGTCCTTCTCGTCGTACATCGAGCGGATGATGCACTTCGCCCAGACGCCCGCCTTCTCGAGAAGACCGCTGCGCCGGAACTCCGCAGCCATCCTGTTCTTATCATAATCGACCGTCATCGTGCGGTATCTCCACACGCCGCGCCTCGGCTCGAGCATCAGAAACTTCGACCCGGGGCGGTGATCCTGCGGCAAGCCGACGCTCGGGCAGAAAATGACCCGTTTTCCCGCCGCCTCCGCGATACCGCCCTTGTGCGTGTGACCGCAGAGAAGCGCTTTTCCCTTCACCTCGTTAAGGCACTTCTCAATGAGCGCGGGACGGTTCATCAACCACTCCTTCGTCGCTCTGGGCGACGCGTGGCAGGCGGTCAGCGGCGGCGTACCGAGCGGCACAGTCACTCCGTCCGCCTCAATGTCAAGCGAAACCGGAAGCGCCGCCAGACGGTCGAGATCCGCTTTCGTCAGGTTCTCGAACGTATAAAGCAGCGACCCGCTGCTGGACGAAAATCTCCAGCCGTCCGACGGGTCCTCACGGTGTCTGAGAAGATAGTCCTCGCGGTTCCCGCGCACGAACCAGCAGGGGAACGCCGCCGCGCACTCATCGAGAAGCCGCAGCGTGTACTGCGGGTGCGGGAAATCGGTCAGGTAATCGCCGAGAAACACGATCCCGTCCGGATGCAGGCTCCCGATAAGGCATAAAGCGTTCTCAAGCGCCATATAATTCGAATGTATGTCAGATATTATCGCAAGCTTCATCTGAGGACTCCCACTATAAATACTGTACTTATTATTATAATTACTTTTTGACTGCGTGTCAATGATTTTCGGAAGAAGTGATAATTGTTTACATTTGGGTCCAAAAATCCGAAAAGGTTATTTTGTCCATCATTAATAAGTACAAACAAAAATATTAAAAAAATTTTGGGAACCTACTTGACAAAAGCGAAAAGATGTGATAGAATAAATACAGACATAAATCCGCAAGAACCAAGGATTGTGTTCAACATTTATAATTAAGGAGATATCTATCATGAAAAGAAAACTCTTAGCTCTTACTCTGGTTCTTTCCGCACTCATCACCGGTGTGTCCGCTCACGTTGACGGCGGCAACCTCGGAGACGTTCCGAACACCGCTGAGAAGATCACGGTCGACGGCAAGAAGGACGCCATCTACGACCAGGCTCTCAAGGTCAAGGTCGACCAGGCAAACGGCAGCACAAGCGTTAACGCTACAGGCGAGGCTTGGCTCCTTTACGCTGATGGTCATCTCTATGTCTACGCTGAAGTAGCCGATAAGGATCTCGTTGATCCGGATCCGGACACACAGTCGAGCTCCCCGTGGATGACCGACTCCTTTGAGGTCTTCGTAAATGAGAAGAACAGCGACGTCGAGGCTGACATCATGCAGTATCGTATCGACTGCGCCGGCTTCCCGTCCGCTTACGACAAAAACGGTCTTGCTGAGTACGGCCCTGGTAACGCTGACAGCTACTTCACCTATGCAGCAAGATCCACCGACAATGGCTATGCCGTTGAGTACTCCATCCCTGTTTCCGCTAAGGAAGTTGGCGTTAACTTCCAGATCAACGACATGCTGAGCGACGGTTCTCAGTCTCTCGCAATGGCTCCTTCCAAGGTTACCGGCGCGGGCGCAGGCAGCTGGGCCCCTGGCGAGTATCCTTACATCACCATCGGTGGTTCCACCGTATCTCTCCCTGTTGAGGATTCCGGCGAAGCAACCGGCGGCTCTGCTGCAACGTTTGACTTCACCGCAGTCGCGGCTGTCGGCGCGGCTCTCAGCGCGGCTGGTTACGCTCTCACCAAGAAGAGAAAGTAATCGCTTTTCAGGTAATATCCTTTCAAGCCGCGCGGCGCTGAGCCGCGCGGCTTTTTCTTCCGCCGGACAAAAAAAGTGGAAACAAATTGCGCGGAAACTATTGACTTTTTCATACCGGATGTGATATAATACATCAGATGAGTAAAAATGATCAGTGAACAGCTGCCTCCGACAGACGGGCGGCGCAAAAATAAGAACAATAAAAATTTCTGTTTTATAACAAGGAGAATTTATCATGGAAAAGATCAAAGCTGCCCAGATAGGCTGCGGCGGACGCAACGGTGCCCACTTCCAGAAGCTCTCGAGCTTCGCTGACGTCGACATCGTCGGCTTCTGCGACATAATCCCCGAGCGCGCCGAGGCAAGACGCAACGCTTACGGCTCCGGCAAGGCATACACCGACTATGTCCAGATGCTCGACGAAACGAACCCCGACGTCGTCTTCATCGCTGTCCCCCCGCACGTTCACGGTGAAATCGAACCCGAACTCATAAAGAGAAAGATCCACTTCCTCGTCGAAAAGCCGATGGCTCTCGACTACTCCGTCGCCGAACACATCTGCGACGAAGCCGAAAAGGCGGGCATACTCACCGCCGTCGGTTTCCAGGACAGATACCAGTCCCTCACCGACATCATGAAGGACTACATAAAGGACAAGCAGATCGGTCTCGTCTCCGGCGGCTGGCTCGGCGGCATCCCCGGTGTGCCGTGGTGGAGAACCTTCGAAACCTCCGGCGGTCAGATCGTCGAGCAGAACATCCACCTCTTCGACCAGCTCCGCTGGTTCTTCGGTGAACCCGCAGAAGTCTTCTGCGCGTCCGGCAAGGGCATCGTCGACCCCGAAGCATACGGCGTTCCGGGCTACAACGTAGACGACTACTCCTCCGCGACCATGAAGTTCAAGAACGGCGTCGTCGCCAACCTCTTCACAGCCTGCTACTTCCAGGCAGGCTCGAAGGCTCCGAGCGGCATGACCATCTACGGCAAGGACTTCACTGTTGAATACGGCCTCCGCCACACCGTCACCATCACAGACAAGACCGGCGTCCGCCACTGGGAGCGCGCCAACGACGAACTCATCTTCACCGACGTCGACGGAAAGGTAACAAAGACCCCCGACACCGAACAGACCGGTCTCCAGGACCGCGCCTTCATCGACGCTATCAAGTCCGGCGATCCCTCCGGTATCCGCTCGAACTACCGCGACGCTCTCAAGTCGCTGAAGCTCACCATGGCTTGCAACGAGTCCGCTGCTACCGGGAAAGCTATCAATCTCTGATATACCTTCGCTTGCGGGGGAGAGATGCCTTTGAAAAGGCACCTCTCCCCCGCCCCCCTCTCCGCTAAACTTTTATACATTAGAAACACGACCTCCCGACGCACAGCGGGAGGTTTTAATTCTGAACAGAGCGTAAAATCGCTCGGCGGCGCTTGCATTCGGGCGGAAAATGTGGTATACTGATAGTATAACGCAGAACAGGAGACTCATATGATACTCAACGCCGAACGCCTTCGGGAAATCACCCGAGGAACCGAAGAAATCACCGACCACGACGGGACAACCTCATTCTTCCGCTTCACGCCCGAACAAGCGCAAAAATACCGCTTCCACCGCCCACCGGACTTCTATCTCAAAACAAACGCCACCGCGGACGTTCGCATAGCGTTCCGCACCGACTCGGCACACATCAACTTCGACTACCGCTTCGGCTTCGGATCAAGCCGCAAATTCGGCTGGTTCGACGTCCTCGTCGACGGAGTACTCACACACCACATCGGCGACGACAGCATAACCCACATAACCGGAAGAGCCGACATAACCCTCCCCGCCGGACTCAAAAGCGTCGAAATATACTTTCCATGGTCAAAAGCCGCGTCAATATCCTCCTTCGAGCTCGACGACGGCTCGCTCGTATATCCGCTCGAGCGTCGATACAAAATGATAACCTACGGCGACTCGATAACCCACGGCTACGACGCCCAGTTTCCCTCCCTCGCGTACTCGTCAAAGCTCTCGCGCCTCCTAGACACGGACAACACGAACAAAGCCATCGCCGGAGACACCTTCTTCCCGGAGCTTCTCGAGCCGGAAGAAACCATCGTCCCGGACATTGTCACAACCGCGTACGGCACGAACGACTGGAACGTCCACGACTATGACACCCTATCCGAGAACTGCCGGAAATTCTACACAACCCTGTCGGAAAAATACCCGTCGGCAAGGATATTCGCTATAGCGCCGATCTGGCGCGCCGACCTTGACAAAGAGACGAAATTCGGAGAACCGTTCGAAACCGTCGCCGCGATAATACGCAGCGTTTGTGCCCCTCTCGGCAACGTCACCGTCGTCGGCGGGACACGCATGACCCCGCACTGCACCGACTTCTACTCGGACGGATACCTGCACCCGAACGATCTCGGCTTCACACAGTACGCCGAAAACCTCTGTAACGAGATAAGAAAATACATAATCTGAAAATCATCACGGAGGCAAAAGATTGAAAGATAAATCTTTCAATCCAGACATTTTGAGGCTTTCGTTGTCTTACGACAACGATTTTGCTTCGCAAAACCAGCCCCAAAACGGGGAGAAAGGATGCTTTCGCTGCGGCGAAAGCTTTGGTTATAATCAAGAAATGAACAACGAAGCGGAATTCGCCCGCAGATTCACGATACTCCGCAAAAAGAGCGGAATAACTCAGCAGCGCCTCGGCGACGAGCTCGGAGTCAGCAACCGCGCCGTCTCAAAATGGGAAAACGGACTCGCTATGCCGTCGGTCGAGAATATATACAGGCTGTCAAGGATATTCGGAGTTCCGGTCGACTACTTCTTTTCCATCGAATCCCCGGACGCGAAGGCGTCAGAGCCCGCGCCCGGCGCGATGAAATCCCTCCGTATGCTCTACCGCATAGGCCGCGGACCGTCAAGCTCGCACACGATGGGACCGGAGCGCGCCTGCCGTTTCTTCAGCGAGAAACACCCGGACGCCGACCACTATCAGGTCACGCTCTACGGCTCGCTCGCGAAGACCGGGGTAGGTCACGGCACCGACCGCGTCATAAAAGCCACCCTCGCGCCTATAGAATGCGATATCATATTCGACACGACCACGATCGACATCCCGCACCCGAACACGATGGATATGCGCGCCATGAAGAACGGCGAGGTGATCGATTCGGTCCGCTTCATCAGCGTCGGCGGCGGCAGGATCGAATGCGACAAATACGAATTCTCGGAGGGACCGGACATCTACCCCGTCTGTTCCTTTGAAAAAATAGCCGCGGAATGCCGCGAGCGCGGAATCCGGCTCTGGGAATACGTCGAGTCGGTCGAGGGCGCGGAGATATGGGACTATCTCTCGGAGGTCTGGAGCTGTATGAAGCACAGCATCACGAGCGGTCTCGCCGACGAGGGCATACTCCCCGGCGGTCTCGGCGTGCAGAAGAAAGCGAAGCAGCTCTTCAACCGCCAGCACATAGACGAAAGCGCGGAAACGCGTGAGAACCGCATCGTCTGCGCCTACGCCTTCGCCGTCAGTGAACAGAACGCCTGCGCCGAGAGAATCGTCACGGCGCCCACCTGCGGCTCCTCCGGTGTTGTTCCGTCCGTCCTGTACTATCAGCAGAAAAAGCGCGGATACTCGGATACGGATATCATCCACGCGCTCGCCGCCGCCGGGGTCGTCGGGAACCTTATCAAAACGAACGCCTCGATATCCGGAAGCGAATGCGGCTGTCAGGCGGAGATAGGCTCCGCCTGCGCGATGGCGTCCGCGGCTCTCGCTGAGCTCTTCGGGCTCGACCTCGACAAGATCGAGTACGCCGCCGAGATAGCGATCGAGCATCATCTCGGTCTCACCTGCGACCCGATCTGCGGGCTTGTGCAGATACCCTGCATAGAGCGCAACGCCGTCGCCGCGATGCGCGCGATCAACGCGGTCAGCCTCGCAAGCTTCCTCAGCGACTCGAGGAAGATCTCGCTCGACAAGGTCATCCGCGTGATGAAGGAGACCGGGCTCGACATCTCGAAAAAATACAAGGAAACCGCCGAGGCCGGGCTCGCGAAGCTCAAGTTCTCCGGAAACACGACAGACTCCGCGAAAGGTTGAAAAAATCAGCCGGGTTAAAACCCGGCTGATTTTTTATTCCACAATATCGACCGTGACCTTCTTGCCGTCGGCCGCGGCTGCCGCCTTCATCACAAGGCGGATGGATTTGGCGATCCGTCCGTGGCGGCCGATCACCTTGCCCATATCATCCTGGGCGACGTGCAGTTCAAGCGTCACGCTGCCGCCCGCGTCGGTCTCGTCGACCGAAACCTGCTCGGGCGAATCTACGATGGCTTTCGCAATGTCCGTGAGGACCTGCTTTAGATCTACCATACGATCACCTTGCCCTCTTCACAGGGATGAGGGCGTCCTTTCAGAAACTTTTACTGACTTTTAGTCAATAGCGCCGGACTTCTTGAGAAGAGCCTTGACGGTATCGGTCGGCTGAGCGCCGTTCTTTATCCACTTCTGTGCCTTCTCAGCGTCGATCTTGATCTCTGCCGGCTCGACCATCGGATTGTAGGTTCCGAGGATCTCGATGAAGCGGCCGTCGCGCGGGAAACGCGAGTCAGCGACAACAACGCGGTAATACGGATTCTTCTTAGCACCGATTCTGGTGAGTCTGAGTTTAACTGCCATTTTAATTTTCCTCCGAAAATATATTGTGTTGAAATTTTATTTGAAAACCGTAAAATACGGGATTTTCTTAATTTGGTTATGCCGGATCAGAACGGGAACTTCATCTTTCCCATCTTTCCGAAGCGCTTTCCGCCGCCGAAGCCCGACAGCTTCTTCATCATCTGCTTCATCTGATCGTACTGTTTTAATAGCCTGTTGACGTCCTCGACCTTCATGCCGCTTCCGTCCGCTATCCTGCGCTTTCTCGACGCGTTTATGAGGTCGGGCTTCTCCCGCTCCTGCGGCGTCATCGAAAGTATTATCGCCTCGACGCGGTCGAGCTGTCTCTCGTCGACCTTGACGTCCTTGAGCGCCGCCGTGTTCACACCGGGGATCATCCCCATGAGCTGATCGAGCGACCCCATGCCGCGCACCTGCTTGAACTGCTCGAGGAAGTCGGTCAGCGTGAACGTCTGCTCACGCATCTTTCTCTCAAGCTCAGCCGCCTGCTTCTCGTCGAAGTTCTGCTGCGCCTTCTCGATGAGCGACAGCACATCGCCCATACCGAGTATTCTCGACGCCATCCGATCCGGATAGAACGGCTCGATCATGTCGAGCTTCTCTCCGGTGCCGACGAACTTTATCGGCTTGCCGGTGACGTGCCGCACCGAAAGCGCCGCGCCGCCCCTCGTGTCGCCGTCCATCTTCGTCAGGACAACTCCGGTTATGTCAAGAAGATTGTTGAAGGACTCCGCGACGTTCACGGCGTCCTGACCGGTCATCGCGTCGACCACCAGAAGGATCTCCGTCGGCTCGACCGTTTCCTTGATCTCTTTGAGCTCGTTCATAAGTTTCTCGTCGATATGAAGGCGTCCAGCGGTGTCTATGAACACCATATCGTGACCGTACTTCTTCGCGTGCTCGACTCCCGCCTTCGCGATCTCGACCGGGCTGACGCTGTCTCCCATCTGGAAGACCGGCACGCCGATCTGCTCGCCGACGACCTCGAGCTGCTTTATTGCCGCGGGTCTGTAAACGTCGCAGGCTACGAGCAGCGGGCGTTTGCCCTGCTTCTTGTACATCCCGGCGAGCTTCGCCGCGTGGGTCGTCTTTCCGGCGCCCTGAAGACCGACCATCATCACGATTGTCGGCGGCTTCGAGGAGATATTCAGCTTCGCCTGAGTGCCGCCCATCAGCGCGCACAGCTCCTCGTTGACTATCTTGACAACCTGCTGCGCCGGAACGAGGCTTTCAAGCACCTCCGCGCCGACGGCACGCTCGGTCACCGTTTTAATGAAATCCTTGACAACCTTATAGTTGACGTCCGCCTCGAGAAGCGCCAGCTTGACCTCGCGCATTCCCGCCTTTACATCGGCCTCGGTGAGCTTTCCCTTGCCCTTGAATTTCTTGAACGCCGCCGACATCTTGTCGACCAAGCTCTCAAACATCGGCATCCTCCCTTCGCATCAGCACTTAGTTCAAATCGTAATATTCTTTATCTCACGTATTATCGCGTCTATATCGGGCGCGAGATCCTTGTCCGCCTTCCGGCGAAGCTCCTCGAGCATCTCCGTCACACGCGCAACCCTGTCGTCGATCTCCCTCGACTTCTTCGCGAGCCCGAGCGTATCCTCGAGCTGCATGAGCTGGACCTTCGCCTTCTCAATGCGGTCGCGCACGCCCTGACGCGTGATGTCGGTATCCCCGGCGATCTCGGCAAGTGACAGGTCCTCATCATAATAAAGTCTGACCGCCTCCCGCTTCTCGGGGCTCAGCATCTCCCCGTAAAAATCAAGCAGAAGCCCGATCTCAAGATCCTTTTCCCGCGGCATAACGACACTCCTTTTTGCTGTAGAGCAAATCACTTTACAAGTATACCACACTTCGGCGGTTTTGTCAAGGGGTATTTTGAAAAATTTCTTGACTTATACGGATTTTTATGCTACAATGTTATCATGAGATGGTCAACGAAAAGGAGACAGCAGATGGGCAAACAAACAGCACCAGATCAACTATATTCAAGCCTCTCGACGCAGCTCGGCAACTGGCAGGTCACACTCGACTACATGAAGCAGGATGTAACACATATATGGAACGTTGCCAGACACTCGCATAACAATTTTGAGCTGCACTACGTCTCGGACGGCAGCGGAACACTTATGACCGACGCCGGTAAATATAATATCTCGGTCGGCTCCACTTATCTCACCGGACCCGGAGTCCTTCACAGTCAGTATTCAAGCGAACACGAGATGATGGGTGAATACGCCATACGCTTCGATATAAAATACCATCCCGCAGATAACACCGACCGCGATATCAACAACATAATAAGAACAATAACAGAGCACCCATTTTTCATAACTGACAACGACAGCATCGGCTGTCAGTCGCTTATAGCTGAATTGATCCATGAAAAAGCGCAGCAGCGCGATGGCTTCCGCGAGAAAATGATCTGTCTCTTTGGCTGCATACTTATCAACCTCGGAAGATGCATACAGGAAAGCCTCGGTGATCCCGATCAGGATCATAAGCCACCGGTGAAAGAAGACATTCCCACGATGACGGTTGGAGAGATCAACCTTCGCGCAAGACTTGACGCCGAATTCGTCGGACGCTCGCATTTTGCGACGCAGGAAGAGCTGGCGGAGCAGTTTCACATCTCCGGACGGCACTTCTCAAGGCTCATGCAGCAGTACTACGGAATGTCATATACAGAAAAGGTCAACGAAGTCCGCTTCAACTTTGCGAAGGAAATGCTCGAAAACAGCGACGTGCCGATATCAGAGGTCTGTGCAAGATCGGGCTTCCAGTCCTACGCTTATTTCGGCCGTGTATTCAAGCGGCTGAACGGTATGTCGCCGTCCGAATACAGAAAGGCAAAAAGAAACACCGGCATATCAGAATCATGACAGACAAAAGACCCGCGCTACACTTTCCGCAACGCAGGTCTTTCTGTTTTCAGATCATTATTTTACGCACAATATGTTATATCACCAATTCTCAACGAACTTTTCGATAGCCTTTTCGGCAGACGCCGAGCAGGCCTCTATCGTCGAAGATATCGGCTTATCATGGAAGATGATGTTCGTGACGGCGGTCTTTAGTCCTCCGAAGTCGTAGATCGCGAGGAAATCGATGTAAAGCGTGTCGAATATGAGGTCGAGTATCTCATTGCTGCGCTCATCACGCGAGGTCTTCTGCTTGTAGACGAGATCGTAGGAGAGCGGACGGAGGTTCTCGTTGGAATACCTCGCCAGAGCCTCAAGGATGAAGCCGGTGAAATCACTGTCAACAGTCGCCGGAACAGCCGCGAAGCTCGAGACATATCCGCTGACTCCGGATATATAGTCCTCATTCTCGGAGTATTTCGGCATCGGGAGTATAAGGTAATCGCTCTTCATGTCCCTGAGATGCACTCCGGCGCTCTCCAGCTTATGCTGAAGGAACAGCGCGCGATCCTCTTTGAACGCGTAATTGATTATATCGTTGATATCCTCATGCTTGATATTCCGCGCAACCTTTATTATCTTCTCGAAACGATCGACAATATCGGTTCCGGAAAGCGACGCGAGCGTTATGTTCGTCTTATCCGGCGTCAGCTCGGTCATGACAAGGTCGGCGCTCTCCATGAAAGCGATCGATATCTCGTCGGTCGTCTGCATACCGACGCCGAAGAAATCATCCTTCGGCAGCATCTTGCCGTCGCCGTTGAGATCCTGGTCAAGATCCTTAGTCAGATCCGTGAGGACGTCATACGTCCATTTGCCGTCAAGAACTGTCTCATATACGTCGATATCGAAGTTGTAATCTTCCCAGAGCTTGAGATTCAGAAACATACAGAGCGGCGCCTGATAGATCGAAGGCGCGATATCGCTCGCGGTGAAATACAGCCGATTGTTGAGCGTAAGCTTTTCGGCCATGAGCGGACTCCACCACTTATCCGAAAGATCGATGTCCTTGAATGAGCAGAGATCGGCAAGAATGCTCTCGGTCGCGAGCGGAGCGAACTCATAGATTTTGGAATAAACGAGATCATACTCGTTGTCTCCCGCGAGCACCGAGCTTTTGACCTTATCGGCGTTCGTGTCACTGACATATTCGATACTGATATTGTACCTGTCCTCGATAGCGTTGTCGCGGATTATCAGCGCGTCATTCACGACTTCACCGTTCATCTCGTCCTCGGGGATATTGATCTGTAAGCCTTGCGGATTAGGGTTCGCATCGAGTATCGTGAACGTTCTGCCCTCGAAATCTCTGTCTTCAAGCGCGTCATACGGCGACGTCTCCGTTTCGTTCACGCTCTCATCGGAATTCGCGGAAGTGACGTCATTATCTGTCGTATTTTCCGCGCCGTTCGCATCGCTGCTCCCGCACGCGACGGCAGACGACGCAAGAAGCGCCGCAAGAATCAGTGCCATGGTTCTTTTTATCTGCATTGTGTTCCTCCTGAATTATTCCGGCAGGCCGGAAAATGCCTCTTCCAGCACATACCAGTAAAATTATCGTATCATTCACGTCATAATTATAACACCCTTATCAAGCTTTGTCAAGACACTACAGGGACATATTCGGTGCAAACATGGCGGAATAGTATCGCTTTCGGATAATTTTCCGGGAAATCAGAAAATTTCAGAAAATGTATTGACAACCGACCGTTCGGAAGGTATGATATAAGTGTTCGGTACGGTCACTCTGTACCGTCTGCCGTATTATGACTTTCACAAAAAGAGGAGATCAGCATGAACTACATACGCATAACTAAGGACAACATCGACCATGAACATATCTGCTGTGCCATGTCGGGCAGGCAGAGCGTCATGAAAAAGGAATGGATGAAGGAGCGATTTGACGACGGACTCGTTTTTTACCGGAGCGAGGAGCGCGGCAAGTGCTTTATCGAATACATCCCCGCCGAGAACGCGTGGGTGCCGATCGAGGCGGACGGATACGTCTACATCGACTGCCTGTGGGTCTCCGGCTCAATGAAAGGACACGGATACTCAAACGACCTGCTCTCGGAATGTGAGCGCGACGCCAAGGAACATGGCAGAAAAGGACTCTGCATTCTCTCGTCTGACGGCAGAAAAAGAGAGTTTCTGTCCGACCCGAAATATCTCGCGCACAAAGGATTCATAACGGCAGACAGCTCGGACTGCGGCGTCACCCTGATGTATCTCCCGTTTGACGAAGCCGCGGAACCTCCGAGGTTCAGGGACTGCGCGAGACACCCGGAAGTTAGCGAGGACGGTTTTGTTATCTACTACACCGACCAGTGCCCGTTCACATATTACTGGGTGCCGAAGGTCGAGGAAGCGGCAAAGAAACACGGCATTCCGCTGAAAGTCATCCACATCACAGACAGGGAAACCGCGCGGGACACGCCCGTGCCGGTGACGACCTATGCGCTGTTCCGCGACGGAAAATTCGTAACACAGGGGATTCAGTCGGACAAAAAGTTCCTCGCACTCGCCGGGATAAAATGAGCGGATCGCCGCCTTTTCGAAATACAAAAACCCCCGCAAAAACGGATTTTGCGAGGGCGTAGAATTCTATGAAAAATAAAAAAATGGAGCGGATTACGGGGTTCGAACCCGCTACCTCGACCTTGGCAAGGTCGCGCTCTACCAAATGAGCTAAATCCGCATATTGCCCTGAACAGAACGTTCAGGGTGTGGTGCCTCCGATCGGAATCGAACCAACGACACGGGGATTTTCAGTCCCCTGCTCTACCAACTGAGCTACAGAGGCAAATGGCGACCGAGATGGGGTTCGAACCCACGACCTCTAGCGTGACAGGCTAGCGTTCTAACCAGCTGAACTACCCGGCCATTTGTGGTGGAAACTACAGGGCTCGAACCTGTGACCCTCTGCTTGTAAGGCAGATGCTCTCCCAGCTGAGCTAAGCTTCCGGGTTTTGCGCCGCTCGGGAACTCCCTGCGACGGATAATATTATACCATATCCGAACGCGTTTGTCAAGGGGTTTTTCAAATTTTTTTTGTTTTTTTTGAAATTCCCCGGCAAACACTCCGGGAAGCGCGATCACAAGCCGCTTTTCTCAACCGAAAAACTGCCTCAGATAATTGAAATCCCGGTTCAGCGCGTCGAAATCCACCTTTCCGTCCGCGCCGAACCCGGTCGACTCAACAGTGAAGTCGCCGCGGTATCCCCGTCCCGCGAGCTTTCCGAAAAACTCCTTCAGCGGCACGTTGCCCTCACCGAGGTGCAGCACCTTCAGATGCTGCCAATCCATATACCCGCCGCCGTAATCGTTGGCGTGGATATGCGCTATTCTCCCGTCACGCCAGAAAAACTCTCTCCCCGGCGCGAATATATCCATCAGCTGTCCATGAAAAGCCGCCATCTTCGTGTCGAACGTGAAGCGGATATCCGTCCTCTCCGCGAGCTCATCGAGACGCTTCTGCGGATCCCCGCGGTTGCACACGACATTCTCGACCGTTGGTATCAGCCCATGTGCCGACGCGATCCTGATGATCTCCGGCACAGCCGACAGATTATTCTCGAAATGGCTGTCCGAAACGATCCCGTTCCAGAGATGCAGCACAATAAGCCCGGCGCCAAGACGCTCCGCCGCGCGGCAGTTGATCTCAAAGAGCCTGTACCCCTCGGAAAAATCTCCGAGCGTGAACCTCTCGCCGACCGTCTTCTCGCAGTGGACAGTCGGCATGGAGAGCCCGAGCGCCGCCGTGTCGGACACAACCTCATCGAGTTTGTCATACCACGTGTCGTAGATCATGAACTCAAACCCGTCACAGTGAAGCTCCGGCGCGAAGGACGCGAGCAGACGGTGATTTCTACCGTTCGGGCGACCTATAATCGCCCCGGTCGAGCAAAGTATCCTGTTCATTTCTTTTCTTCGTCTTTTTCCGTGACTCCGTCGAAGAGCGCGAGCGCTTCCTTCGCGGTGAACTTATACTTCTTGTCGCAGAAGTGGCACTCCATGTCGATCTCCTCCGGCTTGCCATCGTCGCGGCACTCGGCGAGGATGCCCTCGATCTCCTTCTTTCCGAGACTGAACAGAGCTCTCGCGCAGCGTTCCCTCGAGCAGTCGCACACATACCCGACGTCGAGCTCGTCGAACACGTCGTACTCGATCCCATCCAGCGCGATGTCCATCACCTGCTTCGGCGTCAGACCGTCCGCGAAAAGTCTCGACACATTCGCGAGCCGCGGCGCGTTCTTCTCGAGCTTCGATATCGTGTCCTCGTCCGCCATAGGCAGGAGCGAGACAAGCACGCCTCCCGCCGCTAGACATGAATAATCCCGGTCCACAAGCACGCCGAGCGCACACAGAGTCGGCGTCTGCTCACTCGTCGCGAAATACTGCGTTATGTCCTCGGCGATCTCACCGCTGACAAGATCTATCGTGCCTGAATACGGTTCCTTAAGACCGATATCCTTGGTCACACTCAGCGTCCCGTGTCCGATAGCGCCGGAGACGTCGAGCTTTCCGTTTGTTTTTTTCGGAATATCGACAATTGGGTTCTTTATATATCCCTTGACATTGCCCGCGTAATCTGAAACAGCTATGACGCTGCCCGCGGGTCCGTCGCCGCGTATATTTATCGTGAGCGAATTGCCCTTATCCTTGAGCAGGCTGCCCATTATCGACGCGGCGGTAAGAGTGCGGCCAAGCAGCGCGGACGCTGTCGGGGTCGTACCATGATACTTTATCGCGTCGTTCACTATCTCACGCGAATCGATGACAAAAGCGCGGGCGCTGCCATCCTTTGTCATGGCGCGCAGAAGCTTTGATCTTTTTTCCATTCTGAAGGTTCCTTTCAACTCCGGAGCGCGTCATTCGTACATATCCGCGCTCCTTGCATATCGCAGATTCGCCGGGAAGAGAACTCCCCGGCGATTTTGTCAGTCTTTCCTTTTCGCGGTGAAGAGCCAGCGTTCAGTCGTTTCGCTGACAGCCCCGCCGTCTTCCCCGTACATCGCGAGCAGTTCAAACCCGTTCTCATCAAGCAGCTTCTTCACCGTTCTCAGAGAATAGCATCTTTCCCTCTGCACCTCGTCAGAGCGCTCCCAGAGCCCGTCAGAAAGCTCTCTGAAGATCGAGAGATAGAAGTCGCACATCTTCGACTTCGGGTTATAATCGTTCTGCCACGCGCAGAGGACGCCATCTTCCTCGAGGACGAGCGAATTCTGCCCGTAGACGTTCTCATACTTATGCGGCGTGTTCATGTCAAACACAAAGAGCCCGTCCGGGTTCAGGTAATTGTGTATATGCGAGAGTGCCCGCGAGACGCGCCCGGTGTCGGTCAGGTAATTGAGACTGTCAAGGCAGCAGACAATCGCGTCGACCGTGCCGTAAAGCTCAAGCTCCGCCATATCCTGTCTCACGAGCAGAACCTTGTGCGGGAATCTGTTTGCGTCGCACTTGAACCTCGCCTCTGACAGCATCTCCTCGGATATGTCGACCCCGGTCATGTCATACCCGCGCGCGGCGAGCTCAACAGTCAGCGAACCGGTACCGCAGGCGAGGTCGAGCACACTCTCGGGCTTCTTCGCGGCGAACTCTTCGAACTGCCGCTCGATATGATCCGCAACCTTCACGTAATCGACGCCGTTCAGCCGGTCGTACACCGACGCGAGGGAAGTGTACGAAGTATCCGAACTCATTTGCTGCGCTCCAGTCTGTCGAGAACGGTCATGTAGCCGTCGCTGCCATATTTGAGGCAGCGGTTCACGCGGCTGATGGTCGCGGTGCTGAGGCCGGTCTTCTCGGCGATCTCGGTGTATATATAGTTCTCCCTGAGCATCTTCGCGGCAAGCAGGCGCTTCGACATCTCCTGAAGCTCCGCGACGGTGCAGAGATCCTCAAAGAAGCTGTAGCACTCCTCAACGCTGTCAAGGGTAAGAATGCCCTTGAACAGAAAATCTATCTTTTCATCATTAAGCTTGTTCATTGAATATTGTCCTTTCAAACTGAGTTCGTATGTTGCCGCCGCCCGGCGGCGCGTTAAAAGATCATCATGCTTATATTGTAATATATTTTTCTCTTAAAGTAAAGGGGTTTTTGAAAATAAATAAGTAAATTTATATCGACTTTATTGTTTAACCCCTGTTTTGCCGGTCGAAACCGCAGGATGATCCGCGTGACAATACAGACGTCACGGACAGATGAACTCCGCGAGAGCCGCCGCGTCGGCGCCCGCTATATATCCGCCGACGCCCGCCGCGGTGAGCCTCCGCTCTATCTCCTCGCGCGTGCAGAAAGCGCCGATAAGCGATCCTTCGAGTTCGGATATATCCCTCACTCCGAAATAGTCTCCGTCAAGCCGTATCCTCGCGACGCGTCCATCCCGGACATCAAGTCCGAGACCGACACTGCCGAAATCGAAGCGTTTTTTTCTCGTGAGTCCGAAATCCGCCATCCTGCCGATATTCCACTCATCGGTTGAATATTTCGAATCGGCGAGCGCCTGTATACCGGACGCCGTGACCGCGTCAAACCCTTTCGCCGCCGTTCCGAAGCGCTCCGCCGCGAAATCCGCGAGGTAATCCATGAATCCAACAACGTCCGGACGTCTGCCGGCAGGTATAAGATCTGATATGTTCGCAACGCGGCTGCGCACGCTCCGCACTCCTTTGCTCTTCAGCTTTTCCGGATCAACGTTCAGCGCTCCCTGCATATTTGTCATGTCCGCGGAATAAAGGAGAGTTCCATGGTGCATAGTCCTGTCTCTCCTGTCAGACGCCGTGAAGACACACTGAGCGTTCCCGGAAATCTTGCGCTTTTCGTCCCCGCACACGGCGACAATGTCGTTCCTGCCGGAGAGGGAAGCCGAGACACCCAGACCGGAAAGCGCCTCGACGACAGGCGCCGTGAAATAACCGAAATCAAGTCCGCCCTCACGTATTCCCCGCGACAATTCGCCGCCTGCCGGTGAGATGAATGTGAAATTGACATTCCCGAGATCATGAAATACCGCGCCGCCGCCGGTCAGACGTCTCACAACCTTTATCCCGTGCGCTTTTGTGAAATTAAAGTTTATCTCAGCGAAAGCGTTCTGATTACGGCCGATTATCACCGCCGGAGAATTTCTCCAGAGCATGAATATATCGTCATCCGAGTGCTCGAGCAGATACTCCTCTGACGCGAGATTGAAGTAAGGATCCGTATTTTCGTTTATGAAGATCTTCATTGATCATTCCTCCGCAAAAAGATTTCCGGCGCCGCCGTGAACAGGACGCTGCCGTATAAAAGAGCGGGGAGGCTCCGCTTTTCAAGCGGTGTTCCTCCCCGCGGATCATCGATCAGAGTCCTTTTTTGCTCCTGTCAATCTTCTCGACGTCGCTTACGTTCAGTTTCGCGACATAGCCCGGTATCGGCATCAGCTTCTCGTGAATCACGTCGATGATGCCGTCAGCCTGCGGGAAGAAGTACTTCTCAAGCTCGTGGCAGGGCGTTATCCAGTTTCTCGAGCCGAACGCGACCGGCGGGGCGTCGAGATAATCAAACGCGAGCTCCGCGATGTCCGCCGCCATGTCCTTCATGACCGAGCCTCTCTCGCACGCGTCGCCGACGATGACAATCTTTCCGGTCTTCTTCACCGACTCGATAACCTTCGAATAATCGAACGGAACGATCGAACGGGCGTCTATGACCTCGGCGGAAATGCCGTACTTCTCCTCGAGCGTCTTTGCCGCCTCGAGAGCTCTGTACAGAACCGCGCCTATTGTCAGGATAGTTACATCCTTACCCTCACGCTTGACATCCGGCTCTCCGAGCGTCACCTCGTATTCGTCTGTCGGCACGCCGCCCTTGTGGAACTGCTCGCCGATATCATAGATACGCTGGCTCTCGAAGAACACGACAGGGTCAGTGCCGTTCAGAGCGGCGTTCATGAGACCCTTAGCGTCATACGGAGAGGCGGGGAAGACGACCTTCAGACCCGGGATATGCGCTGTGAGCGCTGTCCAGTCCTGCGAATGCTGAGCGCCGTACTTTGAGCCGACCGAGACACGGATGACTATCGGCATCTTCAGTATACCGGCGGACATCGACTGCCACTTCGCGACCTGATTGAATATCTCGTCTCCCGCGCAGCCGATGAAGTCCGCGTACATAAGCTCGACGATAACGCGTCCGCCGCACATCGCGTAGCCGACCGACGAGCCGATTATAGCCGACTCGGATATCGGCGCGTTGAAGAAGCGGTGATACGGAAGCGCCTCGGTAAGCCCGCGGTAAACGGCGTAAGCGCCGCCCCAGTCGCGGTTGTCCTCGCCATATGCGATAAGCGTCGGATCCTCATAGAACTTATCGATTATAGACTCGAAGAGAGCGTCCCTGAGACCGAAGGTCTTCGCCTTCGGAAGGGTCTTGCCGTTTTCGTCGAATGCCCACCTTGCCTTCAGAGCAAGCGACTTCACGCGCGGATTGTCCGCCTTCGGCATGAGAACCTCCGGCTCGCGGCCCTCTTCCATCGTTTTTTTGTGGCCGTTCGAATACATGATGCGCGCTATAGCGTCAGGATCCTTCTCAAGATCCATCCGAGGCGACAGGGTCTCGTCTATCGCGAGGCGGCATATCTTCGTCATGCGGCGGATGATGGTTTCATCTATCGCGTCGAACTCATCAGAGGACGCCACACCGCCGATTATGAGCTTTTCCTTATAAGCTCTGATCGGGTCCGCCTTTCTCCACTCCTCAAGCTCCTCCTCGGAACGATAAGTGGACGCGTCGGACGCCGAATGCCCGCTGAGACGGTAAGTGACAACATCAAGCAGGGCCGGCCCCTCGCCTCTGAGCAGCAGCTCCTTCTTGCGTGTGACCGCGTCAATGACAGCAAACGGATCGTATCCGTTCACCCTCTCCGCGTGCATCTGTTCTGGATTGAAGCCCGCGCCGAGACGCGCCGCCATGCCAAACGCCATAGTCTCGCCCATAGTCTGACCGCCCATGCCATAGAAATTATCGAAAATATTGAAAAGTATCGGAAGTCCCGGATTATTCCCATTATCCGTCTCGCCCCAGAGCTGTCTTATCTGATCCATTCCGGACATATTGAACGACTCAAGCACCGGCCCGCGACCGCACGCACCGTCGCCGAAATTCGCGATGACAATGCCCTTCTTCTTATTCGCCCTCTTATAGAGCGCCGCGCCGAGCGCCACCGGAGCCGACCCGCCGACAATCGCGTTATTCGGGAATATCCCGAACGGTATGAAAAACGCGTGCATCGACCCGCCAAGCCCCTCATTGAAGCCGGTAGTCCGCGCGAATATCTCAGCGAGCGCGCCGTAAAGCAGGAAATCTATCGCGAGCTCCTTTATATTGCCCTTGACCTCCTCGCGCCCCTCGACCACATTCAGTATCCTTCCGCCAAGGAACTCCTTCATGATATCATAAAGCTCAGTGTCGTCCAGCTTATATATCGACGACAATCCCTTCGCGAGTATCTCACCGTGGCTCCTGTGCGAGCCGAACGTGAAATCGTTTATATCCAGCGAATAAGCTTCGCCGACCGCCGAAGCCTCCTGCCCGACAGACAAATGCGCCGGACCCGGGTTCGAATACTCCACCCCGTTATAAACCGACTTCGTCTTTATCTCGCCGAGCATCGTCTCAAACTCACGTATGATACGCATATCACGATATATACGCATCATATCGTCCTTCGAATAAAGCGCTTTCTCCTCGTCAAGCGTCTTCGCGTACTGATTCACCGGGATATCGTCGAAATGGATATATCCGGGCTGAAAGACCTTTTTCGGGTCAATATACTGACTCTTTGGCATAACCTTTATCTCCTATATTCATTTGCTTGCAGGGAGGGGGAAAGCCCTTCGGGAAGGGCTTTCCCCCTCCCTGCACCCTCCCCTTTTCCCCAAGCTTCATACATGGGTTATTTAGAGGGATTTTATTCGAACATCGCCTCGCGGATAACCTCGCAGACCGTCGGGTGCGGGAAGACAAAGCGACGAACGTCCTCGACGCGCATCTCACGCTCCACCATCATCGCGGCTCCGTAGATTATCTCCGACGCGTAATTTCCTATCATATGGACGCCAAGGACACGGTGATGCGCCTTATCGGTGATGATCTTCACAATCCCGTCGCCGCCCTCGTTCTCCGCGACATACCGCCCCGAATAACGCAGGGTCAGCGAACGCGTCTCCGCCTCTATCCCCTTCGCCCTCACGCTCTCGTCCGTCTCGCCAACCGACGCGACCTCCGGATTCGTATAAATCACGGACGGTATCGACATATAATTCACGGCGTCCTTCTTCCCGAGCATATCATTAACCGCGACCTCTCCCTCGCGGTAAGCCGTATGCGCGAGCATCGACCGACCGTTGACGTCGCCCGACGCCCAGACGCCGGGAACGTTCGTGCGCCCCCGCTCATCCGTCACGACAGCCCCGCGCTCAGTGAGCACTCCTATCGACTCAAGCCCGATACCGGAAGTATTGGGACGCCTCCCCACAGCGCACAACACACAGTCCGCCGGAAGCGATTCCGTCTTCCCGTTGTATTCACAGGTAACCGCGCCGTCTCCGACAGCTGTCACCTTCGCGCCGAGCAGGAAACCGACGCCCTTCCTCTTGTAGTTTTTAAGTAATATATCCGCTATCTCCCGGTCCGTCGCCCCGCCGATATGGTCGAGCATCTCTACGACCGTCACCCGCGAACCTATCGAATTGAAGTACGACGCCATCTCGAGCCCGATGACCCCGCCGCCGATAACGACGAGTCTTTCCGGAACATCGGTCATATCCAGTATCTCACGGTTCGTCTTCGCGAATCCCGAAGCGACCGCCTCTCGTAAACCCGGTATAGGCGGCACCGCCGCTGACGAACCGGTGCAGATAAGCAGCCTTTTTCCCTCGCAGACCGTGTCGCCGACCCTCACCGTGAAGCCATCACGGCGACCTGTTATCTGACCGTGTCCGGAGACGACCGTCACACCCGCGCGCTTCATCTTCGCGCCGATACCGCCGACAAGCTGCCTCACGACCCTGTCCTTGCGCGCGACCACCTTCGCGTGGTCAATCGCCGCGCCGGAAAAGGTAACGCCGTAGTCTTCAGAATGCTTCGAGTAATCATATATCTTCGCGGAGTAGAGAAGCGTCTTTGTCGGTATGCAGCCCTCGTTCAGGCAGACTCCGCCGAGCGCCCTCTCTTCTATGACAAGGGTCTCAATGCCGCCCGTCGCCGCTCTCTCAGCCGCGTTGTATCCGGCGGGACCTCCGCCGAGTATTATCAGTCCGTACATATCAGTCCTCCGTCAGTCACTTTGAGAGAAGCAGATCGAAGTCCGCGAGCGCCGCCGCGAGATCTTTAAGGAATCTCGCCGCCGGAGCCCCGTCGAGCGCCCTGTGGTCAAAGGTCAGCGACAGCCCCATCGCCGGGTATGTCGTCCCGTCCTCACGCGGTCTGTATGTCACGCAGTTTACTCCGAGTATGCAGACCTGCGGCGGATTTATGACCGGAGTGAAGCTTTCAATCCCGAGCGAGCCGAGATTCGTGACGGTTATCGTCCCGCCGGTCAGCTTATCGGGGGATATCGAACCGCTCTGCGCCTCTTTTATCAGAGCCTTTGCCTGTCTCGACAGCTCGCAGAGCGACAGCTTCTCAGCCCCGGCGAGCGTCGGAACCATAAGTCCGCGCTCCGTGTCAACCGCGATGCCGAGATTCACGGTGTCAAACACACGGATGAAATCCTCCATGAAATACGCGTTGCAGTCCTTATGCGACAGCAGCGTCTTCGCGCAGGCGAAGAGAACCATATCGTTGAGGGTTATATTCGCGAGCCCCAGCTCCTCTCCGCGCGCCTTGACCCTCGCGCGGTAAGCGAGTATCGCCGACGCGTCAAACGAGGTGTTCAGAGTAAGCTGCGCCATCGTGGAGAGAGACGCGTGCATCGACTTCGCGATGACCCGGCGTATGTTCGTGAGCTTCACATCGGTGTACAGAGCCTCCGTTCCCGGAGACTTCATCTCCTGTACCGTTGTCTCAGGCACGGCGCTCTCTGCCGGAACTTCCGGCGCGGTCGTGGCGATATTCTCCGCTATCACAGTCTCCGTCTCTTCCGGAATATCCCTCTCCCCGGAGAGATATTTCTCAACCCTCTCTGTCGGAACAACATTTCCGTCATCAAGAATGCGATTCACGTCCCGCTCGATTATCCGCCCCATGGGTCCGGTCGGCGCCGCCTTCGAGAGGTCCGCGCCGGTCTTCAGCGCGAGATTCCGCGCCCTTGGTGAGATACGCAGGATATCGCCGGTTTCCTGAGCCGTGGCAACAACCGCGATATCCGTCTTTTCGGTCTCCGTTTCATCTGTCTCCGTCTCGTCCGGGGTTTCCTCACATTCAGGGCAAAAAGGTGAAATGTCCTCACCTTCCTCGCCTATCACGCATACATTCTCGAGGCAGGGAACGTCGTCACCCTCCTCGGCGAAAATTCCGAGCAGGACGCCGTCGACCGGGCTCTTCTCGTCAAAGCTCGATTTGTCGGTCTCATATGAGAAGAGAATGTCGCCGACCCTGACGCGGTCGCCCTCCTTCTTGTGCCACTCGGTTATGACGCAGCTCTCGACGCTCTGCCCCTGCCGCGGCATTATTACAGCGATTGCCATAGTACTGTATCCTTTCTGTCATTATCGTTCGGACTATATGTCATCTCGCGACGATCACATCGACCCCAGACGCGATTGCCTTCGCACTGATATCCTCGGGAAGATACTCATCGGTCACTATCACATGCACCCGGTCGAACTCCGCGAACGTGTACGGGAGACAACGATTCATCTTCGAGTGATCAATAAGCACGATCACCCGCCTCGCCTTCCCGACAACCAGCCGCTTCAGCTCGCACTCCGAGTAGTTCCCGCAGGTAAACCCGTCCTTCACCGACACTCCCGACGGCACGATGAACGCGAGGTCTATGTTAATATCCTCAAGGAATTTCAGCGCCTGGTTCCCGGAAATCGAAACATTGTCGCGGTTCACCATCCCGCCGACGAGATTTACAATCGGCTGGGTCTTCTTGATCAGCTCGAGCGCTATGTTCGGACCGGTCGTCGTTATCGCGTGTCTCTCGTCCGGCATCATATCCGCGAGCTTCGAGGCGGTCGTGCCGGAATCTATGAAAACCGACCGACCGGGCTCGATAAGCCCGACCGCCTTCGCGGCGATCCTTTCCTTCGCGGTCGGATTCTCGTTCATGCGGTGATGGAAGGAATCCTCAACCGAGGCGGCTATGAACTTCATAGACCTCGCTCCGCCGCGCACCTTTATAGCGTCGCCCTTCTTCTCAAAATACTCTATGTCACGCCTCAGCGTCATGCTCGAAACATCCGGAAAGCTCTCTTCAAGCTCCCTCAGAGACAGGAACGGTTTCTCCATGAGCAGTTCCTTTATTATCGCCCTGCGGGAAGAAGTCATCAGTTTCATTCCTTTCTTCACATTTTAAGATCAATTTAACATTTTCTCAGTTAAATTTCACACTGTACGCTTTATATTGTAACATATTAACCGTATTTTGTCAATGCGATTCCGAAATATTTTTTGAAAAATTTTATTAACCCGGTGCCAAATTTGTTGCGTTTTTGTAAACAAGCAAAAAAAAGGGCTGTCCGACAAATGCCGTACAGCCCTGTTTTTCGTTATGCGCTCAGATTATCCCCGCGTGCTTCTTCGCGCTCGTCAGCGTGTTGCGCAGAAGCATCGTTATCGTCATCGGTCCGACGCCGCCGGGGACAGGCGTTATGTAGGACGCCTTCGGCTCGACCGTGGCGAAATCCACGTCTCCGGTGAGCTTTCCGTCAGCCTTGCGGTTCATGCCGACGTCTATCACGACCGCGCCGTCCTTCACCATGTCGCCGGTGATGAAATCAGCCTTGCCTATCGCCACGACGAGTATATCCGCGCGGCGGGTGACCTCCGCGAGATCCTTCGTGCGGGAATGGCAGATCGTCACGGTACCGTTCGCGTGGAGCAGGAGCATCGCCTGCGGCTTGCCGACGATATTGCTGCGTCCGACGACGACGCACTCTTTACCGGACACGTCGATCCCGCTCTTCTCAAGAAGAACCATGACGCCCGCGGGAGTACACGGCAGGAAATCGTAATTTCCGATCATTATCTTGCCGACATTCGACGGATGGAACGCGTCGACGTCCTTCTTCGGGTCGATATTTGCGATTATGACCTCGTCGTCAAGATGCTCCGGCAGAGGGAGCTGGACAAGGATGCCGTGAATATTGACATCCTCATTGAGCTTTTTCACAAGCGCGAGAAGCTCCTCCTCGGTTGTCTCCTCCGGGAGCTCGAAGACCTCGGAGCGGAAGCCGACCTCCTCGCACGCCTTCTTCTTGTTTCGCACATATACCTGCGACGCCGGATCGGTTCCGACTATCACGACCGCGAGACCGGGGATGATGCCTTTTTTCTTCAGTTCCGCGCACTCGGCGGCGATCTCCGCCCTTACTTCCTTCGCAATCTGTTTTCCGTCAATTATCTTTGCCACTTTGTATTTCTCCTGTTATTTGTCGGTATCGTCGTCAGTCTCGTCGTCTGACGCATCATCGTCGTTCTTTTCCGGTTTTTCGTCGAACGGGTCGGGCGTCGTGTCGTCGGAGGGAGCGCTCTCACCGTCCGCCTTTTCGACAGTCTTCACGGTGAAGTTCTCTTTTCCGGAGGACGCCGTACCGTTCAGGATATCGTGATCGGCGGAATAGACGCGCTCATACTCCGCGTCGTCGAGAGCCCTGTCCTTCGCACGGATGTTGCCGATTATCAGGAAGACAACGCCGAATATGAAGCAGAGCGCTCCGACCACCTGCGACACGCGGATTGTCTCACCGAACACCGACTTCATAAAATACAGGCTGTCGGTGCGGAGCCCCTCGATGAAGAAACGTCCGAAGCCATACCACGTGATATAGGAGAGCACAATCTGCCCGTTGAACCTCTTCTTTTTATAGAAGCACATGATGAGGATGAAGCCGAGAAGATTCCAGAGCGACTCATAGAGGAAAGTCGGGTGATAGTACTTCGTGACGGTCGAGCCAGCGTACATTATGCCCATTCTCCACGGGAGCTTCGTCTCAACGCCGTGCGCCTCGGCGTTTGTGAAATTGCCCCATCTGCCGATGGCCTGTCCGATCATGACGCCGGGAGCGACCATGTCGAGCATCTTCGCCGGGTTTATCTTCTTTACCTTCGCGACGACGTATATCGTTATCGTCCCGGCGATGACGCCGCCGTAGATCGCGAGTCCGCCGTTGCGGACGTTTATGAATGGTAGTCCTCGAGCTTCATCAGCACATAGTAGAGTCTCGCGCCGATCATCGAGAAGATAATCAGGAATATCGCGAGGTCGAGCACGTCGTCGGTCTTTATCTTCTCGAACTTTGCGTTGTGAAGCGCGACGAAGAAACCGACCGCCATGGCACAGGTGATGATTATCCCGTACCACATGATATCGAACCCGAATATCGAGAACGCGACCGGGTTCACGTTGAACCCGTCTATCCCGAGCCCGGGGAATGAAATTACATTGCTCATTTATTAACCTCCAAAGGGTTTACAACAGACATGGAATAGTATTCAGGTCTGAACGCGTCGTTCAGCAGCTTTGTCACATCGCCAATCGTCACGTTCTTTATAACATCCACATAGTCGAGAAGATCTCCGTCATCTATCTTGTAGTTCAGGAAGTAGTTCGCGATATCCTCGGTCGAGTCGAAGCACTTGACCATCGACGCGTAGAGAGCGCGCTTCGAGCGGTCGAAATCCTCCGCGGAAATGCCGTTTTTCTTCGTGTCCTCAACGCAGCTGACGAAGCGGTCGTACACCGCCTTCGGGTCGCGGCTCTCGCCGAACAAGGCATTAAACGAGTAGCTGTGGTTGATCTCCCAGCTGACATCGAACTGGCTTGAGAGCAGCCCCTCCTCGTACAGCTTGTTGTAGAACTCCCCGGACTTCCCGAACAGGACATCGTTCAGAATCTCCGCCTCGGCGTACTTCTTCATGCGCTCGTAACCGTCGGACGGAATGTCGATATCCTTGATTCCGATGCCGAAGAGCGGCTTTGAGACCTGCATCGCCTTCTCGGCGTAAGGCTTGTACACATCCGCTTTCTCAACCGGGTAATCGCGGATGATGTCGACCGGCGCCTGCTTCTTCAGGACCTTGTCGCAGACCTCGTTCACCTCGTCGACCGTGACGTCACCGCAGACTATCAGCATCATGTTCGACAGATTATAGAACACCCTGTAGCACTCATAGAGGATATCCGCCGTGATATGCGAGATCGACTCGACCGTTCCGGCGACGTTTATTCTGACATTGTGCTTCTCATACAGGCTCTCAAGGAGCATCTGGTACATACTTCTGAACGGGTGGTCGTCGTACATGCGTATCTCCTGAGCGATTATCCCCTGCTCTTTCTCGACCGTCTCCGACGTGAAATACGGGGTCGTCACGAAGTCGAGCAGGATCTCAAGGTTCTCCTTGAAGCAGGACGTGCAGGAGAACAGATACGCCGTCATGTTGGTCGAGGTGTAGGCGTTCGCGTTCGCGCCGAATCTCGCGAAACGTTCGAAAGTATCCTCGCCGTTCGGGTTCTCGAACATCTTATGCTCGAGATAATGCGCGATACCGTCCGGAACTGTCGTGAATTCCTTGTCACCGGCGAGCCTGAACCTGCTGTCTATCGAGCCGTACCTCGTCGCGAAGAGCGCGTAGGATGTCGAGAGCTTTTTCGGGAAGACATAGACAGGAAGTCCGCTCTCATGCGTGTATTCGTAGTATTCTTCTTTCAGGAAATCGTTTCTTTTAGTCTTGTATTCAGGCATCCTCTTCATCTCCTTCGCTCCCGTCGCCCTTCAGCGTGCCTCTCAGGAAGTAGACCGTGTCGACCGCTGACTTTTTTGCGGCAGCGATTATCTCGTCCTTCGTCACAACCGACAGGCGCTCCGAAACGTCGTCCGGGGCTCCGCCGACGCCCGCGAGCATACGGCCGAGATACCAGCTCTCGAGCCCTCTCGCGCTGTCGGACAGCTCTCTGTAGCTGTTGACGAGACCGAGATAAGCGCTTCTCATCTCTTCCTCGGTGAACTCCCCGCGGCGCACCGCCTCGAGCTGATCGTTTATCGCTGTCTCCGCGACCTCGCGGTTCTCCACCTCGATGCCCGACTGAACGAACAAAAGCCCCTTGTAGGAATCCGGAGAGCTCGAGCAGTAGTAGCACAGGCTCATCTTCTCGCGCACGTTCATAAACAGCTTCGACGTCACCCCGCCGCCGAAAATCTCGTTGAACATCAGCATCGCGGGATAATCCGGGTCGTGCAGCGTCACGCCGTAGCGCATGCCTATGACGAGCTTGCCCTGATTCACCGGCATATCCTCGTCGATGCGCTTCACGTCCGACACCGCGCGGACAATCTCCGGCGCGGGAACGCTTATGATATCGCGCTCAAGACCGGCAAATACCGCTCTCAGCTTTTCCGCGAGCCTGTCCTCGTCGGTCTGACCGACGAAGAATATCTCTATCGGGTAATGCTTCAGCGCGTATCTGTACCGGGCATAGAGCGATTCCGGCGTTATCGCCTGAACGTCTCCGATAGTTCCGTTCTCGGACAACCCGTAGCGCTCGCCGCGGCACATCTCCTCGGTGCAGCGCTTCTTCGCGTAGTACGCCTTGTTGTTGATGTTCGCGTTTATCGCGTCGATCAGGTTGTTCTTCTCGCTCTCCGTGTAGGCGGCGTCGAAAGCCGCGCCGTCCGTCACCGGATTGAGCAGTATATCGCCCACGATTCCGACGATCTCCGAGAGCAGATCCTCCCCCTCGAGCGCGTAGCAGTTGTCGAGCACTCCGGCGCAGATTCCGAACACCTGCGCCTCCCCGCGCTTCTGGTTGCGGGAAGAGAGCCCGGCGTCGTAGAGATAGTCGAGCTTTTTGTTTATATCCGCCATCGTGGGATATGTCTCGCATCCGCGAAGCAGTACCGACGGTATCAGCGCGTTCGCGGCGGCGGTTTCCTTGTCGAGCGGAGAGATGAAGTTCACCGACAGAAAGTTCGTCTTGAACTTTCCGGTCGAAAGACAGGTGAGACCTATCCCCTCCGCGATCTTCCTTTTTTCGAGTCCCATTGACTTCCTCCTGAGTCGCGCCGCGCTGCGGCGGCGTTTTATACATTATTACTATTGTACACCACCTTGGGATGTATTTCAATCATTCCCGCGGCAAATTTTCAAAAATGTTACTCTTAGGACAGTATTATCCGCTTTGCCGCCTGAAATTCATGCGCAGCGTCCCGGCGGGCATCATAACGCCGTTCATTTCCGAAAGCTCCGGCGAGAGCGTGAACGCCTTTCCGGAAAAGCCATCCGGAAGGCTCTTTATCTTCGGTCCGTGCGAGCCGAAGATCACGATATCCGACTTTATCCCGCCGGAGTCCGGGCTCTCCCAGAGCGCCGCGCCCTCGTAGAGCAGTTCAGCGTCACCGATATCAAAGCGAAGCCCGATCAGCGGATGGACAGAGCGCTTTATATAAGACGTCCCGAACAACGTGAGACGAACACCGTCTATATCTATCTCCGCGTCGGACGGTCTTGGGAAGAACATGACCTCCGCGCCGTATTCATCGGCGACCGCGCGGATATCCTCGGCATACCCTGTCTCTTCCTCGTCCAAAGGCTCCGGGAGTATGATCGTTCTTACCATTCTCCGGGCGCAGAGTCTTGCGAGCGAATAAGCGTGGCGGCGGTGAAGATGAGTCAGGACGCACGCCTCGACCTCGGTCTGTCGCATATTTCTGAGTTCATCGCAGGTCGTGTACATGAGGGTTGTGTTCCCGTTCGTTATGTCGACAACATAGCCACGTCCGGAGACCGTCATGACGAACACGTCGTTCGTCGGCGTGCCGAGCCAGCTGACAGGAACATCATCAAGCGTCACGACGCCGTATATCCCGACGCCGCCGAGATAGACAAGTGACGCCGCGCAGAACGGAATCAGCACGTACAGCCAGCTTTTAACGTTCTTCACCATCATGACAATAATAACGACGGCGAAGATAAGAATGATCGGCAGGGCGAACGGGTACTCGAGCGAAACAAGCGACCTCGCCCGCGACATGAATGAAGATACGCTCCCGATCAGCTTTGTGATAAGACTGATGATCAGCCCGAGCCGCCCGGCGAGCAGCCTGAACCCCGCCGCCGAAAATATCAGCTGCGGAATGAGAAGCCATATGAGCGCCTCACAAATCGGCGTGAGCAAAAGCGAAGCCGGAACGGTCAGCAGCGAGACCTCGCCGAAATACGCCATCTGTAGCGGTATCAGAAATATCACGGCGCCGACCGCCGCGAAAACGCCGGTGATGACGAGACTGACTTTCTTCAGAAAAGGATGCTTTCTGTAGTGTCCGCCAAGCCGCCTCGAGCAGAAGCGCGACGCGTCCGCGGTGAACAGGACGACACCGAGAGTTGACGTGAACGACATCATGAATCCGATATCATATATAGCCGCCGGGTCAAAAAGCAATATCCCGGCACCGGCGATGAAAAGCGCGGTGATCCTGTCCTTTCCCCGCCGGAAAAGGAACGCCGTCTCTGCGATAACACACATTATTCCCGCTCTCAGCGCCGAATACGGACATCCGGTAAGGATCAGGAACAGCACTATGAAGACCGACGTTACGACGATCCGCGCCCGTCTCGGTATTCTGAGCTTCAGCAGAACAGCGCCGAGTATTCCGCAGATTATAGTCAGATGCAGACCGCTCAGCGCCAGAAGGTGCGACGCGCCGATACGCGAGAAGTCTCGTCTCATGACCGCCGGCTCGTTCCTGACCCCGAGCAGCAGCGCGCCGGCGAGCCCCGCGCTGTCACGGTCGAGATAGAGCGAGAGCGCCGCGCTCAGTCTGCCGCGCAGCTCCGACATAAAAACAGAAAATCCGTGTGTTTCGCCCGTAATCTCAACACGTCCCGCCTCGCAGGCGAACAGCCATCCGGACGCTGCCATCTCACCTTCTTCCATTCCGTATATCGCGAACACTTCGCCGAGCGGCGAGAACCTGACCTGTCCGGATATGACGTCGCCCCTCTGAAGACCAAGCGGAGTGTCGGTGAACATGAGTCCGGATGTGCGTTTCGCGCCGCCGTTCAGGCTTTTCAGGCGCACTGTGTAGGTCGCTCCGTATCCGGTCTCGCGGCGGATATCGGTCACAACGGCTGTTATCTCGTCCGGGTAATCGCCCTCATCCATGACAAAGTCATCGTAGAAATAAATCCGGTCCCACAGAATGACAGCCGAGAGCACCATAAGCGCGCACCCAATGCCGGTCAGAAGCGCGAACGCCGGAGCCCTTACCCCGCTGATAAGCGCGCCCGGTCTGAATTTCCGGAAAAACAGAAATGCCCCGATTCCGGCGACAACACAGAAGGTGAGCAGGCAAACACGCAAGACCATAACCGGCACAAAAGAAGCCGCCGCGGACATAGCTATACAAAGGCTCAGCGCCAATGCGAGCGGTCTGCGGCGGTAGAAATTCATGGCGTGACGTCCTTTCGGTGATGTTTTGGTTCAGGGTGAACGGCAGTTCATAAAACTGCGCTGTCCGTTTACTCCATTTTATCACCACAGGGGCGCTTTGTCAAGGTTTTCTGTCAAATTATTTGTTTATTCGTATTTTCCGATGTCTTTTTCGATCTTCGCGATACTCTTGTCCTTAAGCGCCGCGATCTTCGAGGCGACAGCGGTATCGCCGGTGTTCAGCGTATTTATAAGCGCGGTTTCAATATCGCTTGTCCACCCGAGAATGACATCCGACGCCAGTGTGCGCGTTCTCGAGATGATACCGAGCATCTCGGCGGAATCGTCGTTTCTCGTGCCCTTCTGCATGAGATACGCGTTGTAGTACGGCTCCATAAGACTTATATGGCTGTCATATGCCATTGCGTCAAGAATGGTGGCTGTCCGCGACAGGTCCGACACCGAGGACGGCACGACCATCAGTGTGGTTCCCCAGTTCGCCAGAAGCGAGATATAATCCTCCTGTGCCTCGTCGTACTTAGGAACCGGAATAACGCCGTAATCGTCCTTCATATCCCTGAGATTCGAGATACAGCCAAGCGTCTCGGAGCAGATCATCGCCCGTCCGCGCAGAAACGCGTCGAGGTCGGACATTCCGTCAGCCTTCTCAAAGCAGAGCACGCAGCCGTCCGTCGAGGCGAGCGCGCCCACCTTTTCGTAAATGCCGTACATCTTTTCGCTGTCAGCCCCGAAAACCGGCTTGCCGTCCTCGATCCACGCGAATCTTCCGCCTGAGCCGTAGATGAACGCGTCGATCATTCCGAAGTGGGTTCCGAAGCCGTACCGGCAGCTTTCATCCGCTGCTATCGGCAGATAGCTCTCGTCGCCGTTCAGCGTGGCTCCGGCTTTACCGTATTCGGCAAGGCGGTCGACCGTCCATTTTCCCTGTCTTACAAGGTCATACGGCAGTTCAAGCCCGACATCCGTCATCGTTTTCTCGTTCATGAACAGAACGACCGTCGCCTCGAACGGGAAAAGGCATATATCGCTCGTCGTGAAATACAGATGCCCCATAATGTCCGCCGACTCGTTCACCATCTGGTCCCACCAAGGTTTGTCGAGGTTCAGACCGTCGAGCCCTTTCAGGTCACAGAGGTAGTTGTCCCCGAGAAGCCCGCTCATCGTGTGCGCTGATATCATCGCGGCGGAATACACGTCCTCACCCGCGGTCACCGTCTTTTTTAGCTCGTTAGCGACATCGTTTATTCCGACCTGCCTGTCGCTTATCACGACGTTGTATCTGTCCTCTATCCGCGAGTTGCGCTCAAACATCGCGTCGCTCACGAGATCTCCGCTCATCTCTTCAGGGGCGATCATAACGTTCGCCCAGATCTCCGGCTCAATATTCAGGAATGTGAACTCGAATCCGCCGTAATCGGCGGTCGGGTAGATGTAGTCCGCGGAGGTCACGCTTTCCGCTTCCGGCGTCGTCTTGTCCGTGTCCGGAGCGTCAGTCTCCTTGTCTGCGGTACCGCTGCCGCAGCCCGCCGCGAATGAGGAGGCGAGCATGAGAGCCGTTAATGTGATCAGTTCCTTTTTCATTGAAAATTCTCCTTTGAAAATAAAAATTTTTATAAAAATCCCCCCCCCCGAAATTTTTACTGCAATTTAATGAAAATCTCAGCAAAGTCTCGGGGAGAGGTCGGAATTTATCTATGTAATCAGGACTGCGCGAATATCGGCGTCAAATAAGTTCAGCCGATTTTAACGTGTCTGTCCGCAAGCGGAATCTTCACGGTGTTCAGCATACCGTTCACCGTGACCTTGTGCTTACCGCTCTCGGTCTCAACCGGATACTTCTTCCCGTCGGTGACGACGAAGGCGAACTCGCCGCCCTCATGGAGGTCATATACGCCGTCGAAGCCGCCGGAGACCGCCATTGGGGAGTTGAACTTGTCGATGAGACCGAGCACAGCGACGCCGTTCTCAACCGGAACTATCGTATAGAGCCTGAAATCGTCGTGGTCGTTCAGAGTGACATCGAGCGCCTCTCCGTCCTTCAATACCGTCACATCGCCGGAGAAGTGCTCATACACCGCCACCTCGCGGCAGCCGCAGCCGAGGTCGGCGACCGAAACGGTACCGCTCACCGGCTTGTTCCCGTGATCGAGGTTGAACGCCGCGATGACGCCGCCCTTCGCGTAGGTATTCTTCACCTTGAAGATCCTGCCGTTCGTCTCCGGGTCGGACACGAGGCAGTCCTTCGTCGGGATCGCCGGGTTCTCCGGGCGGAGGATTCGGCCGTCACTGTAGCAGAGCGGCTCGAAGATCTCAGGACGGCTCCTGCCGATCCTATCGCTGACGTAGATCGGTCCGCCGGAGATCGCGCGCAGGACGCTGTTCTTCTTCGCCTGCTCGTCGTCGGACCACCACATATCCCAGTCGCTCCAGTAGAACATACCCTGAATGAGCGAGTTGTAGCTGCACGCGAGGATATGGCGGATGAACCACTCGCGGTTCTCCGGCTGGAAGTCGCCGGAGCAGCGGGAAACCGCGCCGGACGGACGGTTGAACATATTCTCGCTCGCCATGCCCATGCAGTTTATGATATCATTGTCGAAATGCGATCCGACCGAGCTCGTGATCGCCCTCTGGATATTTCTCGCCGCCTCGCCGAGCGGGTAGACGTTCTTATAATTGTCCGCGATGAAACCCTGATTGTCGATCTTCACGAAGTCGGTCCCACAGTGCTTCAGGAAGTCGTGGAACGCGCTGTAGAACAGGAACGCCTTGTCAGGCTCAAGGCTCGGCATGAGCCTTCCGTTCGGCGTCTCGATGAGCAGATCGCGGTACTTCTCCGCGAGCTCCGACTCAGGGTCGATGCCAGCCCAGTATCCGCTCGTCGGGTGCCACATACCGATTTTCAGACCGTACTTCTTCATCTTATCAAGGCAGTCCTTGAGCCCGCCGGGGAATCTCTTCGGGTCAGCCTCGAAGCTGCGTATCTTCGACGAATGCATGACCGAGAACATACCGGTCTCGCGTGTGAGGTCGTCCGGGATATCGCGGAGCTTGTCGCACTCAGCCCACATATCGTCGATGATCGCCCATCTGAATGGAATCTTCTTCGCCTTTATCTCCTCGCACTTTTCGAGCAGACCCTCGGTGCTGACGCGTATCTCGAGCGCGTCCCACGAGCACCAGCCGAGGTATTCGAATATTTCCGGATAGCGGCGTTCTTCTCTGACCGGGCAGCCATTGTCAAGCAGCTTCATCGCGAGCTTCGCGCAGTCGTTCATCAGCGTGTACGGCTCGTCGCCCTCGCCGTAAACAGCCGCGAGCGTGTCGCAGTCGGAGAGGTCGGAAACGTTCGCGAACAGATAGAGTTCAGCCCCGTTCTCATTGCCGCGCAGAGCCGCCTTATAGCGCTTGTCGACTATCGGAAGGATGAAGCCGTACTTCCCGTCTGTCTTCTTATAAAGCAGCGCCTGCGTCCTGTTCTGTATCTTTGAGAGATCGTCGCCGAACTGCGGTCTGCACCAGTGCGGGCAGCTCTGGAAGTTCGCCATATATCCCTCGATATCGCCGAGCGACGGGATAATGAAGCTAACTGCCGTGTCAGCGTCAAAGCATCCGCCCTTGACCGACGCCTTCACATACGCCGCGGTCAGCCTGCCGCACTTCTTTTCGGTTATCGCGGAAGAGACCGTCGTCTTTCCTTCCTTGAGGGTGAACTTGCCCTTGCAGCGTCCGTCCGCGAGAGAAAGACAGCTCTCGTTTCCGGCAAGACGCGCGGTTGCCTTTGCGTTTTCAAACAGATTCATTTTTCGTAGTTCCTTTCAGGATTTATTTTTACCGACTGAGCTTCGCGTTTCTGAACAATGTCAGATCGACCTCGCGGTTCTTTTTATTCTCAAGGGTGTAGACCCTTCCGACGCCCTCGTACTTCGCGCCGGCGAAGCTGTTGTAGCCGAGGAGCTCGACCGGACTGTCGCCGACGATCTCCGCTATCGCCGCGAGATTTTCCCTCGTGTCGGTGATGTCGGGTATCAGCGGGACTCGAATCAGGTGCGGTTTGCCGCTCGCCTTCAGCCGCTCAAAATTCGCGAGGATCGGTGAATTATCGACCCCGCACCACTTTTTGTGCTGCTCCGGGTCGGCGAGCTTTATGTCCATCATCACAAAGTCTGCGTTGTCTATCACGGACATATATCTATCCGCCGAGGTGAAGCCGCAGGTTTCCACAGCTCTGTGGATCTTCTTCTCTCCGAGAAGCCCGAGAAGCTCCGACACGAACTCCGCCTGCATTGTAGGCTCTCCGCCCGACACCGTAACCCCGCCGCCGGACGACGCGAAGAAATCCGCTTCCCTCGCGAGCTTTTCGGCGAGCTTTCCGGCGTCCCACGTCTTTCCGATGATCGAGACGAGCCCGTCCGGACAGGCATGTATGCAGCGGTGGAACGGCTGGCACTCGGGATGAGTACACGGCTTCAGGCACCGCCCGCAGTGCCTGCATCTCGCCGTCCTCACCATTATCTCCGGCTCCGGTGACAGTCCCTCCGGGTTGTGACACCACTTGCAGGAGAGCGGACAGCCCTTCATGAACACCGTTGTGCGCACACCGGGTCCGTCGTGAACCGAAAACTCCTTGATATCAAATATCGTTCCGGTCATATCAGACAGTGTATTCCTGACGCGCTATGACGTGATCCTGATATTCCTTGTCGAGCTCGACGAAGTACGCGCTCCAGCCCCAGATCCTGACGACAAGGCGCTTGTGATCCTCGGGATGCTTCTGCGCGTCCTTCATTGTCTCGAGGTTCACGGCGTTCAGCTGGAGCTGATGTCCTCCGCGGTCTATGAAATACTTCACGATCGACGCGACCTTCTCAAGGCTGCCCTCGCCGCGGAAAACGCTGTTGTGGAACTCGAGCGTGAGCGGTCCACCGTTTATCGCGCGCACAAAATGCTGCTTCGTGAAGGACTTCACGACGGAAACCGGTCCTGAGACCTTCGCGAACAGGCTCGCCGAGAAGTTCGTGCCGAAAGGCTCTCCGCTGCGGCGGCCGTCCGGGGACGCGCCGATCTCTCTCGCGTGCCAGAGGTAGAACATAGCGCTTCCGGTTCCCGCGCGCCAAACGCCGCCCTCGCAGTTCTTCTTTCCTTCAAGGCAGTCGGCGAAGGTGTCGAGCAGCTCAACCGAGATATTGTCGACATAATCGTCGTCACAGCCCATCTTCGGCGCCTCGTTTCTGAGCTTGTCAAGAAGCTCCGGAGAGTTCTCAAAGTTCTCGTCCACCGCCTTCAGCATATCCGCGGCGCTTATGTACTTTTCGTCAAAGACATACTTCTTTATAGCGGCGAGCGAGTCAGCGGCGGTCGCGATTCCTGTTCCGTGCATACCGAAATTGCGATATTTTATGTCGTCGAGCATCACGCCCATGAACGGCGACGGGACGAACCACAGATCGTGTATGCCGTTCATTATTTCCTCGCACTCCGAGTTAATCTCCTTCTTCGTGAGCGCCATGACCTCGTCGAAGTCCTTGCAGTCTGTAAAGCCGTTGTGGAGCATCCTGTCCACCGCCTTCGGGTAGGACATCGCGCCGATATTCACGACGTCGAACGCGCATCCGGGAATGATGAACTCCCAGCAAGCGGCGACGACATAGTTCGCGGCGTCCTCCGGCGCGTATCCCTTGCGCTTCAGCCCCTCAATGACGACGTCGTCGTTCGAGTACTGCGGGAAACCGAGCCCCGCCTTCGTGAGCTCAGTGCCGAGTATGTACTGCTCCATCGGCGTCTTCTTCGACACGCGGAGATTTATCTTCGGGTCGATGAGCTTCAGGTCGCGGCTCGCGATCAGGCAGAGCCTAGAGAGCTCGTTGAAGACGTCATTTCCGTTCTCGTCGATGCCGCCGAGGACCATCGACTGTCCGTTGTCTCCCTGCTGAACGCCGACATAGAGATCCGAGTCCTTGTTGAACGAGATGAAGAAGTCCTTCAGAAGCTCGAGCGCCGTCTCCTCGGTATAGACGCCCTTGTCCATATCCGCCCTGAAATACGGATACATATACTTGTCAAAGCGTCCGGTGGTGTTGTGATAGTTGCCCTCGAGCCAGAGCGAGAAATGCAGGATGCGGAACATCTGCAGAGCCTCGCGGAAGCTCGTCGCGCCGTATCTCGGCACTCTCTCGAGCACCTTCGCGATATCCTCGCGGCCGACCCTCAGCGCCTCCTCGCGGTATCTGTCGGCGAGAGCGATTATATTGTCAATGGCGCGCTTTCCGTACTCGTCCGCGCCCTTCCTCAGAGCGAGAAGACCCTTCGATATCGCCTTTTCGTAATCCGGCGAGAGGTTCGAGATATATCCGAGCTCGTGGATGAAGTGCTTCGAGCGTATCTCCTTCCACTCATCCTCAGTGAAGCAGTCCGGGATATTCTTCACCGTGCGGACAAAGCAGATCTTCTCGTCCGGGAGAATGTGCGGCTTCTCTGCCTTCGTGAGCCTCTCAAAGCGATCCGCCATCCTCTCGACCGGGCTCATCTTTGCCTCGCTGTATATCTTCGCGAGCGGTTCGGTGTATTCCTCGCGGAAAGCGTGATGCTTCTTCGCGAGAACATATTCAAGCAGTTCTTGTGACATATAATCAAGTCCTTTCCTTGGGATAAATCCGTATGGTATTCCGAGCTTACAATTATATTATAACAGAGTTTGTCCGCTTGTCAATATTTTTCACTGGACATAAATATACTTTTTCTGGTCATACCGGGCGAGAAAACAACGCGGCGCGTTACCGACGCGAATATTTACCGGAATCTGCATAAAAAAAACTGAAAATTCCATTGATTTCCGGAGCGGGATGTGGTAATATAGATATAGACGCGGTCTGTCCGCGCCCTTACATTAAAAAATCAATTTTTCACAAAGGAGATTTACATATGAACAAACCGATCATAGGTATCCGCCCCATCATCGACGGACGCCGCAGAGGCATCCGCGAGAGCCTTGAAGACCAGACCATGAACATGGCGAAGGCGGCGAAGGAACTCATCGAGTCAAAGCTCTTCTACCCGGACGGCACCCACGTCGAGTGCGTCATCGCCGACACAACGATCGGCGGCGGGGCGGAGGCTGCTGCCTGCGCCGAGAAATTCTCGAAGCTCAACGTCTGCGCGACCCTCTCGGTCACTCCCTGCTGGTGCTACGGCAGCGAGACGATGGACCTCGATCCCCTGACCACCAAGGCTGTCTGGGGCTTCAACGGAACCGAGCGCCCCGGCGCCGTATATCTCGCGGCTGTCATGGCGGCTCACGCGCAGAGAGGTCTCCCGGCGTTCGCCATCTACGGTCACGACGTTCAGGACATGAACGACACCACCATCCCGGCTGACGTGGAGGAGAAGATCCTGCGTTTCGCGCGCTGTGCAATCGCTGTCGGAATGATGCGCGGCAAGGCGTACTGCGGACTCGGAGCGGTCGCGATGGGTATCGCGGGCTCATTTGAGGATCCGGACTTCTTACAGAAGTATCTCGGTATCCGCGCGGAGTGGGTTGACATGGTCGAAATCCTCAGAAGGATAGACCTTGGCATCTACGATCACGCCGAGTACGAGAAGGAACTCGCGTGGATCAAGAAGAACTGCAAGAAGGGACTCGAGGTCAACATCCCCGAACTTCAGAACAACGCGGAACAGGACGAGAAGGAATGGGAATTCATCGCGAAGATGACTATCATCGTCCGCGACATAATGCTTGGAAACCCTGTCCTGGCGGACATGGGATATGTCGAGGAGTCGAACGGCAGAAACGCCATCTTCGGCGGCTTCCAGGGTCAGCGCCAGTGGACCGACTACAAGCCGAACGCTGACTTCACCGAGGCTATTCTCAACACGACCTTTGACTGGAACGGCAAGCGTCCTCCGTTCATTCTCGCTACCGAGAACGACGGACTCAACGGACTCGCGATGCTGCTTCTGAATCTTGTCACGAACCGTCCGGCTATCTTCTCTGACGTGCGCACATACTGGTCACCCGACGCTGTTAAGAGAGTGGCGGACTATGAAGTGACCGGCAAAGCGGCGAACGGCTTCATGCACCTTATAAACTCCGGCGCTTCGGCGCTCGACGGAAACGGCGCTTCGAAGGACGAGAACGGCGAGTCCGTCATGAAGGAATGGTGGAACGTCACCGACGCCGATATGCAGGCAATGCTTGAGGCAACCAAGTGGGCTCCAGCAAACAAAGGCTACTTCAGAGGCGGCGGATTCTCAAGCCAGTATGTCTCCAAGGGCGAAATGCCCGTGACCATGGTGAGAGTCAACCTTGTTGACAAGCTCGGACCGGTCATTCAGATTGCCGAGGGTTACACCGTTGAGCTTCCGGAAAAGGTTAACCACGCTCTTCTCGACCGCACCGACCCGACCTGGCCGTCCATCTGGTTCGCACCGTCGCTCACCGGCGAAGGCGCGTTCACGGATGTATACAGCGTAATGGCAAACTGGGGCGCAAACCACGGCGCGTCCGTATACGGACACGTCGGCGCGGACATCATCACACTGGCGTCGATGCTCAGAATTCCGGTTTCGATGCACAACGTCCCGGCAGACAAGATCTACCGCCCGCACGCGTGGTCCGCTTTCGGCACCACCAACACCGAAGACGCTGACTACAGAGCCTGCGCGGCTTACGGTCCGTTATACAAATAAGACCTGAAACACATACAGCGCCGTCCCGCTTAAGCGGGACGGCGCTGTAGTTTTTTGTTATTCAGTTCGCTTTGTAGACGTCTGTTATCAGCTTCTGGACGTTGTCCGCCACCTTATTCTTCACCTTCGCGTAGTAGGTCGGGAGGGATTCGCCGGATGTGATCACCGAGATTATGCTGAAGTCCGCCGCCTCGTCGTAGAAGGACGCGCTGTCATTGATTATCGGTATCATCTGCTCCGACTCGGTGTCGCGCGCTATCTTGACCGTCAGCGCAACGTCGAAATACGCCGGCACAACCGTATTGTAGGACACTGCGGACATTACCTCGAGCACCGCTCCGGTGAGCTCCGGTCTCGTGTTCGTCACCGGGATATAGCTGAGCCCCGCGCAGTTTCCGACGCGGACGTTGTAGCCTTCCTGCGCCTCGTCAAACTTCGGGTAAGGAACAAAGCCGAAATCGTCCTTCATATCACGCATATTCCGGATATCGCCGAGACTCGAGTGATCAAACATCAGAGTACCGTTCTTGAACGCCGTGTCGAAGGTTCCGTAAGTCGCCGTCTCATACGCCGCGCCGTCCATCGCGAAAAGCTCGTTCATCTTTTCGACAACCGCGATGTTGCGCTCGGTCTCTATCGATATGACCGGCATATTGTCCTTGTCCTTCGTTATGACGTCTCCGCCGAGAGCCATGTAGAGCGACGGGACGCTCTCCCAGAGCCAGCCCCAATAGCCGAACTGGTCGACATTCGGGTCAATGATCGTGTCACCATTAAGATCGCGCGTTGCGCTCGCGACCATTTCGACAAATCTGTCATATGTCCACTTCCCGTCAAGCACAAGCTGATAGGGATAATCATACCCCGCCTCATTGACAAGACGCTTGTTGAATGCGAGGATATGCGACGCTCTCAGTATCTCGAGGTTGTACATTCCGGTCATCGCGTATATCTTGTTGCCGTAATTAATGTCGCGTATACAGTTCGCATACCAGTACGGCTTCGAAAAGTCTACATTCGGAAGCGTATTCCAGTCAATGAAGCACCCCTCGGAGATAAGCCCCGGCATACCGGAATGCTGAACGTGGATGAAGAGATCATTCGAGGTATCGCCTGACATGACGAACGAACGTATCTGCTGCGTCGCGGCGCCCTGCGAGCCTCCGTCCGTAGCGAATCCGCCTTCGGTGAATTTCAGACTGATTCCGAGCCGCTCCTCCACAGCGCGGTTGCGCTCCCATATTGCGTCGTCAACATTGTCACCCGTCTCTTCCTCAACAAACATCGTTTTGACCGGATACGCGAGATAAATATTGAATTCCTCGCCGTCAAAACGTATGTCCCCGAGATCGTCTGTGACCGTTTTTTCAGTCTCCTCCACGGTCGTCGACTCCTCGGTATTTCCTGAAGTATCATCCTTCTCCGTGCCTGCGGAAGAACCGCAGGACACCGCGGACACAAGCATCAGAAGGGCGAGGACAAACGAAATCTTTCTGTTCATTGCAAACTCCTTTTTGTGATATAATCATATTTTTCAAGGTTATTCCAACAACATATAATTATACACGTAAAAAGCAGTCATGTCAATGTCAAAAGTTCAAGAAACCATTGCAAAAAACTCATTTCTCGGTAAAGTTCTCAATATCGGATAAACGCGACACTATGTAGCGCTGCGCGTCTATGTCGAACAACGTCATTATGTATGTGCGATCGGTCGACGAACCAATCGCCGTCAGTATGCCGATGTCACGACCCGCCCTCGTCGGACGCTTCGCGCTCGTCCCGTCACTCTGAGTCACTGTCTCGAGAAATCCCCTCGACATCAGCCACTTATTTATACGCACCGACGTTATCTTCGGTCTTCCCTCGCGTATCTGATAGCAATTCACGCGATCCGCGATCAGGCTCACCGTCACGCAGTCCTCGCCGATCTCGACATCCGGAAGTCCGCGGTCAGGCTGAACATCATCACTCTCCCGAATCTCCTCCTCGGCAGGCATCCCCGGCGTCTCCGGAATATTGTATCCACCTGCAAATAGCGGATCAGCCGGCGGTTCTTCAATATCGACCGGCGGCGGAATCAGTTCAGCCGACGGCTCCATCATGTCGTACTCAATATTGTACGGCATGTCGTTCTCATTGTCACGCCCCTCAACCCAGTTGTCATACGCCTCGGAGCCGCTCCTTCCGCCGTCAGGCACAGCCGCCGCGCCATTGCCGTCAAGATACCCGGCGATCTCATCCTCGAATATCTTTCCGTACTTCGCGAGCTTGACCCCGCCGACCCCGGAAACATCCCTCATCGCGTCGTCCGTGACCGGCTTCTTCATCGCCATGTCCGTCAGCGTGCTGTCCGGGAACACCACATAAGCCGGTACGTTCTGCTCATCGGCGATCCTCCGTCTGAGCGCGCGGAGCACCTCGAACAGGTCCTTATCATAGCTGCCCGGAACCGCCTTCGGTTTTTCGGAACCGCGAGAGCGCGTCTCACGGCGTGTCCTTGCGCGGGTTCCGCTTCCGGCGCCATCATTCTCCTTTGCGTCCTCGGCCTCCGAATTCTCGGTCGTGCGCACCTTTATGTACACTTTATCGCCGCCGTGTATTATCTGTCCGGACTTCTCGCCGAGGGTCAGGCACTGATACTGATTGTTCGTCTTCTTTATATATCCGCCGACCGTCAGGACATTCACGAGCTCCCGCAGGTCATCCTCGGATCTGTCCTTTATGATACCGAATGTCGTCAGCGTGTCGAAGCCGAGCTCCCTTATCCGCTTCGTCTTCTTTCCGAGCAGGACGTCAGTGACCATCTTCGCGCCGTACGGAGTCTTCATTCTGGCGATACAGCAGAGCATCTTGCTCGCCTCGACGCTCATGTCGACCTCCTCGAACTCCGCGTCGCAGTTTCCGCAGTGACCGCAGTCACTGTCGACGCTCTCGCCAAAATAGTTCAGTATATACCGTCTCAGGCATTCCGTCGTCGTGCAGTACCTCGCCATCTCGTGCAGACGGCGGAGGTTCTGCTCCTTGATCACATACTCCGTCTGCTTATCCGGATATTCGACATCATTCGGAGATTCGATAAGCCTCTGATTCGTCAGGATATCCTGCCTTGAGAACAGGAGAATACAGTCGGCGGGGCTGCCGTCGCGACCCGCTCTCCCCGCCTCCTGATAATAGCTCTCAAGGTCCTTCGGCATATTGTAATGGACGACGAAAGACACGTTCGATTTATCAATGCCCATTCCGAACGCGTTCGTCGCGACCATCACCTGCACGCGGTCGAAAATGAAGTCGTCCTGATTCTTCCGGCGCTCGTCGTCGGAGAGCCCGGCGTGATAGCGCGACGCGCTGATTCCGGCGTCGCATAACTGCTCACACACGGTATCAACATTTGCCCTTGTCGAGCAGTAGACAATACCGCTCCGGTCGGGGCGGTTCTTTATTATCCCGAGCAGCTCGGCTGGCTTCGACGCCGGACGCCTAACCTCGAAATACAGATTCTTCCGGTCGAAGCTCGTGACAAGCAGCTCCGGAGAGACGAGACCAAGCTTACTTCTGATGTCGTCCCGGACTTTCGGAGTCGCGGTCGCCGTGAACGCGCAGACGACCGGACGCTTCCTGAGGCGGGACAGAAAATCCGGAATGCCGGTATAACTCGGTCTGAAATCCTGACCCCACTGCGAGATACAGTGCGCTTCGTCAACACACAGCATCGATATCTCCGTCCCCGCGGCGAAATCTATGAAATCACGGGAGGTAAGCCGCTCCGGCGCTACATAGATAAGCTTATAAGCGCCGGAGTGAGCCTTCGAGAAGACTGCCGACTGCTGTGCCTCGGTAAGCGATGAATTAATATATGCCGCCGGTATGCCGGCCTCGGTCAGGGCTCCGACCTGATCTTTCATAAGCGAGATCAGCGGGGAAACAACTATCGCCGTGCCGTCCATTATCATCGCCGGTATCTGATAGCATATGGATTTGCCCGCGCCGGTCGGCATGACGCCGAGACAGTCGCGTCCGGACAGAATGCAGTTTATCAGGGTCTCCTGCCCCTCTCTGAATGAGTCATAGCCGAAGTATCTTTTGAGTATTTCGGCGGGTGTCGGTCTGTTCAATGTCTTACCTCGTCTTTCTTCATCAATTCCAAAAATTTTTGTACTTTTTTGTCGATTATCGGGAACAAAACTTCACTGGTACGCGTCTAATTGTCTGAACATAAGCTAAGGATACACTGAATAAATCGGGTTTTCGCAGAAAAAAGGATTTATGGGATTTTTTCTGCGAAAACAACCTTAAATCAGTGTTTCCTTAAATACCGATTCAATCTCCGGGGAGGCGTATCCAAGTGCGTAACAAATTCATTAATTTCATCCTGACCGCTCTGCTTGCCGTGTCGGTCGCGACTCTGCCGTCCTGCTCGTCGCTCGCGGTCGGCGCCGAGGATGTGTCCGGTCAGGTGACGGCGGCGGTTATGCCGCAGGACGTGGGCGGTCTGCTCGGCGCCCTCGTCGCCGAAAGATCAGGCTCAACATCCGCCGATGATGATACATCTGCTCCGGAGGAAACAACCGGTGAGTCCGCGGATGATTCTGTCGCCGCTGACGACACGGTCACCACGGATAACGACACAGCCGCGGACAGCACAACGTCCGATGACGAACCAACAGCCGACGAGACAACCGGTGAGGCTGAGACAACGCCGTCGGAAACCGATGACACGACTGGAACTCAGCCGGAAACCACCGCCGAGGAACCTGCCCCGAAGACAAAGCAGCCATATAAGTCCGGCGACAAGGTCGTTTACCTGACCTTCGACGACGGCCCGCACAAGAAAAATACCGAGCGGATACTGAAAATCCTCGACGACTACGGTGTCAAGGCGACATTCTTCGTCATCGGAAACCGTGTCTCCGTCTATCCGGATCAGCTGAAGGCAGTGCGCGACGCCGGTCACGCTATAGGGTGCCACTCGTATGATCATGTCTACAAGACTCTCACGACCCCGGACGGCGTGAAGACCGAGATCGCCGACTGGGAATCCGCCGCGAAGAAGGCGCTCGGCGAAGTTCCTTCCGAAAAGCTCTTCCGCTTTCCCGGCGGCTCGCCGACGAAGGACACCGCGGGCTGCAAGGCGGCTGTCGCGGAACTCGGGTACACCGGCTACGACTGGAACTGCCTCGACAATGACTGTCTGATACGCAAGTGTCCGAAAGATACAGATGTCGAAGAATGGATGAAGCAGTCCTTCATCTCAACCTACAAATACGGCTCATCACTCAAGAACGCGCCGCTCATCGTCCTCGCGCACGAAACGTACGACGAGACGGTCGACATACTCGGATGGATGATAGAGTATCTGCAAAACGAAGGCTATACCTTCGGCACGCTCGACACGCTTGAGTCGTGGTATTACTGATTGCCAAGCTTTTCCGCCTGCCGGAACAAGGAAAACACTGATCTGAGGTTGTTTTCCCAGAAAAAATCCACAAATTCAAGATTTTTTCTGGGAAAACCCGAATTATTCAGTGCTTTCCAAGTTTCCGGCGGGCGTTTTTTCTGTCCGTCGGAAGCGCTCATATCCCGAGCGCGCCGCGCAGGAACCTCGCGACACCGTCCTCGCCGTTCGCGCCGATCACCCCGTCGGCCGCGCTGACGACCTCCGGGACCGCGTTCGCGACGGCGTACCGCTCATCCGCGGCGCGGAACATATCGAGATCATTCTCCGCGTCGCCGAACACTACTGTTCTTTCGCACCCGAGCAGCTCCGCGAGCTTCTTCATCGCGCTCGCCTTTGACGCCCCCTCGGGCAGGAGCTCGAGCCACATATCGCCGGTATAATAGTCCGGATGGTTCAGCACAGTGACCCCGCGGCGCGCCGATATCTCAGCCGCCGCCGCGGAGAGCCGCCCGGCGTCGCCTATACAGGCTATATAGAAAGCGTCTCCCGACCACAGCTCGTCGTCAGACGCCGCCGGGCGGTTTCTGGGATCAATCCCTCTCGAATCGATAAATGCTCTCTCCTCCGGCGTTATCCTGTCCGGCAGATATGAGAAATACTCATCCGCTCCGTCGAGCGTATAGACTATCGCCGGTATTCCGTATCTGTCAAGGACGCCGCGCAGATACTCCGCGTCCTCCCGCCCGAAGAGATTCTTCAGGACAAAGCTGCCGTCCTTCTTCTGGATGAAAGCGCCGTTGTGAAGTATCATCGGGAGCCCGCCCGGGGCGTCTCCGACCACCTTCATCGCGGTGACATACGACCTCGCGGTCGCGAACGCCAGCCTGACGCCCCCGGCGACAAGCCTGTCAAGCGTCTCAAGCGTGTAAGCGCTCAGCCTCCCGTCCGGAGCGAGAAGCGTTCCGTCAAGATCCGAGACAAACAGCGTTTTTCCGATATCATACATTCTGCCGTGACCATTCCTTTCAGCATACATCAGACATTTGGCGGCAGATCGGTCTCGACGCCGGAGAGATAGCTGTTCTCCGAGACCTTTATGACCTCGACCGTGTGCTTTCCGGCGTCGTACACCGCGGTCGTCGCCGACGCGTTGCTGACCCACTTCGGGCCGTCGGGGAGCGCGCCCATATTCACCCATTCACGCAGAAGCATCCTTATCGGCGTCGCGTGGGTCGCGACAAGAACGGTTTTACCATCGCACAGCGCGGCGAGACGCCAGACCTCTTTCGTGACCCGCTCCGCGAGCTCGCGGACGCTCTCACCGCCGGTCGGGCGCGCGTTCATTATATCGTTCTGCCACACGCCGAAGTCCGCGCCGTATATCTCCTCGATTTTTGAAAACTCCTCATTCTCCCACTTTCCTGCGCTTATCTCGCGCAGGGCTTTGTCCGGCACCGGAATTATGCCGTGCGGCTCCGCGATAATTTTTCCGGTCTCATACGCCCTCGAGAGGTCGCTCGCGAACACCTCGTCTATCCGCTCGTCCCTTAAAAACTCCGCCGCGCGCTCCGCCTGATGTCTGCCGAGATCGGTCAGCGCGCCGTCGTACTGACCGAGAAAGCGCCCGGTCAGGTTCCCGACACTCTGCCCGTGCCGCACGAAAATGAATCTTGTCATACAGAAAATTTCCTTTCCGCCGTCGATCACGGCTCTTCAATTAAATTATACAACTTTTCGTTCGATATGTCAAGGGTATCAGAACCGATGTGCGGCGCCAATTTGTAAACATATTGAGAATATTGCGTAATATCTATTGACCTTCCCCCTGCTGGAAGGTTTAATATATATGTATATATGACAAGCGGAAGGAAAATACACAGTAATGAAAATCAAAGAAGCGGAAAAGGCGACCGGTCTGACCTCAAAGACGATCAGATACTACGAGAGCCGGGGGCTTGTCGACGTGACAAGGCAGGACAACTCCTACCGCGACTACACCGACACAGATATCGCGCTGCTGAAACAGATAAAAACCCTTCGGAACCTCGGCGTCGCCATAGCCGACATAAAGCTCTGGCGGGACGGCGTCGTCGGTCTGAGAGAGCTCGTCTCGAAGCGCCGCTCCGAGCTCGAGTCGGACTCAAAGCTCGGAAACGAACAGCGCCTGGTCTGCGACTCAATACTCGACCGCCGCGTATCCATCGACGATCTAGGCTCCGGGGCGGCTGAATACACCGAAAGCCAATCCGAATACACAGGCGGAGGAAAGCTCGCCCTCGGCGTCGATATCGGGACAACGTCGGTCTCGGCGCAGATTGTGTCGCTCGCGACCGGAGAGGAAATACACACATACAATTTCGACCACGAAGCGGCGATAGATATTGACGGCTTCCCCGACGCATTCGCGGAGGACGCGGAGATGCTCGTCGGAAGGGTCGCGGGACTCGTCAAAAGCGCTCTCGGGGCGTATCCGGACATTGTCTCGGTCGGCTTCTCCGGCGCCATGCACGGCATCGTGTGCCTCGACGAGCGGATGAACATAATATCGCCGCTGTACACGTGGCAGAACGGCTTCGGGGAACGGGACAACGGACACGGCGGGACAATCTGCGATGAGCTGAGGGATATGACCGGAGTGAGAGTTCCCACCGGATACGGCATTGTCACGCTGTACGCTCTCGGAAAGCTCGGGCTTCTCCCGGAGGAAACCTCGATGATCGCGACGATCGCCGACACCGCCGTTCTGAAGCTCTGCGGACTCACGGAGCCGGTGATACACCCGACAATGGCGGCGTCGCTCGGATTCTGGGATATCGACCAAGGGAAATTCCTGCCGTGCGCCGCGAAAATCACCGGGAAGATCAGGCTCCCGCGCGTCTCCGGCGACTATGAGGTAATCGGACAGATAAGCGCCGGCGGGAAGAAGATACCGGTCTCCTCAGCTGTCGGCGACAATCAGGCGGGAGTCTTCGGCTCGCTGCGCGATGAGGACACGCTTCTCGTGAACGTCGGGACGAGCGGTCAGGTGAGCCTTGTCGGCGGTGTCGGCGACGGAGAGTACAGACCGTATTTTGGCGGGAAGAAGCTGCTCTCCGGCTCGATACTCTGCGGCGGGCGGGCATACGCGGCGCTCGCCGACCTCGTCTCGGAGACAGTGTCGGCGTTCATGGCAAAGCCGCCGCGGCGGGAGATCTACGCCCTGCTCAACCGGCTCGCCGAAAATTCGACGTCCGACCCGCTCACAATCTCGACGAGATTCTGCGGAACACGCTCGGATCCATCGCTCCGGGGCTCGATCAGCGGTCTCAGTCTCAGCTCATTTGACCTTGCACACCTTGCGGACGGAATTCTCCGCGGAATTATCGAGGAGCTTCACACGATGTCGCTCGGAATGACAGAACCCGACAGACAATACGGAGTCGTCGTGTCCGGCAACGCGATGCGGCGCTGCGCTCCGCTCAGACGTCTCTGCGCCGAGGCGTTCGGGAGCGATCCGATGACACCCGCGCACATCGAGGAATCGGCGTTCGGAGCCGCGCTTCACTCGGCGATAAGCGCCGGGGAGATCACACGTGAGGAATCTCTCCGGCTCATAAAATACACAGAAGATAAACATACCGAAAGGAATGAAAGCATATGAACACAGCACTTCTCACCTTCACCGTAAACCCCAGTAGAGCCGCGCTCGCGTCAAACGGACAGACCGCCGCCGAAATATCGTTTGAGGATGGAAAACTCTCCGTAAATCTCTTCTACGACGTCCGGAAAGATCCTCTCAGAATGGAAGCTCCGGCGTCAAACGGCGACAGCGCCCGGATAGAGCTTCTCCCGTACCGCGTCTCGCTCTTTATCCGTGACAAGCTCGCGGACGAGAACTGGCCGATCGGGAACCTGCCCCTTGACGGCGCGGCGTCGGACGGCGACATGAAAATCACCGTCTCTACGCTGCCGGAAAATACAGACGCTCCGGCGATTCTCCGTTCCGGGCTTGATTTTCCGGAAATCCGGATGCCGAGAGTAAATATTGGCGACTGTATGCCCTTCTCTTACGGCGACGACGGACGTTATCACCTCTTCTGGCTGTATGACCGCCACCACCATTGCAGCAAGTGGGGACTCGGCGCGCACCAGTGGGCACACGCCTCAACTACCGATTTCAGGCACTGGGACGAGCACCAGATGGCGATACCGATAACCGATCAGATCGAGGGTTCAATCTGCACCGGCTCGACGATACGCAACGCCGACGGTGCTGTCGAAAAATTCTCGTCATGGTACGCCGTCAGAATGTCCGACGGCTCCCCGGCGCGCATGACACGCTCCGCGTCCGACGACTGCATTCACTGGCACAAGACCGGAGAATTCTTCACCCTTCCCGACCGCTACCACGGTCCCAGCGCGCGCGACCCGAAGGCTGTCTATGACGGAGGGAAATACCACCTTCTCATCACCACGAGCCTTACAGAGACCGGTGAGGGCTGTCTCGCGCACCTCGTGAGCGATCACAGCGATATGCGCGACTTCACCGACCTCGGACCGGTACTGCGAACAAAGCTGAGCACCCGCCCGGACGGCTCAACTTACTATGAACAGCCCGAATGCCCGGACTGGTTCGCGATGGGCGACTACCATTACCTCGTCTGGTCGGAAGGCGGACGCGCGAGATACGCCTTCGCGAAGACGCCGTTCGGTGACGAGGGATGGACAATTCCGGACGACAACATCATCGACTGCGGAAACGTCCCGAAATCCGCCCTCTGCCCGTGGAACGGCGAGCGCGTATTCATCGGCTTTGTCCCGGAGGGAGGCTACGCCGGAAGCGCCGTCGCCGCGCGGACGATACAGGCGCCTGACGGAACTCTAAGATTCGAAAAATTCACGCTCTGATATGTAGCAGACAGCCTGCCGCAGATAATTCCGCGGCAGGCTGTCTGCTGTTCAGAATACCACAACCGGCTTGATGAGCCCCTCGGGCTTGTCCTTCATGAGATACAGAGCCTCCTCGATATGCTCGAAACCGGTGAAGCGGTGGGTCAGCAGTATCGACGTGTCGAGTCTGCCGTATTTCAGCATCGACGCGAGCCGCTCGGTGCGCATACGCCCTCCTGGCATCAGACCGCCCGCTATCGTCTTGTGCCCCATTCCGCAGCCCCACTCGGCGCGCGGGATGCGGACATAGTCGCCGGTTCCGAGATAGTTGACGTTTCCGATGATGCCTCCGGGCTTAAGAATTTTTATCGCGTCAATGAAGGTGTCGTTGTTTCCCCCGGCGACGATCACCTTGTCGACTCCCCCATTTCCGGTCAGCTCCATGACCTGCTCGTATATCCCGCCGTCACGGTAATTGACGAAATCGGTCGCCCCGTACTTCATCGCCGCGTCGACACAGATCTTTCTCGAGCCGCCGACCGTGATTATCCGTCCGGCGCCCCTGAGTCTCGCGCCCGCGACCGCCATCAGCCCGACCGGTCCGATACCTATGACGCAGACACACTCGCCGTACGTCACCTTCGCGAGCTCGCAGCCGTGAAATCCCGTCGGAACCATGTCCGACAGCATAACGGCGTCGGTCGGCTCGACACCGTCCGGCAAAAGCGCCATGTTCGCGTCCGCCTCGTTCACGTGATAGCGCTCCGCGAAGACGCCGTCCTTGAAGTTCGAATACTTCCATCCGGAAAGCATTCCGCCGGAGTGCATCGCGAACCCGCGCTGCGCCTCGACCGAGCCCCAGTCGGGAGTTATCGCGGGAACTATGACCTTATCGCCGATTTTGAAATCCTTAACGAGATTGCCGACCTCGCGGACGACGCCGACCGACTCGTGACCGAGTATCATATCGTGACGGTCGCCTATCGCGCCCTCCCATACCGTATGGATATCCGACGTGCACGGGGACACCGCGATCGGCTCGACTATCGCGTCGAGCGGACCGCACTCCGGCACCGGCTTTTCGATGAACCCGGTCTTCCCGATACCGAGCATTGCGTAACCTTTCATAAATCTCTTTCCTTTCATCGCGCAATTCCTGCCGCGGAATTTTCTGACCGCGGCGGGAATTATTTTCGCTGTGTTCCGCGTACCGCGGAAACATTTCTATTATTCGTGAAAAGTCCGGAAAATATTCGGAGCGGCGCGGAGGCAATACGGAATTTGGTGGAATTTGCGGAATTTTTTTCAGAAATCCTCTTGAAACCCGCGCAAAAACATTGTATAATATATGTAAGACATAATCTCGGAAAGGAGAGCTTGCGTACAAGTGTGCGTAAAGCATTTAAAAAATGAAACTAACCACCGAATCCGCCTCCCCGCTGCTCCGTGAATACGGTATCTCCACCGGAGTCACCGGCATAAACACTTACCTTGATATCCAGAACGACGGCGACGCCACGATACTCGCCCGCGTCGACGTCAAGCACCGCCCGCCGCTCATGATGAAGCTCTCGCACGATCACGAGCATCCGCACGAGCTCATCGAAAAGCGCTGCTGCTTCGCCGAGCATCTGAGACGCAACGGCGTACCGACGCCGGAACGCTACTCCAAGGGCGGCGAATACTGCCTGTTAATGTCTCTTGACGGAGAAAAGGTCGATGTCGTTCTAGAGGACTTCGCGGGAGAGCCGCTGTCCGTCCTCGACGCCGACACGGCAAGGGACGCGGGAATGCTGCTCGCGAGAACGCACCGCCTGTCTTTCCGCGACAACTGCAAGCTCGGAGTTCCGTCGCCCTTCGACGCGCTCGGGAAGAATCCGCTCTCCGGGCTAGATAAGTTCGTCGAACTCTCGAAGAAGGCACTCGAGAGCCAGATAAAGTCTGTCACGTACCCGCACCGCCTCTGCAAGAAGCCGGAGATCTGCGGAGAAATCCTCGACATCTGCAACCGCCGCTTCGCCAGCGCGCGCGAGCTGTGGGACAGACTTCCGCGCGGCGCCGTACAGGGCAATCTCAATCTTCATAACCTCACAAGACGCGAGGGAGTACTGACGCTCTGCGACTTCGGCTCCTCCGGAGACGAAACGCTCGTCGGGGATATGCTGCTCGAAGGGCTCAGACTTGTGTACTTCTCCCCTCTCGCGGACGGGCTCACCGACGCGTCGAGGCCGGGACTCTTTGAGGCCTTCGTCGCCGGATACCGCCATATCTGCCCGCTGACGCACGACGAGAGAGTCGTAGCCTGCGAGCTGTACCCTGTCTACAACGCTCTCATGCTCCCGAGAATCGCGTCAATGAACGGAAGATTCCCGGATTCGCTCGAGGGAGTCATGGCGTCCGGAGACTGCGAGAAAGCAGACGAGGCTCTCGCGGCGATTTATACGCTCATAACCGAGGATTCGAGAAAAATCTTCGCGAGCGAGCTCTTCGGAAACTGATCTGGTATTAAAATATTTCGCAAATCTGAGGCTTTAATTATACCCACAGCTGCTGTATAATATATGTACAGCAGCTGATTTTTATCTCGGAGTGCGGAGACGTCCGGAGTCCAGAAGGAAAAGAAAATGAATACTACAGAAAGAACCGGCAAGAAAAGTTTCATCACACCAAGAAAGATAACCCTCGCGGCAATATTCATGGCGCTCAACGTCATCATGAGCTCGTTCGGCATACCCGTCCCGGGCGGGAGCTTCTATCTCTGCGACGCGGTCATATGCACGGCGGCGATACTTCTCGACCCCGTGACGGCGTTCGCGGTCGGCGGCATCGGCTCGCTCATCGGCGACTTCTTCTTCTATCCGTCGGCGATGGTGGTCTCGCTCGTGGTTCACGGTCTTCAGGCGGCGGTCATCTCGCTCGTCGTCAACGGGACGGACGAGATCCGCGGTCTCCCGGTGAAGCCGAGACGGTTCGGCAAGGCGGTTATCGGCGTCGCGCTCGGAACGCTCATAATGACTGTAGGCTACACGATTGGCGCCGCGGTAGTCTATTCCACGCCCGAGTACGCGGTGATCAATATCCCGTATGAGCTGCTCCAGTCCGGCATCGGCTCCGCGGCGAGCCTTCTCATCTGCTATCGCTTCGGACTCATAAAGGTCTATGACCGATTCTTCGGCAAACCCGTCGCGGCAAACTGACAAAAATAATTGAAAAGGAAAAGAAAGAAAATGACAGACACACAGGCAAAGAATCACTACACAGTAAAGTGGATAACCGTTACCGCCCTCTTCATGGCGCTCAACGTCGTGATGAGCTCCTTCGGTCTCCCGGTTCCGGGCGGACATCTCTATCTCAACGACGTCATCATCTGCACGGCGGCGATACTTCTCGACCCGGTCGGAGCGTTCGCGGTCGGCGGCATCGGGGCTTTCCTCGGAGATTTCTTCTTCTATCCGACGCCTATGGTCACGTCGCTCATCGTTCACGGACTTCAGGCGGTCGTCATCTCGCTCTGCACCCGTAAGCTCTTCAAGGGCAAGAACGACGGCAAGGGCAAGCCTGTGCTCGCATCAACCGTCGGTGTGGCGATCGGCGCGGTCATCATGGTCGTCGGCTACACGATCGGTCGGTGCTTCTACGCGTCCGTTGAGTACGCAATATTGAAGATTCCGTTCCAGATTCTTCAGGCGGCTGTCGGCGCCGTAGCGGGCGTTATCATCGTCTACAAGTGCGGGCTCGGGAAGCTCTTCGATAAGCTCATGAACAAGTGAATATTTCTCCTCCGCGGGTCACTCGCGGGGGATTTTTTTTATTTCTGTGCTTGTTTACAAATCCGGCATTGCATCCGCCGCGCGCTTGCTGTATAATATTTTCAAGCAGACTTTTGACAGGAAGGAATAACTTATGAATCAATACGAAGAGCAGGTCAGAAACCTGTACCTTGGTATCCTGAACAATTACCCCGAATTTGCCGGAGAAGATGACGCACACCTCGAATATGACTTCGCGGCGCCGGAATTTGAGGAAATGCGCTACGCGTATACCCTTGATAATATCGCGGGAAACGGCACAGCCTCTGAGCGCGCCGAAAGGCTTCTGCACTACTTCGCGCCGAGACTGAAGCACGAATCCTTTTACGACAACCACGTGGAGTGCAGCGCGATGAAGCTGCTCACGTACAGCTTTGAAAACGACGAGCACGGGATAAACTGCCTGAACAAGGCGAAAATCCTCGCCGAGTGCTGTCTGGCTCTGGGCATTTTCGCGCGGAGGGTGTTCATCCACCCGCTCTCACCGTTTGATTTTGATTCCCACGTCGTCTGCGAGATATTTGATGAGCAGCGGGGAAAATGGATAATGCTCGATCCGACGACCGACGGTTACTTCGTGAATGAGGACAATGTGCCGCTCTCAATGTATGAGATACGAACAAACTACCTGAACTCCGAATTTCTCACTCTCGTCTCCGCGGATGACAAAGACGCCGACTTCCGGAAAGCGGCGGAGAAAAACGAAAGCATAAACCTTTATTTCCTGAAAAACTGCTTCCGCATATCCTTCGAGACATACAACGGCTTCGGTGAAAGAAAAGGTTCAGTCTGCCTTGTTCCGGAGCACTACCCGGTGTGCAGGAACGAAGAGCTGAACCACAGATTCAGAGTCGAAAATATGCCGGAAGAATACAGGTATCTTCTCGACGCGCAGGAAAAATACCTCGAAAAGACAAATCACACGGAGGAACCGACCGCGTACAGTGTCAGGTCTGTATACGCCGCGCCGGAACGGAAGTCCTGACAATACGGTTGACCGTCAGTTCAGCCCGAACGCCTCGGGAAGGAGCTCCGACAGCGTGAACCGCTTCATGTTTCTATTCGTATCCTGACAGAAGACCACCATATCGCCGAACTCCGACAGTGCCTGACGACAGATCCCACACGGCGTGACGATCCGCTCAGCGCTCACGCAGATAGCGCGGAATCTGCGCTCCCCGGCCGCTATCGCCGAGCCAAGCGCGACCCGTTCGGCACAGGTCCCCGCGCCGAACGACGCGTTCTCAAAATTACAGCCAATATATATCTTCCCGCTCTCCGCGAGCAGAGCGGCGCCGACCCTGAAGCCGGAATACGGCGCGTAAGCCGCCTCACGCGCCGAAAGACTTGATGACGCGAGAGACTCAACGAGAGAGGTTTCAATAAGTGTGTTCATTTCATTATTTTCCATGATTTTGTTCCTTTCTTCACCGCGGACGTCAGGCTCTTCTGACCCTTATATAATTATATAACAAAAAGGAGCGGATTGTTACAGGAAAATCAAAAAAATCGTCCGATTCTCAGAAAATCGTCATATTATACATTGCCGCTCGCAATATCTGTGCGATATGACGATTTCTCGTTTTTTTTTGCTTTTCTCTATTGACATTCTTTCGTCTATCTGGTATAATATTCACAGACGGGTCTGCCGTTTGGTTATTCTGTGCCGTCAGGGGGGATGTTCCGGTGTACTTTGGATGAGTTATTCGAGACGTTCATGCGTAATAATTACAGACGCTTCTACGCCTTTTGCGTTTCGCGCCGCGCGGGACACGGTGACGCCGATGATATCGTGAGCGAGGCATTCATGCGGCTTTATAAAAAATGGCCGGAGATATTCAGATACACAGACGAGTACCTCATAAAATGGATGTATAAGGCGATAACTCTCATAATCAATGAGTACAGGCGAAATGACCAGAAGCACGACACCGTGAACCTGGATGACTACGCCGACATTCTCACGGTCGGAAACGACGCCGACAAAGCGTTCAGGTACAGTGACCTCATAGAGTCGCTCGAAAAAGACATGACTCCATCGGACAAGGAACTCTTCCGGCTCGTGTTCCTCGTCGGGTTACAGCGGCAGGAGCTGTGCGAGCGATTCGGTATAAACGACCAGGCGCTGCGGACAAGGATATCAAAGCTCAAGGAACGGATGAAACGAACCATTCTGAAAAAAATTTATCCGACCTGTAACAACAACCGCTTTTTTAACATATAGTATATGACGGCAATATAATGTTTCACTGAAAAAGCATCTGTCAGCAAGGAGGCTGTAATGTTTGAACGAGAATGAAGATTACAGAAAAAAGATGATCGATTTCCTCGGCGGCATCATCGAAATGGAGTCCGGGAAAAGCGACGGCAAAGCTAATACCGACCTGATGGAGGAGTGCGGAGATATGCTTTGCGATCTTGTCGGGAACGACGCCGCTATATCCGACGACGAGATTGAAAAAAGAATAAAAATTGTCACGGGCAGAAATGACACACGGAGCCACACGAGGAAAAGGACCGCCGCGCGCCGTGCCGGTTCGGTTATTTTAGCGGCGGCTCTGCTCTGCGTCAGCGTCGGGGCGGTGTGCCTGATAGACCCGAAGCTGCGGGAAGGCTTCACAACCGCTATAGGCATGGGATACGGCAAACCCGTGGACGTTGACAACTACACGTTCGAGGTGATCGGAACCGCCCGTATATACAGTAACGCTGAGGAACTGCTGAAAGCGACCGGATTTGACATCATGTATCCGCACGAATTCCCGGAAAGCACGGGCTTCAAGGAGATAAACACGGTTGAGGAAACCACTTTCCCGATAATTTTCGCGTTCGATGACCCGCTATTTTCGATCTCTGTACATGAGCGCGGAACAACAAGCAATGAAGAATTTCAGAATGACCATGACATCGTCGTCACTATCGGCGGCAATACGTTCTACATAAAGGAAGCAGCCGATCAATGGGTCGCGCTGACAATGGACGATCTGTACACATACCAAATCTGGAGCGCAAATGAAGAAGATCTTTATACTATGATGAAAGGATTAAAATACGCAAATGAGTAAACTGAAGAAATTTGTCAGGAGTGCCGCTCTGGCGATAGCTCTGACCGCGTCTATGTCCACCTGCGCGATGGCGCTCACATCGGATCAGACTTACAACAGAGACATAGAAGTCAGAGTCGAAGACGCCGACGGACTGTCCGAAAGCGAGATCTCAAGAGTGAAGAACGGCGTCATCGCCGTCTATCTGTCCGGGGAAGTCGCATCCGACGGCATCAGCACGTATAACCTGACCTGCACCCTGTTCGGTCACGACAAACAGACGCGCAACGCGAGCCTTATTGAACACCAGGTCAACAAGAAAGCTCCGAGATGCAAGCAGGTCTATTATAAGGTTATAACCTGCTCAAGGTGCGACTATATGGACACGGAGACCATATCCTCGAGCTATATCTACTGCTGCGCCGAGGACTGATTTGCAGATTGCAGTCTGAGCCGTATGACGGTTTACCGCCATTTTACGGCACCAAAAAAACTCCCGATGACATTTTTGTGTCTGTCATCGGGAGTTTTTATTTATGTGTCGTTTCCTGCCGGTACAATTGCTTACGTATCCGGGTCAGCTCACGGGTCACCTGGCCGCTTCGATGAAGCGGTTCAGCTGCGCCGAAAGCTCAGCGCGGGTGACGGTATCAGCGGGTCTCAGGCAGCCGTTTCCGTCGCCGCGGAGAATGTCGGCTCCGCACGCCCAGCAGAGCGCGGGGATCGCGTACTCAGAAGCCGTGTCAATGTCGTCAAAGCTGAGGATATTCGTGTCATCGCCGACAGAGACGTCCATCTTCTTGTACTGCGCGTAGCGATAGAGGAACGCGGCGGTCTGCTCTCTGGTGACAACGTCGTCGATGCCGAAGCGTCCGTCGTCATAGCCGTTCGCGATGCCGGTCTCCTTTGCCCACGCGATTGCCCCCGTGAACGCGTTGTCCTCAGCGACGTCGGTGAAGAGCCCGGCGCTCTCAGCTTCGGGTCTGCCCTCGGCGCGCCAGAGCGCCTCGATAAGAACGGCGCGGGTCACGTTTGCCTCGGGCTCGAACGTGTCCTCGGTCACACCGTCGATGATGTCATTGTCCCAGACATAGCGGACGTCATCGAAGAACCACTCGTCGGCGGTCACATCGGTGTACGGGAATTCGGCGATCTTCTCCCAGCCGGCGTAAACGGTGATGTTTCTGTCCATCGTGACCTTGTCGCAGGGCTTCGTGCACTCGGCGTCGAGATACCAGCCGGTGAAGACATAGCCTTCCTTTTCGGTCGTGTACGACGAAAGGTCAATCGTGCTCCACTGCATAGACCTTACGGTAGAGACCGCGGTGCCGCCGTTCGTGTCAAAGGTCAGGGAATTGAACATGATGATCGGCAGCGGATCGGGCTCCTCGGGTTCGGGATCGGGCTCGGGTTTGGGTTCAGGCTCAGGTTTCTTTTCGCCGAGGGTGCCTTTGACGGTTACGGTGATGGTGCGGAATGTCTCGCCGTCGCCAAGAGGTCCGGGGTCAAGCAGGTAGCTGTTATCATCGTCAATGAAGTTTTCTGCGTAGAAAACCCTGAGTTCAAGCGTAACGTTTTTGTCGTAATCCGGACGGGTGACAGTGCCGTCATTCGCTATAACAGATGTATCAGAAGATTTCCACGAGCTGTCGATGAAATACCACCCGTAATCATCGTCTTCGAGAAGACGCGGAAGTACAAGATCATCAGTAACAGCGTCCTTTGAAGGATTAGTGCCGAGAATACCTTTCATTACATCATCAGCGGTCTGCTCGAGACGCTCCTGACGTGTGAAAATGTGCTCAGGGACTATGAATGTTACTTCTATGGTATCACCGTATGTTTTTCCATTCATTGAAAGCTCAAATGAAACTTCATATGCGGCACCTTCAGCCTCTTCCGAATAGTTTTCGGAATCTACCGCATAGTAATTGATAACGCCATTTTCATTGATGACAGAATAATCAGTGCCTTCAGAAGCATCATCATAATACCAAGAGTCAAGGCAGACATCAGCAACAGAAATTGTCACGTTCTTGAATTTGTCTCCGCTTTTATCAAGGATAGCACGCACCCAATCAATGACGTTCACATCCTGATAGTCCGAATCAATCGACCACGGAATGAATTCATCACCGGGCTCATAAAGATTTCCGGAGAACTCTGTCAGTGTGATATCCTCTCCGGCAAAATTGAAAATTGCGGAATAAGCATCAGAAAGAATGGTGTCTGTCATATCCTTCAGACTGACTTTGATAACATAGTTGTTATTTTTAAGACTTGTGTCAGTCGCGTTGAATGTTTTGTTTGCAGTCACATATCCATCAGCCGAAATGATATACCGGTACTGACCGAATGGAATGTTGTAAACTCCCTTCTCATTCGGCTGAATCGGGTCACCATACGCACCGGAGCTACTGTTTTTATAAAGCTTAATAGTTGCATTTTCCGGCGTTACAGAGAAGGTGATCGGATATGTTTCCACCCCGTCCTCATCCGCCAGCACCCCCGTCGGCATCACTGCGAAAAGCAGCATTACTGTGCAGAGCATGAGTATGCCGAGCCGGAAGCCGTTCCGCTTCGTTCTTTTTTCCATTTTTCCTTTTTCCTCCTGTAATATAAAAAAGAGAGCATATCGTCCCGGGAATCATATTCCCGGGAGCGACATCCTCTCATACCCAGAAGTGCCACTGCGATCCGCCGTCACCGACGAATGCAAAACGAAAACACGTATGGTATCTGACTTGAGACGCACACAGAAAGCCCCCATAAAAAACGGCGTCACAGCGTCTCACACAGTAAGGGCAGTTGCGTCGGATTTGAACCGACTTCCATTTAAATCTACTCAGTTTACAACCTTTCAAACCGTGTTCCCGATTGCTCATATTCGTAAAATATTATAGCACATACGTCCGGAATTGTCAATACCTTTCCGGATAAACCCACAAAAAGTTTATTATGCCAATAAAACTATCACGGTTTACCGGGTCTCACATCCAAGGATCTCCTTCGCCCGTCTGACAGACTCCGCCGTCGGCGGAACCACATCCTTCAGGGTGTAAGGGATCCCCAATGTTTCCCACTTGAAAACTCCAAGCGTATGATACGGGAGCACTTCTACTTTTTTAACGTTAGACAGCGTATCCAGGAACGCGCGTATACCGCGGAGATTCTCCTCGTCGTCCGTCACGCCGGGGACAAGCACATGACGTATCCACATCGGCTTGCCTGTCTCGTCAAGATATCTCGCGAAATCGAGAATATTCTCGTTCGTGTGCCCGGTGAGCCACTTGTGCTTCTCCGGGTCGATATGCTTTATGTCCAGCATGACAAGGTCCGTATACTCCATCAGCGCCGATACCTTCGACATGAACGGCTCCTCCCGCGTGAACGGCTGCCCCGCGGTATCAAGCACCGTGCTGGCGCCGTTCCCCTTCGCGAGACGATAGAGCTCGGTCAGAAAGTCGATCTGTAAGAGCGGCTCCCCGCCGCTGACCGTTATGCCGCCGTCATTTTTCCAATAAGGTCTGTAGCGGAGCGCCTGCTTCACGAGCTCGGACGGCGTCATCTCTCTGACGCCGTTCACGCTCTCCTTGCCGCCCGCGATCTTCCATGTGTCAGGATTGTGGCAGTATCTGCAACGCATATGACACCCCTGAAGGAAGATCACGAACCGGACGCCGGGACCGTCCACAGAGCCGAAGCTGTCTATCGAATGGATATATCCTGTTGTTTCCATAAACGGTCAGTCCTTCTCGTTAAAATCAAAGAGTGTGGTGGCAGGTTCTGGAGATGACGTCGAGCTGCTGCTCTCTCGTCAGGTCGATGAACTTGACCGCGTAGCCGGAAACACGGATAGTGAAGTTTGCGTACTCGGGCTTTTCAGGATGCTCCATAGCGTCCTGAAGCTTTTCAAGACCGAACACATTGACGTTGAGGTGATGAGCGCCCTGATCAAAGTAACCGTCAAGGACATTGACCAGATTGTTCTTTCTCTCGTCCTCGTTGTGGCCGAGCGCGTCGGGAGCCATAGTCTCGGTGTTGGAGATACCGTCGAGAGCATACTCATACGGCAGCTTTGCGACCGAGTTCAGCGAAGCGAGCAGACCGCTCTGCTCCGCGCCGTAAGACGGTGTAGCGCCGGGCGCGAACGGAGTGAACGCAGGGCGTCCGTCCGGAAGAGCGCCTGTCGCCTTACCGTAGACAACGTTGGAGGTGATGGTAAGGATAGAGGTGGTAGCCTCGGAATTTCTGTAGGTGTGATGCTTCTTGATCTTGCCCATGAAGGTCTTGAGGAGCCATACCGCGATCTTGTCCGCGCGGTCGTCGTCGTTTCCGTAGCGCGGGAAGTCGCCCTCGACTATGAAGTCGGACGCCATGCCGTTCTCGTCACGGACAACCTTAACCTTCGCGTACTTCATCGCGGAGATCGAGTCAACCACATGCGAGAAGCCAGCGATACCGGTAGCGAACGTACGGCGCACGTCAGTGTCGATCAGAGCCATCTCAGCAGCCTCATAGAAGTACTTGTCGTGCATATAATGGATGAGGTTCAGGATGTTGACATAAAGACCGGCGAGCCAATCCATCATGATATCATACTTGTGCATGACCTCATTGTAATCAAGATACTCGGAGGTTACAGGCGCGAGCTCCGGCCCGACCTGAGTCGGCTTGCCGTCCTTCGTCATGTACTTCTCGTCTCTGCCGCCGTTGATCGCGTAGAGCAGGCACTTCGCGAGGTTTGCGCGCGCGCCGAAGAACTGCATCTCCTTACCGGTCTGAGTTGCGGACACGCAGCAGCAGATGCTGTAGTCGTCGCCCCATACCGGACGCATAACATCGTCGTTCTCGTACTGAATGGACGAGGTGTCGACCGAAATCTTCGCCGCGTACTTCTTGAAGGTCGCAGGCAGACGCGAAGAATATAGCACGGTCAGGTTCGGCTCCGGAGACGGACCCATGTTCTCAAGGGTGTGGAGGAATCTGAAGTCGGTCTTCGTGACCATAGAACGACCGTCCTGTCCGAGACCCGCAACCTCAAGGGTAGCCCAGACCGGGTCGCCCGAGAAGAGCTGATTGTAGGACGGGATTCTCGCGAACTTGACCATACGGAACTTCATGGTCAGGTGGTCGATAAGCTCCTGTGCCTCAGACTCGGTGATGGTGCCCTCCTCAAGGTCACGCTCAAGGTAGATATCGATGAACGTGGAGATGCGTCCGACGCTCATTGCGGCGCCGTTCTGGGTCTTGATAGCGGCGAGGTAGCCGAAATAGAGCCACTGGATAGCTTCCTTCGCGTTCATTGCCGGACCGGAGATATCGAAGCCGTAGATCGCGGCCATATCCTTCATTCCCTGGAGCGCACGGATCTGCTCCGCGATCTCCTCGCGCTGACGGATGATATCGTCTGTCATCGTGCCGTCGCCGCAGAGAGACATATCCTTCTTCTTCTCGGCGATAAGGAAGTCAATACCGTAAAGCGGAACACGGCGGTAGTCGCCGACGATTCTTCCGCGGCCGTATGTATCCGGAAGACCGGTCACAATGTGGCAGTGACGCGCGACCTTCATCTCAGGGGTGTAAGCGTCGAAAACTGCCTGGTTATGTGTCTTGCGGTACTCATTGAAGATCTGGTCGTACTTCTCGTTGACCTTATAGCCGTAGGTCTCAGCCGCCTCCTGAGCCATTCTGATACCGCCATACGGCATGAACGCGCGCTTCAGCGGCTTGTCTGTCTGAAGTCCGACGATCGTCTCGAGGTCCTTCATGCGTTCGTCTATATATCCCGGGCCATACGCGGTCAGGCTTGAGACAACCTCAGTCTCGCACTCAAGGACTCCGCCTCTCGCGCGCTCCTCCTTCTGGAGCTCCTGAAGACGACCCCAGAGCTTGTCTGTAGCCTCTGTAGGAGCGGCGAGGAAGCTCTCGTCTCCGTCGTAATTTGTATAATTGTTCTGGATGAATTCACGGACATTCACCTCGTCGGTCCATCTGTTTCCGGTAAATCCTCTCCATGCTTTCTTGAAGATCTCTGTTTTCCCGTTCGGAAAATTCTGTTCAGACATTTGCTTTCTCCTTGTCTACTTTGCTGTTCTCTCATAACAGCCGGGGGCGTGCGTAATGGAAAAAATAAAAGACCGCCCCTCTGTGCTGCAATCGCCCAGACGGTCGGCCATATTCGATCATACTTCCTGTGGTTTGCCCACTGATCCGTCAGTTATATGATCGGCATGATTTATTCAGATATTACAACATTGGTCAGCTCCGGAACACGGCGCCGCGACACGCCGGAAAGCGTCCGGTATCGCATCCCCATGTTCCGGCAATATTATACCATATCCGACGACCCGATTTCAATACCTGTCAATATACTAATCTGAAACAATTTCGTGAACAAAACATTCCGCGATCCTCCGGACAGAGACCTGACTGTCCCCGCGCCGGATCAGAGCCACTTGTCGAGCTCCGATTCGACCTCCGGTATCTTTTTCACCTGCGGTGAGCGGATGATATTATCGCGCATTATCACCATATCGGGGTGTCTCAGCGTCTTCAGATCCTCGAGCGGGTTCTTGTCCGTGACGATCATCTCCGCCTTCTTGCCCTTTACAATGGATCCGGTCTCCTTGTCAATCCCGGCGAGAGCCGCGTTCAGCAAGGTCGCGGAATAGATGGCGAACGACTCGCTGACTCCGCAGTACTTCACGTAGTAACACAGTTCTCTCCACATATCGTACTGCGTGACATACGGGCACGCCGTATCAGTGCCGAGTCCGACCGGAATGTCGTTCTTCAGGCACTCCTTTGCAAGAGAGATGATTCCGTCAAACACGATCTTACCGTTCTCCTGCTGCTCATAAGTCGCGTGAGAGACAGACCTGTCAAACATTGCAAACGGAAGAGCGGGAGATATCGTTGATACCTGAAAGGCATTATGTTCTTTGAATAACTCAATAATCTCATCTGTCGGCTTCGCGCCGTGCTCTATCGAGTCGACGCCGTTTTCCAGGGCGACCTTCACTCCCTCAGGGCTCTCAACATGAGCCGCCACCTTGAAACCGAGCTCATGCGCGCGGTCGCAGGCGGCTTTCACGAGCTCCGGCGGCATTCTCAGGACGCCGGGCTCGCCGACCTTCTCCGCGTCAAGCACGCCGCCGGTGATCATCAGCTTTATGATGTCCGGCTTTTCCTTCGCGATGATGTCGACATAATTCGCCGCCTCTTCCGGAGTCGACGCCTCGTAGGCAAGCGACCCTGCCATATGCCCGCCGTGCACCGAAATCGCCATATTCGACGCGAGGATACGCGGACCGAGCAATTTGCCGGAATTGATCTTGTCTCTCACATATGTATCAAAATCCGAAATCCCGCCAACCGTGCGGATGGTGGTGACGCCGCTCAGAAGTTGAGTTTTCGCGTATCCCGCGACAAGCTTTCTGCCGATGCTCCTTGTGAATGAGCTCGATGTGATCAGACGCACCAGCCTGACCGGATCGGACTGCTTCTTCTTCGGCTTTCCCGACCCGGCAAGATGAACGTGCAGATTTATAAGTCCCGGAAGGATGTATTTCCCGCCGAGGTCATCCTTCTCATAACCGCCCGGAATCTCGTTATCCGGAACTATATCCATGATGATGCCGTCTTCTGTAAGAACAGCTTTCCCCCGCTGAGGAACCATATCCTTTGTCCCGTCCAGAATAATACCGTTCGTAAACGCTCTTTTCATACTTTCGTTCTTCCTTTCGATACTCCGCGCAGATGCCGGACTGTATGTATCAACAGTTTATCGCATCCGCAGACGGAAGTCAACAGAATTATCGTGAATTTATCGACAAAAACTTATGAAATCCCGAGTATTCAGCATTGAGTACGATACATAAGCTCACCATTCCGGCAAACAATAAGGAAGCCGCCGCGTTTCCGCGGCAGCTTCCTTTTATTCTGACTTCTGGTTACTTGGATGCCTTGATGTCGTTCTCGTACTTCTCGATCATCTTCTTGAACGTGTGACCCGCACGACTCTGACTTCGTTCCGCGAGGTTACTCAGCCATCTTTCGGTGCTTTTTCCGGTGAATATGCGGATTTTCAGGTTCGCTGTATCATCATCTGTTATTGTGACCATGATTTTGTCGATATACTGCGCGACGAACTCGTTCGTGATAAGTCCGTCCGCCGCGTCGCGGACCGCCGCGTCAAGTCTCGTTCTGACCTCTGACATATGCCTGCGGTACTCGTCCTTGGTAAAGACCAGCTTTTCAAGCTCGGCGATTTCAGCGTTCGCCTCGTCGATCTCGCGGTCACAGCTGTCGGTCATCGATTTGAAGTTCGCCGCTGTGACCGTTCCAAACGTGACAAGCTCGAGGAGCTTGTTTTTCTTTTGCCCGGCAAGCGCGATAGTTTTTTTGAGCTCTTCGATCTTAATCGCGGTTTCGTCGTCGTTCTCCATCGAGCGGAACATCTCGGTGTAGCTCCGGAGCATCGCCTCGGTGTCGACTCTCGTCGCGCTGAACACATCGAGCAGTATCGGCTTTATCTCCGACTCGTAGATCGGGAATGACGGGCAGGAATCCGCGCCGTTGTTTATCTTCCCGGCACAGACCCATTTCGAGTTGACATTTCCATGCTTGTCCTTCGACTCGCGGCGGTAGTAGGGCTTTCCACAATGTGTGCAAAACAGCTTCCCGGTCAGGAGATTCGCGTGATTGCAGATACCCTGACGGTTCTTGACATCCTCACTCCGGCGCGCAAGAACTTCGTTCGCGCGTTCCCAGATTTCCTCCGAGACCAGAGCGGGGACAATCTCGCCTGTCTCGTCCTTGTACATCACCCAGTCTTCCTTCGGCAGAAATTTCTGCTTCTTGGTGAACATATCGACGACGCGCACCTTGTTGCCGACGTAATAACCCTTATATTTCGGGTTTGAGATTATGCCGGACATCGTGGTGTGCGAAATCCGGTTGCCATTGTAGTTGCGGTAGCCCTCGTCATAGAAGCGCTTTTCAAGCTGCTTCATGCTGTACTGTCCGGTCGAATAAAGCCGGAAGAGGTCGCGCACCATCGGAGCCTGAGTCTCGTCGATTATCAGCCGTTTGTCGTCCTTCCTATAGCCGAATATGCGGCTGTTGCCGAGAACTACGCTCGACTTTATCGCCTGCTGATGACCGAACTTCACGCGGCTTGAGAGCTTGCGAAGCTCATCCTGAGCGATTGAGGACATTATCGTAAGACGAAGCTCGGCGTCCTCGTCGAGGGTGTTTATGTTGTCGTTCTGAAAAAACACGCCGACGCCCATGCTAAGAAGCTGTCTTGTGTATTGAAGCGAGTCAAGCGTGTTGCGGGCGAATCGTGAGATTTCCTTTGTTATTATGAGATCGAACATTCCGGTTTTCGCGTCAGAGATCATCTCGTTGAAATGCTTTCGTTTCTTGGTCGAGATTCCCGAAAGTCCCTCGTCGATGTAGCCTGGGACAAAAATCCACTTTTCGTTTTTCTTTATGAAATTTTCGTAGTACGCGATCTGGTTGTCGAGCGAATTCAGCTGCTCGTCGCTGTCCGAGGAAACTCTGGCATAGAAGGTCACGCGCATCGGAATGTCATAAATAGGTTTTGTCCGCAGAAGCGTGCGGATTTCAAGTATGTCCATTGGGCTCTCCTTATGGTTTTCTGCTATCTATAATTATATCATACCGCGGGCGCGAAATCAAGTAAACGCGGGGATATACCAGATATTGCCGTATGTAAAAGCGGATGGATAAACCATCCGCCGGATGTCAGCGCGCCTTTTTGAGCGGAGAGTATCGCGCGGTCTTCTCGGCGATTTTCTCGGTCATACGCTTGTATTCGTTCTCGCTGATCGTTCCATGCTCGAATAGGTAGCTGTTGAAGTAATTCAGCCAGAGTTCCTCGATGGCGGGAGCCTCGGGCGCGCCGCGGAAATCATATTTACTCATGAAAGCACCTCACTTTTCTGGTTTCAGAGCTATTTTCTGCCGTTTTCTCGGCGGATATTCGGGATTTGCGCACATGTTCAGTTTTTTAGCGCAAGTATATCGCGGAAACCGCGATTTTCCGCTTGCATTTATCATTTTGTTCACATACTTCTCTTGAATTCCGGACGCGGATATTGTATCATATTTCTGGAGCGGATAGCCTATAATTTCCGGCTTAATGACTCAGGGAAAGGATGATTTAATGGGCATATTCACAGATTATGACTGCCATGACGTCTGTCCGCGCGATATCGCAGCATTTCGCGTCGTAAACAAACTGGCAGATTCGTCGACGATTCACCGAGTCACCGGACGCGAAAATTACGCATTGACTTTCGTGGCCGAAGGCTCGTTTATCTACTATTATGACTCATCAGATTGCGCAGTTCGCGTTCCGGGCAATGACCAGCAAAGCTTCGAATGCCGCGAGGGGGAGATGACATTCCTCCCGATCGGCTCGCTCTACCATCATCAGAACCCCGGTCCGGCCGTGATGTACGTGCTGTATTTCTCGCTGACGCCGGATTTCCACCCCGAAGGCGTAGGAAATCAGCCGATTCTGATAAAACCAGTGGATCCGTCGCATTTCCGGATTCTTTTCGAGGACGCCGTCAATAAGTTTTTCAAGCTTAAGCGTTCAAACCTCGAAGTAAAATCGGCACTTTGCGCAATCATCTCGGCGCTCGCAAGCGCCGAAACAATGTCCGCGATCAGCGAACACGAGTTTTCGATGATTTCTCCTGCTCTCAACCTCCTCGCGTGCCCGATGTCGAAGGATTCCGATGTGCCGACAGTTGCCGGACTCGCGCGCCTCTGCTGCCTCAGCGAGTTCGCGTTCCGCGAAATTTTCAAGCGATATACCGGAATCACGCCAAAGAAATTTATTATTCTCCGTCGGATTGAGCAAGTAGAATCGCTTCTGATTTCGGAAGACATCACCGCCACTGACGCCGCGCTCTCCTGCGGTTTTTCGGATCCGTCGTATTTTTTCAAATTGTACAAGCATGTCCGCGGCCGCACACTCGGCAGTGGTGAGTGATCCGGACGAAAAAAGCGATTGTTACAATTTTATCAATATTTGCGATTATTACAGTAATTACTGCGGTAATCGCATTTATTTTTTGAAAAATCTGTGCTATAATTTATACATCGGTACCGAAAGGAAACATTTTTATGCAAAAGAAATACGATATTATCGTCGCCGGATGCGGATGCGCCGGATTCGCGGCGGCGGTTCAAGCCGGACGGCTCGGCAAAAATGTTCTGATAATTGAGAAAAACGGTATGCCCGGCGGCATTATGACAGTCGGCGGCAACAACGACGTCGCTCAGTTCTACGCGCATCAGAATCAGATAATTGCCGGAATCGGCTGGGAATTTGTCAATCTGCTCAAGGAAGAAGGTGGAGCTGTCATTCCGGATATGTACAAGACCGGAGTCCCGCACTGGTATTACGGAGTTCACGTCAATATTCCGCTCGCGGCGGCGAAGATGGACGAGATGCTCCTCGACGCCGGAGTCGACATCTGCTACGAACAGTTCATCTGCGCGGCGAATGTGGAATCAGATCGTGACGGGAAGAAAATCAGCAGCATTCTGGTCACGTCGAAGTCGGGACTTGTCGAAATTGAGGCCGACGTTTTCATCGACTGCACCGGAGACGGCGATCTTTCGGTTTTCGCGGGCGCGGATTACGAATGCGGCGAACCGACCGGAAAAGGTCTCTCACTTCAGCCCGGAACAATCCGAGCGTATCTTGGAGGCAGCGTATCCGATTATTCCGTCGAAAACATCAATGCCTCGTTAAAGGATTCTATCGACTCCGGAGTACTTTCACCCCCGGACACGAAAGGCGCGGGAATCCGGCAGCTTCTGGATTCGCGCTACAACAACATAAATCACATTTCCGGATTCAACGGCGCGGACAGTCATGAAAAGACTCTCGCCGACATCGAGGGGCGGCAATGCGTGAAGCGTCTGTATATGGCGCTGAAAAAAGCCGGGATTTCACCAGACCTCGAATCAATCTCGCCCGAAACGGCAATGCGTGAGACGCGTCGAATCGTCTGCGATATGAAAATTACAGTAGATGACTATGTTTCGGCGCGGAAATACCCGGACGGAATCTGCAATTCGTTCTATCCGATCGACCTTCACCGCGACGGAATGGACGAAATTTATCAGATTTTCCTGACCGACGGGCAGGTGCCGTCGATTCCGCTCTCAGCGATGACCGTTCGTGGACTGTCGAATCTCTTCGTCGCGGGCCGCTGCGCGTGGGGCGATCGGCTCGCGAACTCGGCGTATCGGGTCAAAGCATCCTGCATGGCGATGGGGCAGGCCTGTGGAGCGGCAGCAGCTCAGGCTGTCGACGAAAATTCGGGTCGGACACGTGGACTCGACATCCGGAAACTGCGCGACACACTCGTAAAAAACGGCGCGATCGTGCCTGAAGTGTAGAAATTGTGCAGTTTGCACCGGTCATTTTATACAAATGAAAGGAAGTCAAAATGAAACGCCAGCTTTCCATTATCATCCTCCTCGCACAGATCGCGTCATTGAGCGCGTGCGGAAGCGAAAATGTTCAGCAAAACGAAACGACATCCGCGCAAAATTCAACCGAAACGACCATACCCGCCGAAACTCTCGACGTTCCAGAGCTTGACAATGGCGGAAAAATCTTCACGATTCTCGCCTGCAACGAGGACGTTCGTTATACATATATAGAAGACGTCGAGCAGACCGGCGACGCGATGGACGACGCGATCTATCTTCGCAACCGAAAGGTCGAGAAACATCTCGGAATTTCGCTCAAGATCGTCGACACCAGCACCGAAACAGCGCGAACCGACATTTATACGCCGCTTTCGCGCGACGTGATGAGCGGCGACGCCCAGTATGACATGATTTCGCCGCACATCCTGCAATCAATTTCGCAGCTTGTTACCGAAAATATGGTCGTCGATTTATCGCATATTAATTATGTCGACTTCACAAAATCATGGTGGAATGGTGATTTTACCGATACGTTGAATCTCAACGGCAAACTGTTCTACGCGTCTGGCGACATGATTGTCCCGAACGCGCGTGTCATCGTCTTCAACAAGCGGATGATGGAGGATTACAAGCTTCCCGACATCTACGAAGTCATCAATTCCGGCGCGTGGACGCTTGACAAACTTGGCGAATATACCAAAGATATAACTCATGATGCTGATGGAAATGGCATTATGGACAAAAACGACATCTACGCCTTCTCTGATCTCGCGAATACCGGACTCGCAACCTCGTTCATTCATGGTTCTAACCAGCTTTTCGTCACAAAAGTCAAAAACGGCTTTGACATTCAGCTCGGCAGCGAGAAAATGTACAATATCACAACAAAGCTTCACGATTATATTTACAAAGATGGAAATACTGCTATCACGAATGTCGAATTCGGTAACGGAAAGGTGCTTTTCGGCTCGCAGGTGCTGCTGAAGCTCCAGATTCTACGCGATTATGACACCGATTTCGGCATAATTCCCTTTCCAAAATACGACGAGTCGCAGGAAAAATATCAGTCGTCGGTTTGGAACGGACTGGTCTGCGTACCCGTGACCGCGAAGGATTACTCGCTCTCGGGTGCGGTTCTCGAAACGATGGCGTATTATTCGCAGTCGACCTTGATGCCAGCCTACTACGACAAGCTTCTCGATTCAAAATTTGTACGTGATGACGAATCCGCAGCTATGCTCGACCTGATTTTTGATGGACTCGTATACGACATCGGCCTTTGCTTCGACAATTTCATCGGATGCTACGGCGCGCCCGGCAAGCTTTTGAACGAAGGTTCAACTGATCTCGCGTCCTTCTACGCAAAAAATAAATTCATGTACGAGGAGCATTACGCCGAGCTTTTCGATGCGGTTAAATAAATATGTGCATATTGCATAAATGCAAGGCGAGGAAATCAACATGAAAAAATCAATCTCAAAGCTTCTGCTCGCGGCGATCCTGTTATCGCTCGTATCCTGCTCTGACGAATCGCTTCCGTCAGATTCAGCAATCGACAAACCGTCCGACTCCGATCAGACCACGGAGACTCTCCCGACCGGGGAGTCGTCAGGCGTTCCGGACGGCACAAATTTCAACGGTGAAACTATCAGCGTCTGGTACACGGCCACGGCAAACGCGATTGGCGAGTCCTTCATTGATATCGCCGGGGAGCTTACGGGCGACGTTCTATCGGATAAAATCTACAACAACAATCGCATCGTCGAACAAAATATAGGCGTCAAGTTCGATTTCTACAATTCAGGAATTCCGAGCAATCAGGCCGGAAATACCGTCCGCACGCTCGTCATGGCCGACGACAACACCTACGACGCCTTTTTCACGATCCAGTACAACTCCGCGCAGCTCGCCGTTGAGGGACTGTACCTCAATGTCAGCGGCATGCCGTATCTCAGCCTCGACAAGCCATGGTGGGACGCCGATTATATGAACGAAATGACGATCGGAAACGAGGTGATCTACGGTCTGGTCGGCGATTACTCGATAGACCGGACGCGCTGTCTGAGCTCTATGTTCTACAATAAGAAACTCAGCGGCGATTTCTACGGCGACCCTGACGCGATTTGCAACGACGTCATAGACGGAAAATGGACGTTCGATCGGCTCGCGCAAATCTCGGCTGAGGTATATTCCGACGTAAACAACGACGGAAAGCCGGATCGCGGCGACAGAGTCGGATATTGTATCAATGATTACAGCAATCTCGACTGCCTCTTCTACGGAACCGGAGCGCGCGCCACGACCCGCGACAAGGATGATTTTCCGGTAGTTTCGATCAACACCGAGCGCACGGCCGATGTCTGCGACCGTCTGTATAAGCTTGTCTACAACACAACCGGTGGATATTTCCAAGGGCACGAAAACCGCGCACAGGAGACTTTGAATAATCTGGTAAACTTCAGTGAAGACAACAGTATGTTCCTTTTTGGCTTTTTGTACAACGCGGATGGGCTCCGCGACATGAAGTCTGACTTCGGCATTATACCCTACCCCAAGCTCGACGAGAACCAGGAAAGCTATCACAGCATTACGCACGACATTATGCGGATCATGTTCCTCCCGCGCAACTGCGGGAAGCCCGAAACCGTCTGCGCGGCTCTCGAAGAGCTGGCTTTCATCGGCTGGAACGACACCCTGCCTACCTATTACAACACGATTCTCAAAAATAAATATTCGCGTGACGAATCGACCGGTCGGATGATAGACCTTATCCGCGATGATTGTACAGCCGACATCGCGTTCATCTACAATGACGCCTTCAACTCGGTCGGCTACATTTACAGAACGCTGATTCAGAACGAATCGAACGCATTCGCGTCGACCTTCGCGAAGAACGAAACCAGGACCAACGAGAAAATTTCCGAATTCATCGAAGAATTCAGCAAATAATCGTATAATCGAGTCGGAAGCTGCACATTAGTTGAGCAGCCTGACTCTCACACCACCGTGTGTGCCGATCATTACACGGCGGCTTAATCAAAAATATTGCAGATAGGGGCTGTCGCAAAAGCGACAGCCCCTTGAACTTCGTGAAGGATTTACTGCGGAGCTTCCCGATGACGGTGATTCCTTTGCAGCTGAAGCCGGGGGATGCCGCTCAGAAAGCAGGAGTACAGGAACAGGTTTTATTGATGATTGGTATCTGTACTGAAATAAGGAGAAGATTCTGCCCGTTCCGGTCCGCACAGGGCGCACGAGGTCAGACTGCCGGGCATTTACAGAAAATTCTGAACATAGCTGAATACGGTGAACGATTTTCACTTTTGACGCCACTTATCCGAGCCCCGGTTCTGCATTTTTGCAGCTTTTTTAATCCGCATTCATTGCGGGGTTTCTCGTCGGATACGCCTTTCTGAACGCGTTCGGGGTGGCGTCAAACTTCTCCATAAACGCTTTGTAAAAGCAGGATTTCGTCCGGAATCCGACTATCGCCGAGATCTTGTCTGCCGGAAGATCGGTGTCACATAACAGCTTCGCAGCCGCGTTCACACGGTACGACGAGATCAGCTTGTGAAAAGTCATTCCGTAATGCTGTCTGACAAGCCGGGTGAGCTGGCTTTTACTTATAAAAAGCTCCATCGCCGCTTTCTCGAGTGTAATATTGCTTGAGTAATAAACATTTATAAGCTGCTCAAGCTGAGCGAGCCGGTTGATGTCATAATTCCCTTTGTCGGATGGAGCTTTCTGACTTGCCGGAAGGCAGGATGCTTCACGCAGAGCGAGTAGATCCATCAGGATAGTAAGCGGTGCTCTGAGTCTTCCGTTTTCGACTCCTGACGATATACTGTAGAGTCTCCCCGCAATGCTTTCCTCATCCTTGAAAATTCTGATACTACTGCCATACAGAAACCCGGCGATCTGGTCATACAGATTTTCGCAGCCCCTGACGCGTCGTCTGGACACCAGAAGTCCGATGGAATCCCATCCGCTCCGGTCTGTCGACAGGCAGACATGCGACACGCCCGGCGGAACTATCGCTATCATACCGCGTCTGAGGACGCTTTTTTCTTTTTCTGTCATGAGCACCGCCTCGCTGTTTACACAGACAAACACCTCACAATAAGCGTGCGTGTGCCCGGAGCTTCCGGTTATAGGCGCGGGCTCGTTATATGACGCCGACGTTGTGAGAACCCTGAGAGTCAGGTCTTCCACCGAAACCCGGAACTCACATCTCCGCGGGAGAACTATGCTCTGATCGTTGTAGTTAAGGTTGTCCACAGTACCCTTTCCTCCATGTTTGTTTATTTCATTATATAACATTCCGCCTGGTTTGTCAAGCAAAGTGTATGGAAAAGACGCATCGGTTTGTAAAATTGAACATTTTCTGACTTTACAGAGACAGAAAATCATGGTATAATGTTCATACAGTAAAGGAGGTACATATGGCAGAAAAAAAGACAAAGGACGCTCTCATAATGCCGGTCATTATGGGCGCGTCGGCGGTAATGATCACGGCGGCGGGGATAATCTTCAGGCAGTCGCCGCTCCGGATATTTCCGCTTTACGTGTCGCTCGTGATCTCGCTGATGCAGTCAAAGGTCAGCCGGTACGCGCCGCTTATCGGGAGCGTCAACTCGCTGCTGTACGCCGCGGTGTACGCATATTATCATCTCTACGCGTCGATGGCGTATGCTGCTCTGGTGTCCTGCCCGCTTCAGGTCATCACGTTCATACGGTGGAGCAGGCACCCGTGGCGGGGCTCGACGATACTGAAGAAACTGACGACAAAGCAGCGTATCGCGGTATCCGCCGGGTCAGCAGCAGTATGGCTTGCCGTTGTAGTTGTCCTGAACAAGGTCGGGTCAGCGCACAGTCTGCTCGACACAACCACAACGATACTCGGGATACTGGCGACGGTGCTGACGATGCTGTCGTACATCGAGTACACGGTGCTGATGCTCGCCGGGCAGATATGCAGTATCGGACTGTATATCGCGATGCTCGGGACGAATCCGGAGCAGCTGACCTATCTCATATACTCGGTATACGCGCTCATCTGCACGACAGCGGCGTTCGTCAGGACACGCGAGATATACAGGATTCAACAGAAAACTTCAGATGAAAAAGGAGAAATGAAATGAAAAAAGCCCTCAGACTCATGGTGATCACACTTCTTACCGTTCAGATTCTCGTTTCATGCGGAGGAATGGATCACGGAACGCCAAAAGATCCGACAGACACGACAACCGACGCCGAATCGACGACAGCGGCAGAAACATCAATACTTGACAGTCTGCCGGAAAGGGATTACGAAGGGACAGAGTATACGATACTGGCGCCGATAGAACAAGTAGTAACAAAGTATCTGGTTGAAGATATGACCGGCGAAAATCTGTCTGACGCAATATACAAACGAAACAAGGATGTTGAGGAAATGTACAACATCAGATTCAATTATGATGTTGTCAACGGATACGCGGCCGGAATGAGTGATGTTCATAAAAGACTGACCGGAAGCGTGCTTGCTGGTGACTGTACATACGATTTGTTCGTCGGCTCATCAGCATATGTGTCATCATTGGTTCTTGAGGGTCTATTCTCAAATTTGATGAACGATCCGAACTTTGATTTTGATGGAGCGTGGTGGCACAAGCTCGGGAATGCCAGTATGATGATGAATGACCGCCTGTATATCGCGAGCGGATTCTATGAGATTCAGACACTTACAGAGTCGTGGTGTATTCTTCTGAACAAGGGGTTGATTGAAGATCTTGATCTTGAGTCTCCGTATGCCTCCGTATATGATGGCACCTGGACTTTCGACAAGATGCTCAGTATGGCAAGAACAGCCGTTGTCGATCTGAATGGGGATTCGAAATTCGATAATAACGACAGATATGGACTTATTATGACAGAAAAGGAAGGATTTGCTTCGCTTTGTTACGGAATGGGGCGTCTGGTGACAGAGAATGATGAGAACGGCATTCCGAAACTGACAGACGCGAATGAACGCACGCTGAATATCATGGAAAAAATCAATAATCTTGCCGGTAACAAGGATCATGTGATGTTTTCCGCTCATGCTCAGCCTGAGAAAGAGTTGATTCCGATGTTCAACAACAAGCAGGCGCTGTTTGCGATGTATCCGATGCGTATTGTTGAATATCCGGAAATGCGCGAGGCTTCTGATTTCGGTATTCTCCCTCTGCCAAAATATGACGAGAAGCAGGAAAATTACATAACTCAGGCATGGCCGGAAATAAGCGCGATTCCCGCTCTTGTCAGAAATCGGGATATGAGTTCCACAGTGCTTGAAGCGCTGAACAGGGTCTCCTATCTTGACGTATACCCGATCTATAAGGAGACAGTTCTCCAGAGAAAATTAGCCAGAGACGACGAATCCGCCGAAATAGTTGATATTATCAGTCAGAACGCGCTCTGTGATTTCGGTACAATATTCTTCATCCGAATTGAAGGCAGGCTGATATGGCCTCAGGATATATGTTCAAAATACGCTTCATGGTGGGCTTCCAACAAGGAGAGGCTCAACGCGGAGCTTGATAAGATCATTGAAACAATAGAAAAAATCGACCACTGACAGAAAATGGGGGAACCAAAAATGCTTAACATAGGAAACCGTCTTGAGTGCTTCTTTGACCAGGAGCTTCTCGACATGAACGCGACAGACGCGGAGGTCAGGCTTCATCAGCCTGTGCGCCGTGAGGTTTCAATGGTTCATGACGCCGAATGGGAAGGCGACATGAGCAACTATCACTGTATTCTGAATGACGATGATCTTTACCGTATGTACTATCTCGGGTGGAGATATCGTGGAAACGCGCCTGTTGTCTGTTACGCGGAAAGCCGTGACGGCATACACTGGGTGAAGCCGGAGATCGGCATTTATGAGTTCAACGGTTCGCGTGCAAATAATATCATACTTGACAGAAATGATAACCCGACAATAGACAACTTTACGGTCTTCAAGGATGAGAACCCGATGTGCAGCCCTGAAAATAGATACAAAGCGGCTGCAATGTATGGTGAACTCAAGGACGGAGTGATTCAGGGGACCGGACTATACCTGTATGTCAGCGCTGACGGAATACACTTTACAAGAGAACGACTGATAACGACGAAAGGAGCCTTCGACTCCATGAATGTGATATTCTGGGACAAAATATCACAGAAATACAGGTGCTATTTCAGAAGCTTTCATCCGGCTCCCGAAGGGACTCCGGCGTCTCCGACAGGAAACGATATCCGCGACATCAGGTATATGGAATCTGATGATTTCGAGAACTGGAGCGAGCCGGTCATGCTCAGATATGGTGAAGCTGAGGATTCTCCGCTCTATACGAATAATGTCCAGCCGTACTATCGCGCGCCGCACATATTTATCGGAATACCGACAAGATATGTCGAGAGAATCGAATGGGACGACAGCTTTGAGGAACTCTGCGGGAAGGAAAAGCGTCTGGATCGCATGAAAGACTGCCAGCGATATGGATTGGTAGTGACTGACGCGTTATTCATGACATCAAGGAATGGTGTCGATTTCAAGAAATACGACGAGGCATGGATGCCGCCGTATGAGGAAAACGGCCGCAACTGGACATACGCCGATTGCTATTTCGCGTATGGCATGATAGAAACGCCTTCTGAAAATGAAGGAGCCGACCCTGAAATATCACTGTATCTCACGGGTATAAACCACTGGATGGGTATACCTGCGGAGCTTGTCAGATACACTATCCGCCGCGACGGCTTCGTCTCGCTCCACGCCGGAGCGAAGGAAAAAGTCGTGCTGACGAAGGAATTCACCTATGACGGCGACAGTCTTCACGTGAATTTCGCGACCTCTGCGAGAGGGTATATGAGCTTCACGCTCATTGACGCTGACGGAAAGCGCCATGAGAGCGCGAAGCACTTCGGAAACTCTACCTGCCGCAGGATAAAGATCGGTGAAAACGCGACAGGTCTCAACTCCGGAAAGCCTGTCAGACTGGAAATAAGGATGCGTGAAGCGGATCTGTACTCGATCAGATTCGGCAAGTGAGACTGATGGAAAAAATGATAACACTCTCATCACTGAGCGCCGATGAACTCGGTGTCACGAACCCGAAAATCACGTGTCAGAGTGATCTCCGTTTCTACAGCGTGAAGCAGGAGCCGTTCACCACTTACGGTCTATATGACCCGCTTGGCGGTTTTCCGTACCATCGTATGCCAGAATCGGTCGCCGAAGCCGTGAACGACGGGGTGAAGCTTAACAACTTCTGCACTGCCGGCGGACGTGTCCGTTTCGTCACCGATTCGGACTATATCGCGCTGCGGATGATCTCAGGCGGATCGGCGCATATGTCGAATATGTGTCTCAACGCCTCGTCGGCGTTCGATATATACGTTTCACGGAACGGAACCGATCGGTTCGCTGGCGTTTTTGACCCTCCGCTCACCGGATACACGGACGGGTACGACGATATAATCGGTCCGCCATGGCTGCCGAAGGGGCGCAAGGAGGTCACGATAAACTTTCCTCTGTACTCCGGCGTTACCGGGCTCTGGATCGGGCTTGACAGAAACTCGGGGATCGAAAAAAGAGCCGGTTACAGAATCGGGAAGCCAATCCTGTACTATGGCTCGTCTATAACCCAGGGCGGCTGCGCCTCAAGACCGGGCATGGCGTATGAAGCGATAATCTCACGCCGTCTGGACGCCGACTTCATCAACCTCGGGTTCAACGGTTCCGCGCGCGCGGAACAGCCGATAGCGGATTATCTGGCGTCGCTAGACCCGATCGTGTTCGTCATGGATTACGACTACAACGCGCCCGACCCGGAATACCTCGCGAAGACTCATGAGAATCTTTACAGAACATTCCGCGCCGCTCATCCGGATACTCCCGTCATCATGGTTGGCAAGCCAGACTTCTGGCTGTGCAATGAGAGCAATATGGAACGCCGCGACGTGATCTACAGAACTTACAACAACGCGCGGCTCCGCGGTGAAAAGGTGATCTTTATTGATGGTCACTCTCTGTTCCCGGCAAATATGCGTGAGGAATGCACGGTAGACAATTGCCACCCGAACGACCTCGGAATGGTCGGTATGGCGGATGTTATAGGAAGAGCCGTTGAGTTCGCTCTGAGTATGTAACGGCGAAACAGAACAAACAGGTACTATGCAAGTTTTCATTGCATTGTGCCTGTTTGTTTCTATTACAATTTGGAAATTGTTGCTCTGATCAATACACCATGAACGCACCGATACGTATCATCTTTCCATCCGATTCGTCAGCCTTGCTGTCTGCGACGCGGATACTCAGCGTGTGATGACCATTCTCAAGCTCGCCGCCGAAAAGCGGTCCGCCGAGAAAATCATTTCTCCGGTTAAACGGACTCCATACACGGAACAGAGTTTCCTGACCACCATCAATACTCCAGTAGAAATTCCCTGAATCCTTAGAGTACATTACATACATGCCGATTCTCCGCCCGTCAAACTCAAATGTAAGCGACGCGCCGCTCGTGCCTTCAAGATACCCATCATAGTATCCGCAGATGCTCTTGTCAACCTTCTTGAATCCGATCGCGACCGCGTTTTCCGACGCATCCTCAAGCCGCGCGCTGAGCCTCAGATCATGTGAAATCTGTTCCGGAAGCTCCTTCACCGTCGGCGTGGGTTCAGCTTTATCAAGCATTTCCGCCAAATGATCGGTTATTGTCCGCGCGCAGACCGCGTATCCGGCGTCATTCGGATGAATAGCGTCAGGAAGCCAGTCGTCCCAGACGCCGCCGGATGAAAGCACACGAGTTCTGAGAGCCTCCCCGACATCTATCTGCGGGATGCCATATCTGTGCATCACCGTGGAATAAGCCCCGCGCGACACATATTCGCCGCCGGACGCGAGATTTTCCGCCATACCTCTTGTCATCGTGTGGATAAAAACGATATCAGTGTGAGGATCAGCAAGATATATCTTTCTTAAGATAGTCTCCGCGTTCGTTAGGATCTCATTGTAATCGGTTCCGGCGTCGTTGACCGAAAACTCGATGAATACAAGATCAGGTTTTCCGGACAGCAGATCGCGATCAAGGCGGAACATTCCCATCTCGGACCCGGTGCCGCCGATAGCTCCCTGTAACGCGTTTATCTCGTGATCCGGATACCGCTCACGGAACCAATCAGTAACCGCGCCGCGCCAAGATGTCTTCTCCGTGTCAGACGCTCCCGCGCCTTCAGTTATTGAACCGCCGAAGAATCCAAGCGTAAGTTTGTTTTCGTTTTTGAGTTTGTATAGAGTGTTTTCAAGCATATTGCATCCTTTACTTTCCGAACCGTATCGAATACAGGTCAGCGTCCCTGAGCCGCACCTCAAGTCTTACAGGCTTTCCCGACAGACGTTTCACTGCGTCATCCGCTATCTTTATCCTTCTGTGCGTCGAGTTTCCGAAGTGTTCCTCGCTCTGATAATGGTTTCCGTTTTCGTCAATCAGAGTAAAGTACATATATCCCCACGCGGATGTCGCGAAATTGACGTACAGCTCATCGCCATCATATGTGAACTCCTTTGTAAGGATCATCTTCTCCTTGCCGTCCGCGCGGAGGGAGACGAATCCGTCGCGACGGATGGTGTAGCGGACAAGTGTTGCGGGTTCTATCCAATACTTCTCACCGTTGAAAAGCGATATCTCAGGGTCTGAACCGATTATATCAGACGGAGTCTCAAGCATTCCGTATGCAAAGAAGCAGTCACCGTAAAGCCAGTTCGTCCCATCCTCCGGAAGCGGCGGGCAAAACGCCTCTTCATACTTCACAAACTTCTTGCCATCAGCGGATGTCATAAATCCACAATCTGTTATCGCAAGACCGGATCTCGGTTCGAAACGCGACATACGCTCGCGTCTCTCCTTCTGTCCGCAGAGTTCGTCAAAGCTGTCTCCCCACGTGATACGCTCGATATATCTTGTCGGAAGTCCGATATACGTGTGCGGCTCGCGATAGTACGGCATGATATTGTTCGTATAGAGCGGAATATCCGTGTGTTCCGGATCATCTATGATGAACGGTTCGCTCCAGTTTTTGAAATCGACCGATTCGGTGTATCTGACGTCTCGTATCGCGTTTCCGGATACCGATGAAGGCGTCCCCTCGGGAGCGGGATGGAATCCTCTGAAATAGCAGCGGTATTTTCCGTATTCCTCGTCCCAGAATATGACGTTCATCGAGTCATACGCGCCAGTGTCGGCGTCGAGGAGCAATTCGCCCTTTTTAAAATGTAGTCCGTCCGCGCTGTAATACACTCTCAGTCCGCCTTCCGGGTCGGGACCGTTCTCTGTCGGAAAGTTGTACAGACTGACCGCCTTGAAAAGTCTTTCGGGCGGGCACGCCGGATTCGTATCCTTGAATACGAAGAAGTTGTCGATATTGGGATGAAGCGATTCATCTATTATAATATTGTTATCCTTTGAACCATTGAACTCAAAAAGCCCAAGCTTTGGCTTCACCCAGTGCAGGCAGTCGGTACTCTCCGCATAGCATATGAATGAGCGCAGCGTCACACCGCTTCCTCCGCGATAATACATACGGTAAATATCCCCGTCCTTTATTATCACGTGATAACAGCTTATCGAACCTTCCCACGGCTCATCATGAACCATGACAGTCTCACGGCGTACCGGGTTATGCATACGGTATTCCGCCGTTGTCTTCTCCTCATCAACCAGTCTTCCGGTAAAGAAGCACTCAATACGGTTCCCTGTTTTTATAATATCGTTCATTTGTTACTCCTGATCTTTTATGTGTTGGCGTTCTCAGCAGCTTTTTCCTGAAAATCATCAAGAATCCCCTGCCATTTCTTAAGATTTCTGGCGAATGATGAAACAACGTCTTCCTTACCTACTTTATACATCGGATATGATTCGGCAAACTGGAAAAGGAATCCATAAGTTATATCACATTGCTTTCCGGAATTTATTATATCAAGCATCTGTCCGGTGACCTCATCTGATGAATACTTGACTTTGAGCGCCTGTTCAAAGTATTGCGGAAATACCGTGCGGTATGTTTCCGATTGCAAAGCCTCGAGCATGATTGCCGAATTATCAAAATCTTTGACAATCAGCGGAATAGTCGCCGGTTCCGGTAAGACAGCCGTTATATATTCTCCCTGTGACTCGTCATACATTGGTGTCGGAATTATTCCATACTCGCCAAAATTTCTGAGCTCCGTACCGCCGGCGTGCTCCAGCTTATGTATCATAAACAGACAGTGATCGCCGACAAATGTATTTCTCATTGTCGGGTAATCAATCTCGGTTTTTGCAGCAAAATACTGGTCACCGGAATATAGCTTCTTCATGTCTTCCGCTATAGCAACAAGTCTGTCATCCGGATCTTTCATGATAATTTTTCCGTCTTCTCTCTTTGTGAATTTGTATCCCATTGAAAGTGTCAGGAACGGAATAAAATCATCGGTCGATATTATACCTACAAGATCTTTGTCATCGACCTTGTTGTTTCCATCAATATCATGTGTCACAAGCTCGGAAAACTCGTTCATCTTATCAAATGTCCATTTTTTATCGAGTACGATTTGATACAGATCATCTATTCCATAGTCTGAAACCACATTCTTGTTGAAAAAAGTGACAATGCTCTCCGCCGTGTTCATCATCCCGTATGCGCCGAATCCGAAGTAAACGCTGTTGTTTACCGAAAACTCATCATTCAGATAGTTGAACCACCACGGCTGATTAAAATCAAGCTGTTCAAAAGTTCTGAGGTCAGAAAACACGCCGTCCGCGATAAGCGGAAATACGTAAACTATACTTCCGACCATCAGATCAAAATCCATAGTTCCACCCATAACGCTGCCTGTGATAGCGCTCTTTACATCCGACATACCGCCCATATAGCCGTTATAGATCCTATAATTGATCTTGCTGTTGAACCTTTCCTCAACGGTTTTATTTCTCGTATACACGGCGTCGTTAACGATATCTCCGGTCTCCTCCGCGTCGTAGAAATACTTCCACTGCTCAGCGGCGGTAAGAATGTTGAACTCCGCGCCCTCCATGTCCTTGTCGGGCAGACTGTCGAGCCATTTCGAAGTCGTCTCTTCCGGCGTCGTGTCCTGCGTGACTGTATCCGTGTCCTTATCTGTCGGCTGACTGTCCCCGCACGCAATGCCTGACAAACAAACCAGCATAGCGAGTACCAGTGCCGTTATTCTCATAAAACTGTTTTTCATTCTGATTCAGCCCTTTCTGTTTTTTGATTTTTCTGTTCCGAGTAAATTCTCCGCACCGAGAAAAACTGCCTTGTGACGCAGATGAACGAGTAGACCGAGAATACTACATATGTGACCATCTCCGGTCTGTCAATCGCCATCGCGATGTTCAGCACTATGCCGAGCACTCCCGAGACGAGCATCAGCCATGTGTACTCGATATACGACAGAAGCGTCAGAACGCTCGTCGCGACACCGAGAATCGATGTCGCTCCGTCAAGCAGACTGTATCCCGACCCCGCCGCCGTCAGCACGGCAAGCGTCAGCGCATAGCATACAGCAAGACCCACAAGCGATATAATCCGCGCCCTCACGCTCATCCGCCTGAACTCAGTCGAGTTCTTATATTTATGCCTAGACCACCTCGCGAATGTCACAAGCTGGAACGGACAGGACACAAGTAGCGCCTGCGCCGCCGAACCGTAGATTCCAAGCATCAGATAGACGATCGTGTAAATAATCGAGTTTATTCCCCCGATCAGACACGCGTACCGGTTCGCTCCCGCCTGCAGCATCCCCACGACGAGCGATACAAACAGCGGCAGCATCCTGAGCGGCGTCTGCCCGAAAGCGATCCACGTCACAATCAGTCCGACCGCGGTCACCCCGAGAAGCGCCGCCGAAATCATCGCTTGCGTCTTCTCAATGTTCTTCTCTGTATTGTTTGTTTCCTTTGCCGATGTCATCAGAGTTAATACCACCCCATTGCTTTCTTCGTATTCATCGATGTTGTATATATTATACATGATTCATTCCGAAAAAACAATAGCACCGTGCGACTTGTTAGAGGCGCACGGTGTCCCATTTTCGGAAGTTTTGCTGTTTCATTTCCGGTTTTCGTGTCGGTATCTCCCCGCGGAGACGCCGAATTTCTGCTCAAACGCCGAATAGAACCCAGACACGGAAGTATATCCTACCTTATACGCTATCTGATCGACCGGAAGAGCGGTTGTGACAAGCATCTGCGCCGCCCGCCACATACGGTTGTCGGTCAGTATCTTCCGGAAGCTACGGTGATAAACGTCCGTCAGGATACGGCTTGTCTGCCGCTTTGAGAGATTCAGATAATCCGCAAGATCCTGCTCGGTCACCTGGTCCGCCAGCCGCGACTCGAAGAAATTTTCTATTTTCAGATATCGCGAATTCTGTTCCTCGACGTCCATCTGCTTCAGAATATTCTGCGTGGATGCCCTGTCGTTTTTTCTGAGCTGCCGGAAAACGGCTATGAAGAACTCCTCAAGCAGCAGCCGTATATACGCGTCAGAAGCAAACTCCGGCGTAACCATCTCGGAGTACATTTTATCAAGAAGCCCGACAAGCTCACTGCCGTCCGGAAAGAAAATCGGCTCTCTGCTCTTCTCGAGCATTTCCGCGCAGGCGTCATAAACCGGAGCAAACTCGGTGTCAGCAGCCGCTCTGCTGATCGTGAACCGCACGGCGAGCTTTTTCGGTACATCACCGACAAGCCCCGAGCAATGATACACACCCGGAGGAATAAGGCAGACCGAGTCGGCCTCCATAATCTCGGACGCGCGTCCGGTGAAGTCCATGCGCATAGCACCGCTGACTACCGCTATTATTTCATAGTACGCGTGAATGTGCATATCAGTGGAGATTTTGAAATCGTCGCCGGCGAACACTGTGTCGAATGCCGCAAACACTCTCAGATCTGATATACCGATTTTCATTGATGGGTAAAGGGGAAAGTTTTCACTCATGGCGTTGAATCACTGTATCATAAAATAAACGAATTGTCAATGAGGTGAGCGAATAATATCCGATAATTCAATTTCAAAACACACAAATAGCGATGAAACCGAAATTTTCATTGACAAGTGTATTATACTCTCCGAGGAAATTTTATTTCATTTAATGCTTCGATATTCTCTTGGCGACACTCCCATCTGCTTCTTGAAGAGCCTGCTGAAATAATACACGTCGCGGAAGCCGCACTGCTCAGCGACCATGCCGACCGAAAAACCGGGAGAGCGCAGCAGCTTTGACGCGGCGTCGATTCTCGTGTCAATCACATACTGCCAGACCGACACGCCGAATTTTTTTCTGAAAAGCCCGCTAAGCTGATGCGCGCTGACGCCGGAGATCGACGCGAGGGCGTTCATATCGAGCGATGGGTCTGAATAATGTTCCTGAATATAGACGCGGACGGCGAAGAGGCGTCCTTCAGCGGAGGAAGTCATATACTCGGCTTCCTGACGACGGCTTATCAGTCCGAAAATCTCATAGATGAGCCCGAGCGCGCGGTAACGGTTGCTCTGAAGATTGTCGTTGCGTGCGTTCAGCAGCGCGGTGAACAGACCGCTCATTTTGCTGTCGCCGGAGCAGTCGACGATGAAGGAGTCCGGCGCGTTGTCAGCGGCAATTTCGGCGACGATGGAGTATCCGAAACGCTGAACCTCAACTCTGTACGGGTCGTTGCGATTCAGGAAATGCAGCGTGTTTTCGGACGCCACTAAAACTCTTCCGCCGCTCAGAAAATGAGTCGCCACGCCCTCCTTCTCAAAGGCAAGAAAGTGATGCGCTCTCGGCGCGGGGGCTTCCCATCTGCTGCTCGGTGTGATGAAGCGGTGTATTGTGAAGATATCGGTTACCCTTATGTCGTTCATCGTCGTTCTCCCTTTTTGCCTGTGATAAATAAATTATACCACATTCCGGAGACAATTTCAAGCCGTTTTGGAAAATCTGATGTCCGGATAATCCATCTTTGTCCATATAGTTCATTGTAAAACACAGGTGCATCTGTTATAATTTAATTGCGAAAAAGACATATCGCAGATTAGAGAGGTAAATTTTATGGATTATTCTTCTATACGCTCAGAGCTCACGGATTACTATATGCGTACTCTTGCCGTGAGTGTTGAGAATCTGAGGGGGAAGGTCTACGAAAAGCTCGACGACTTTGACAGAGAGAACCCGGGACTGAACTCAATGAAGCTCAAGGCACAGCAGTACAGAACGATAGCGGAGACATTCGAGCCGAAGCTGTTCGATCATCTGCCGTTCTACTACGAGACCGGCGCGATAGCCGCTTACGGGGACGGCTCATACGGGCGCGGCGGTCGCCACGCTGACGGATGGATATTCGACCGGAACAACCATATCGTGGACGACAGATTTCCGGAGAGCCGTCGGCTGTTCTCGCAGAACATATCGGATATACTCTATCTGACCTGCGGACCATTCTTTGACATCGAGCACACGCCGATACCAATGAAGAAAATCTTCTCGGTCGGACTTTCCGGCGTTTACGAGGAGGCGAAGGAAGCCCTCGTGAAATGTGAAAATGACGAGGAGAGAGATTTCGTCATGGCGGCTATGGCTGGGCTTGAGTCGATAAAGCTCATCGGAGAAAAGTTCGCCGCGGAGGCTCGCAGCAGACTTGAAAACGAGACCGATCCTGAGAATATCCGCTGCTTCACCATGATCGCTGAAACCGCCGGAAGAGTGCCGTGGGAGGCTCCGAAGACCTTCTATGAGGGAATGGCGACGCTCGCCTTCATGCGCAAGGCTATCGGCAGCATCGAGGGCTATGGCTACAACTCGGTCGGCAGACCGGACGTGCTTATCGCGCCGCTTATGGAGAACGACAGGAAAAATGGCATGACATACGACGAGATGTACGATCTTATGTGCCGCTTCATGCTGATCTGGGACTGTCACGTCGACCACGACAAGGTCATGAGCGGGTACGCAGACTATGAGTATGAGAATTCGATAACCATCGGCGGGGTTGACGAGAACGGGAATGAGGTCTTCAACGACATCACGAGGATGTTCGTCGACTCGGCGCTTGAGCTTGACCTTATTTACCCGAAGCTGATGTGCAGATTCAGCTCGAAGTCGTCGAAGGAGTATCTGGCGCTGATATCGAAGCCGCTTCTGCGCTCCAGGAATATTTTCCTGTTCGAGAACGACGACACGAT
>URCP01000002.1 GCA_900546315.1 uncultured Eubacteriales bacterium
ACAGTCATGAATCTGAAGGATCTGGGGATCGGTCAGGTTGTCGCGCGCGCGTCGAGCGACCAGCACAGGCGGGTGCTCGAGAAGATCGGCGCCGATATGGTTGTTTTTCCTGAGCAGGATATGGGTGAGAAGCTCGTCGGAATACTTGACCGGAACAATGTGCTTGAGTATATCGAGTTTTCGGATAAACACTCTATAGTCGAGATACCGGTCCCGGAGAGATGGGTCGGGAAGTCGCTTGCGGAGCTTGACGTCAGAAAGCGTTCGGGGGTGACGGTGCTTGCCGTGAGCGACCCGGAGCATGGGATGAATATTTCACCGGACGCGGCGCGGAAGTTCACCGGGAGTGAGACTGTGGCGCTGCTCGGCGAGAATTCGGCGATAGACAGGATGACTAAGTGACTTCATGATGAATGAAATGGGGGAGAAAGGCGGTCTGATATGAGACTCGATGATTTTTATGAGAGATTGTGGAAAAAGAAGGCGACTGTGATCGGCATCGGAGTGTCGAATACACCGCTTATTAAGTTTTTGAAGCAGCATGGCGCGGAGGTCACGGCGCGGGATATAAAGCCGCGCGAGAATTTCGGGGCGCTCGCGGATGAGCTTGAGAGGGACGGCGTAAAGTTGCGGCTTGGCGAGGATTACCTTGAGGGGCTTGACGAGGAGTTCATATTCCGTTCGCCGGGGATACGACCGGATATACCGGAGTTCGAGGCGGCGAGGGCGCGCGGGGCTGTCGTGACGAGCGAGATTGAGATGTTCCTTGAGCTTTGCCCGTGCAAGGTATTCGCCGTTACCGGAAGCGACGGAAAGACAACAACTACTACGCTCGCGGGGATGCTGCTTAAGACGGAGTCCGAGAAGAGGGCGCGCGGCGGGACGTTCAAGGTGCTTGTCGGCGGCAATATCGGGCGTCCGCTGCTTCCGGAGATAGATAATCTGTCGGCGGATGATTATGTCGTGGCGGAGCTTTCGAGCTTTCAGCTCCAGTCCCTGACTGAGGTGTCGCCTTACGGCGCGGCAGTGACGAACGTTACGCCGAATCACCTGAACTGGCATAAGGATATGGATGAATATACCCGCGCGAAGGAGAATATATTCCTTCATCCGGGCTGCGGGCGGCTCGTGCTCAATTACGGGTGCGACGCGACACGCGAGATGGCGCCGCTCGTCGATATGCCGGTGTCGTGGTTCAGCGCGAAGACTATGCCTGAGCAGAGGCGGCAGGACGACGTTCTGTATTATCTTGAGAACGGCTTCATTATGCGCCGCGCCGGGGAAACGGTGAAAGAGGTGCTTGATATCTCGAAGATCAAGGTGCCGGGAATACACAACGTCGAGAATTTCATGACGGCGATAGCGCTCACGTGGGGCTTTGTCAGCAACCGCACCATATACGATGTCGCGAGAAAGTTCAAGGGTGTCGAGCACCGCTGTGAGCTCGTGAGGCTTGTTGGCGGCGTGAAGTATTACAACAGCTCGATCGACTCGAGTCCGACGCGCACCGAGGCGTGCCTGCGTTCGTTCAAGGAGAAGGTCATCGTCATCTGCGGCGGGTATGACAAGCATATACCGTATGAGCCGCTCGCGAAACCGCTGATCGACTGCGCGAAGGTCGTTGTGCTCGTCGGCGCGACCTCACCGAAGATAAAGGAGGCGCTGCTCGCCGATCCTGATTACGACGGTTCTCCGGAGATCATCGAAATTGAGGGGCTTGACGACGCGGCGTTCGTCAGGGCGGTCAGAACGGCTGGCGAGAGGGCGGAGCCGGGCGATTCGGTCGTGCTGTCTCCGGCGTCCGCAAGCTTTGATATGTTCAAGAATTTCATGACCCGCGGAAACAGATTCAAGGAGATTGTGCGCTCTTTGGAGGACGAATAATTGAAAACCGCAGTTCCGGCGGACACGGATATATAAAATACGGACAGTCCGGCATGGAAGCAGTGCCGGGCTGTCGTTTGACACGAAAGGAATTATATATAAAAAAAATGGATCTCGAAAAACTCGCCCTTGAGGCGGAAGAAAATCTTAAGGACATATTCGCGGACATAGACAGGACCGCGTATCAGAACACGGCGAGAGTGATAGACTCGTTCCGCGAGCACCGAGTCGATGAGAGCTGCTTCGCTGGCACGAGCGGCTACGGTCACGACGACAAGGGGCGCGACACGCTCGACGCGATTTACGCCGATGTCTTCGGCGCCGAGTCCGCGTTCGTCAGACACTCTATCTCGAACGGAACGCACGCTATAACGATCGCGCTCTACGGTCTTCTGCGTCCGAACGACGTGATGCTCGCAATTACCGGCAAGCCGTATGATACCCTCGAGCAGGTCGTCGGAATAAACGGTGAGCCGGGCAACGGCTCTCTCGCGGATTTCGGCGTTGAGTACAGTCAGGTTGACCTTGTCGACGGCAAGGTCAACTGGGAGGAGGCTGACAGGCGCCTGAAGGAATTCGGCGACCGCGTCAAGGTCGTGTTCATCCAGCGCTCTAAGGGATATCTTGACAGACCGACCCTGACGGTTGACCAGATCGGCGAGATAATAAAGTTCGTGAAGGCGCGCTCAAAGGCGTATGTCGTCGTCGACAACTGCTACGGCGAGTTCACCGAGACGAAGGAGCCGACGGCGGTCGGCGCGGACATAATCGTCGGCTCGCTGATAAAGAATCCGGGCGGCGGAATGGCTGAGTGCGGCGGATATGTCGCGGGCACGAAGCGCGCGGTCGAGCTCGCGTCCTACAGACTGACGAGCGTCGGAGAGGGTCTTGACGGCGGCGCGACCCTCGGAATGAACAAGGGCCTGATAAAGGGCTTCTTCTACGCTCCGCACACGGTGGCGCAGGCGCTGAAGACGATGCACTTCGCGGCGTACATATTCGAAAAGCTCGGCTGTGAGGTCGCTCCGAGATGGAACGAGCGCCGCGCCGATATAATCCAGACGATAAAGCTCGGCACTCCGGAGGCTCTTGTCAATTTCTGCAAGGGCATCCAGGCGGGCTCTCCGGTCGACGCGTATGTGTCTCCGGAGCCGTACCCGATCCCCGGATACGCCGACGACGTCATCATGGCGGCGGGAACCTTCACTCAGGGCGCGTCGATAGAGCTCTCCGCGGACGGACCTATGCGCGCGCCGTATACCGCTTTCATGCAGGGCGGTCTGACTTATGAGAGCGGAAAGTACGGTATACTTTCCGCTGCGGCGAGATATCTGGGGAAACACTGATTCAAGGCTTTTTTCTGTGAAAGCCCGAATTATTCAGTGTATCCCTGCGAAAGTAATCCGGAAAAATCGATGCCTGCCGTAAATGATAGCCCTCAGACCGCGTCGACATTCCTCTTTTGAAAGGTAGTCTGTCAATGAACAAAAAACTGCTGTATCTGCTCGTCCCCGGCTCGGATGACCCGACAAAGCCTGAGGTGCGGACGAAATGCGCGTCCTGCGCCGGTATCGTGGGAATACTGTCGAATTTTCTCCTCGCGGTCATGAAGATGGTCATGGGCATCATAACGAACAGCATATCCATAACCGCGGACGCGGTGAACAACCTGACCGACGCCGCCTCTTCGGTGATAACGCTGATAGGATTCCGCCTGTCTTCGAAGCCCGCCGACAAGGAGCATCCTTACGGTCACAGGCGTATAGAATACCTGACCGGGCTCATCGTCTCGATGGTGATAACCGTCCTCGGCGTCGAGTTCTTCATAAGCTCGGCGAAGAGCATATTTTCGCCGGAGCCGACCGGGTTCTCTACGCTCGCTGTAGTGATACTTGTTGTGTCCATCGCGGTGAAGCTCTGGCAGTGCGGGTTCTATATCACGGTCGGAAAGCATATTGAGTCGACCGCCCTCATCGCGGCGGCGTCCGACAGCCGGAACGATGTCGTCACGACCTTCGCGGTGCTCGTCGGAGCGCTGATCTCAAAGTTCACCGGCGTCGACCTCGACGGGTGGTTCGGCTGCGCCGTCGCCGGGTTCATCATCTGGTCCGGCATAAATCTTGTCATCGAGACGTCGGACCCGCTCCTCGGTGAGGCTCCGTCGCCAGAGCTCGTGAAGAAGGTCGGGGACAGGATCATGAGCTACGACGGCATTCTCGGTTATCATGATCTCGTGATCCACGATTACGGTCCCGACAGATGCTTCGCGTCCGTCCACGTCGAGGTCCCCGCGGAACAGAACATAATCGTCAGCCACGACCTGATCGACCGGATAGAGAACGATTTTCTCAAGGAGACCGGCATTCACGTCGTGATACATCTCGACCCCGTCGTGACAAATGACCCGGAGCAGAACCGCATTCACGAACAGCTCATTCAGGTGGTCTCGGAGGTATCCTCCGAGGTCGGCGGCTCCGTGACCATGCACGATTTCCGCATGGTCCGCGGCACGACTCACACGAATCTGATCTTCGATATAGCGGTCCCGGTCGACTGCGGCGTAAGCGACAAGGCGCTTGTCGACCTCATCGACATGAAGATACACGAGAGGATGCCCGGAAACTATAACGCGGTGATAACCTGCGACCGGGATTACACTTCGACTGTTATGGATGAATCAAAAAACGATCCGCAGAACTGAATATAAGACCTCCGGAGGGCAATAATCCTTTCCGGAGGTGATCTTTTTATGAAGCATGATAAGCTGACGGTGTTCCTGCTCGTGTTTTCGGTGGTGTATCTTCTGATGATGCCATTCGCGGCGCTGCGCGAGGACATGGGTATATATGACGGTGTGATACGTCTTCACGTGCTCGCCGACTCGGACGAGCCGGAGGCGCAGAGACTCAAGCTGAAGGTCCGCGATGGCATTCTCGGGATTATGGATGATATGCTCGACGGCACGGAGGACATTGAGAGCGCGAACGCGGCGCTGGAAGCCGGAAAAGAAAAGATCCGCCTCGAAGCGGAGAAGATACTCCGCGAGAATGGCTCGGAACTCCCGGTCGACGTCACGCTGACATATGAGAGCTACCCGACGCGGGCATACGGATGCGTGACGCTGCCCGCTGGAACATACAGGTCGCTGAGGGTGCTCATTGGCAGCGCTGAGGGCAAGAACTGGTGGTGCATACTCTTCCCGGAGCTCTGTACGGGAGCCGCGGGGTGCGAAAAAGAGGAGCTCGTGGAGGCGGGTCTCACACCGTCACAGATAAGGCTTATCACCGGTGACAGCACGGAAGTGAAAGTGAGGTTCAGACTGCTTGAGATGATTTCCGGGCTGTTTTCAAAATGAGAATATATGAAAGACCGTGTGAAGCGTTATTTTCACGCGGTCTGTTTTTTTCAGATCTTTTTCGCCGTCATCTGTACCCACGCGGTGCGGAACCCCGCTCTCATGGCGCATCTTGCGCTCTTCACGTTTGACCACGCGGCGCAGTAGAACGGGACTTTTCCGATTGAGAGTATCTCCCGCGCGAGACGGTTCACGAGGGCTGACGCTATCCCCGCGCGGCGGTATTCCGGGAGAACATCTATACCTATCTGCCACATAGCGTCGCAGTCCGCGCTGGCTCCGGCGAGACCGACGAGCCTGCCGTCAAGATATGCTCCGACGCCGATCATATCGAGGTGAGGACGCTTTGACGACAGCGCGTTGCTCCATTCCGGGGTGTAAAGCCCTGCGAAGTCTTCCCGCCCGAGAATTCGCGTCTCATATCCGCGATCACCCGCGCCGGAGCCGTCAAAGGCATTCAGAGACGCGAGGTCAGGCAGATAATATACCGCCATATAATATATCGTCTCACCATATTTCGCGAGCTCAGCGTTGAGTCTGTAAATTGCCGGCGTCTCAAAACAGCTCTCAATGTCCGCGCGCGACGCATATTCCCGCGCGAAATCCGTCATCTCCGGCGCGCACTGGACGACGACGTTCGACCCGTAGCTCGCGATGTCGAAAAACAGCGGCTCCTCAAGATACGCCCTCGCGCCGGAGTGAACACGGCTCGGGACAATAACCGGTTCTGTTTTCAGAAAGTCCTCCGGTGAGCACCCCATATCCACCGCCGACTGGCGCATAGCAGTGTCGATTATATCTCTCTGTGTGAAGTTTATCTCTGACATATTGACAACCTCCGTAATATCTGCATAAAAAAACGAAATATATTTGTTGACGCGCGGGATATAATGTGATAGAATATATCTAAGAGGGAAAAGTCAGCGCTGCGACTTTGATTTTGACGCCCTGTACGCGGATGGCGGTTGTCCCGTGACCTTCTTGAACGCGCGGTTGAAGTTCGACGCGTTATTGAACCCGCAGATCGTCGCGACCTGAAGGATGCTCATCCGACCTTCCCTCAGATATGTCTTCGCGAGTTCCACCCGTCTCGCTGTTATATATTCCCACGGAGTGACGCCGTTCAGCTTCTTGAACAAGGTGATGAAGTAAGTGCGGTTGAGATTTGCCTGTCCGGCAAGATCCTCCAGCGTGAATTCTTCCGAGATGTTATCGTCAAGAAACTTCATGGCGCGGCTTATCTGCGCGTACTTCGAGGTCTCAGTATAGTTCTCCCGGGCGGAAACATAGTCGTAGTCCCGTATCAGCAGGACAAGTATCGTCAGGAGCTTGACCTTGATCATAAGCTCATACTCACTGCTACGTGCGGTCGCCTCCTCCTCGATCTCGTCGAGCAGGCGGCGGATCTCGGCGGTCGCCGGGTTCGAGCGGTCAAGCCTGTTTTCGAAATTCGGGGATCTGTCGAAGAATATCTTGAGATACTTCGCGTCGAACATTTCGCCAGAACTCGCCCATATGAAGCGCGGCTCGAAATGGATATTCATGAGCTTCATGTCGTCGCCCTCGGAAATGCCGGTTATATAATGCTCCTCATGCGTGCCGAAAAGAAACACATCCCCCGGCGCGATATCGTACACCTTCTTCCCTACGGTGAACACCCCCGACCCCTGACGCACAAGCGATATCTCAAGCTCAGTATGATGATGTCCGCGCCATGGTCTGACCGAAGGCTTCGCGAAAGAATAAAACAGGCGCAGAAGATAGTTCTCGTCCGCTCCGCTTCTTATCAGAGTCTCGTTCATATGACACCTCCGAATATATTTGTAATCGCTGTAATTAAATTATACAGCATCCAAGCCATTTTGTCAATACCACCGGCGCGTATGACGCCCAGAAATTTTGTAAATATTTGTGATTCAGAAAGGAATTCAGAACCATGTTTGATCTCAAAGGCAAAAAAGCCCTCGTCACCGGCTCGACCCAAGGCATAGGCTTCGCCATCGCCGAACGCCTCGCCCTGCAAGGCGCCGAAGTCACCGTCCACGGCTCAAAGAGCCTCGAAAAATGCGAAAAAGCCGCCGCCGGAATGAAAGCCAATGGCGTCGCAACCACACTGACCACCGCCGTCTCCGACCTCTCAAAGCCGACCGGCGCCGACGAACTCTACGAAAAAGTCGGAAACGTAGATATCCTCGTTCTCAACGCCAGCATCCAGTACCGCAAAAAGTGGTACGAAATCACCGCCGAAGAAATGGAGACCCAACTCCAGACCAACTTCAAATCCTCTCTGAGACTCATTCAACTCATGTACCCGCACATGAAAGAAAACCACTGGGGAAGAATCGTCACGATAGGCTCAGTACAGCAATACAAACCCCACCGCGACATGGCAGTCTACGCCGCCTCCAAAGCCGCGCAGATGAACCTCGTCACCAACGTAGCCAAACAAATCGCCCCCGACGGCATCACTCTCAACAACCTCTCCCCCGGAGTAATCGCCACCCCGCGCAACGCCGACGCCCTCGCCGACCCGGTTTACTCCGCGCAGGTAATGGCAGGCATCCCCGCCGGTTTCGCCGGTGAAGCCAAAGACTGCGCCGGAGCCGCCCTCCTCCTCTGCTCCGAAGAAGGCCGCTACATAACCGGCATAGACCTGACAGTAGACGGCGGCATGAAACTCTAAGCGGCGGGGGAGCCCCCGCGGGCATACTCGCGTTACTTGCATGTGCGAACATTTTCCTCGCGTCCGCGTCTCCTACGTCGACTCACTTTGAGCGAAGGTTCGGATGGGTTATTGTTTGAGAAAATACTGACGGAAGAGGATGTTGCAGTTGTATAAAACGCTGAAAGTTGAAAAATTTCGCGATTTACCTTGACAAAGCGCGGCGGACGTGATATAATTGTGTCAGTATAAAACATATCAAACCGCTGAAGCGGAGATCAAACCGTCATGGACGCGATACAGAGAGTGTGCCGGAGCTGAGAGGCGCATTGAAATGTCGGACGGCAAATGGACCGCCAAGGGCTTCGGGGAAAGGCAGCGCCGAGTATCCGGAGACGTGATTCTGCGTAAAGGAAAAGATGTGTGATGGCACGTCGCAAAGAGCACGGATTTCATTTTCCGTGAAATAAGGTGGCACCGCAGGTTACAGGACCTGTCCTTATAAACGTAAGGACAGGTCTTTGTTGTTTTATACGAAAACCGGCACCGTCGGCACAGCGGACGCCGCCACAAAATAAAATGTGCGAAAGGAAAAAATCATGAAACGCTTCGTATCTGTTCTCCTCGCAATGGCGCTCACCCTCGTCTGCGCTCTCGCCGCCGTCTCCTGCGGTGACTCGTCCTCCTCCGGAAAGACAAAGATCGCGATAGTCCAGCCGATGGACCACACCTCCCTGAATCAGATCCGCGACACGATAATCTCGACCCTCAAGGATCTCGGTTACGACGACTCCAACAGCGAAATAATACTCAAGAACGCGTCCAACGACGCGTCCCTCCTCCCCTCGATCTTCTCGAGCCTCGTCTCCGAGAACGTCGACATAATCATCCCGATCGGCACCGGCGCGGCGCAGGTCGCGGCTTCCCAGACCGACACTATTCCGATAGTCTTCGCGGCTGTCTCCGACCCGGTCGCGGCAGGACTTGTCACCGCGTTTGACGTCACCGACAAGAACATCACCGGCGTTTCCGACGCCGTCGATGTCGAGTCCATCTTTGCCCTCGCGAAGGAGCTCACTCCGGACGCGAAGACCGTCGGACTTGTATACAACGCGAGCGAAATCAACTCCTCCGTCAAGATGGAGCGCGCGAAGGCGTACTGCGACGCGAACGGTCTCTCCTACAAGGAAGCCACCGTCACCGGCACCGCTGATGTACAGCAGGCGGTCACCTCTATCGCGTCTGATGTTGATATCTTCTTCACCCCGGACGACAACACCGTCGCTTCCGCGATGAACGTCTACGCTGGCGTACAGCTCGAGTTCGGCAAGCCGATCTACTGCGGCGCGGACTCGATGGTCAAGGACGGCGGCTTCGCGACTGTCGGTATCGATTATGATGTCCTCGCAAAGCAGGTCGCCGAGATGGCTGACCGCATCCTGAAGGGCGCGAAGGTCGCCGATGTACACGTCGAGCAGGTCGCGAACCCCGCGAAGATCATCAACAAGACGACAGCGGACGCCCTCGGCATAACCATTCCGGATTCGCTTCTCTCGACCTTCACTATAGTCGGCTGAGATCCGGAAAAAACGGATAAATTCACGTCATCGCTCGGGAGACCTCTCCCGGGCCTTGGTGGTATTATGGGAATAGTCGCTCTCCGCGGAAAACGGGGAAGTCAGACGAAGGAGCAAACGATAAAATGACACAACTGATCTTCGGCGCCGTGCAGCTCGGACTTATATACGCGCTCATGGCGATGGGAAACTACATTTCATTCAGAATACTCGACATCCCTGATCTCACGGTGGACGGCTCGTTCGCGCTCGGGATGGCTGTGTCTGTAATGACGGCGGCGGGCGGACACCCGTATCTCGCGCTCTTCGCGGCGATAATCGCCGGGGCGCTCGCGGGGCTCGTCACGGGGCTTTTGCAGACGAAGGTCGGGATTAATCCGATCCTCGCCGGAATACTCACGATGACGGCACTCTACTCGGTCAACCTCTTCGTGATGAAAGGCAAGGCGAACCAGTCGCTCATCGGCAAGGAGACTGTTTTCTCGTCGTTTGAACGTCTCTTCAAGGGCGTTCAGAGGAATATCCCGCGCACGATACTTATGATAATAGTAGTCGCGTTTGTCGCGGCAATTCTCGCCGTTTTCTTCAAGACCAGACTCGGAATGGCTATCCGCGCGACCGGAGACAACGAGGAGATGGTCCGCGCGTCCTCGATAAACGCCGATTTCACGAAATGTGTCGGATTCGCGCTCGCCAATGCCTGCATAGCACTCGCCGGCGGGCTTGTCTGTCAGTACAACCAGTCGGCGGACACGGGGTATGGAAGCGGAATGCTCGTCGTCGGTCTCGCGTCGGTCATCATCGGCGAGGCGGTTCTGCGGCATGGCGGTGTGACAAGAGGGATAATATCGGTCGCTCTCGGCGCAGTGCTGTACCAGCTGATAATCGCGCTCGCGCTGAAGGTAAATCTTCTTCCGGCGTACGGGCTGAAGTTCGTCTCGGCGACAATCGTCGCCGTGGCGCTCGCGATGCCGAAGATCAAGGAAACTGTCGCGAATCACACGAGAAAGAAGGTCGATTGACATGATGCTCGAACTGACGAATATAAAAAAGACCTTCCACCCAGGAACGGTCAACGAAAAGAAGGCGCTGAACGGTGTCACGCTGAGCGTCGACAAGGGAGAGTTCGTGACGATTCTCGGCTCGAACGGCGCGGGAAAATCTACGCTGTTCAACGCGATATGCGGTTCCTTCCTGATCGACAGCGGAAAAATATCGCTTGACGGGAAGGACATAACGCGGCTTCCGGATTATAAGCGCGCGTTCGATATCGGAAGGCTGTTTCAGGACCCGATGAAGGGCACGGCGCCGAACATGACTATCGAGGAAAACATGGCTATGGCGTACTCGAGAAAGGCGAAAAAGTCGTTCTTCGCTGTGAACAAGCGGGATACCGAGTACTTCCGCGAGCTTTTGGCGAAACTCGACCTCGGGCTCGAGGACAGAATGAAGACCAAGATCGGGCTTCTTTCCGGAGGACAGAGACAGGCGGTCTCGCTTCTGATGTCGACGATATCAGACCCTAAGCTGCTTCTGCTCGACGAGCACACGGCGGCGCTCGACCCGGCGACAGCGAAAAAAGTTCTCGATATCACGGTCGACATAGTTGAGCGCACCGGCACGGCGACAATGATGATAACGCACGACATGAACGCCGCCCTGCGTCTCGGCACCCGCACGATAATGATGGACGACGGAAAGGTGATTCTCGACATCTCCGGCGACGAGCGGAAGAACATGACCATAGACGATCTGCTGAACCTCTACACCAAGGAGAGCAAGAAGCAGCTCGCAAACGACAGAATACTGCTCAGCAGGTGAGATAACCGGTGAGGCGCGCCTCACCGGTTCTTTTTGACGCGTTCTCAAAAAAATCCGGAATTTTTTTCAAAACCCCTTGACAAATCCGAAAAATGGTGCTATAATAATGCCTATAAAGCACATAGGAATACTAAATTATAGAGTGCGCAAAGGGAGTCATAAAAATGAAAGTTTACGAAAGAATCACTGATCTCATAGGTCATACACCCATGCTCAAGCTGAACCATCTCATCGCCGAAAAGGAGCTCGGCGCGACCGTTCTCGCAAAGCTCGAGTATTTTAATCCGGCGGGAAGCGTCAAGGACCGTATCGCGCGCGCGATGATCGATGACGCCGAGGCGAAGGGTCTTCTGAAGCCCGGCTCCGTCATTATCGAGCCGACCAGCGGCAATACCGGTATCGGTCTCGCGTCGGTCGCCGCTTCGAGAGGATACCGCGTCATACTCACGATGCCGGAGACGATGAGTGTTGAGCGCAGGGCGCTTCTCAAAGCGTACGGCGCGGAGCTTGTCCTCACCGAGGGCGCGAAGGGCATGAAGGGCGCCATCGCGAAGGCTGAGGAGCTCGCGAAGGAGACTCCGGACAGCTTCATTCCGAGCCAGTTCACGAACACCGCCAACCCGAAGGCTCACTTTGCCACGACCGGTCCGGAAATCTGGGAGGACACGGACGGAAAGGTCGATATCTTCGTCGCGGGTGTCGGCACCGGCGGAACAGTCTCCGGCGTCGGTGAATACCTTAAGTCGAAGAATCCGGACGTCAAGGTCGTCGCGGTAGAACCCTCCGGCTCGCCTGTCCTCACAAAGGGCACACCCGGACCGCACAAGATTCAGGGTATCGGCGCGGGCTTCGTTCCGGATACTCTCGACACGAAGGTCTATGATGAGGTCATAGACGTCGAGAACGAGGACGCTTTCGAGACCGGCAGATACCTCGCGAGACACGAGGGCGTGCTCGTCGGCATCTCTTCCGGCGCCGCCGTCTACGCGGCGTCCGTCCTCGCGAAGAGACCGGAGAACAAGGGCAAGGTCATAGTCGCCCTTCTTCCGGATACCGGTGAGAGATATCTCTCGACGCCGATGTTCGCTGAGTAATTAAGAAAAACCGATTTATCCGGCGTATCATAAAAAATATCCCTGACCGTATGGAATCGCGCGTCATCTGACTGCCGCGTTTCCACCGGTCGGGGACTGTTTTTATGTAATATCAGACATCAGCTGTCTCGCCGCTCTTTGAGAGATGCGCGTAGAGACCGTCTTTCGCGATAAGCTCGCTGTGAGTGCCCTCCTCGACTATCTTTCCCTTGTCGAGAACGATTATCTTGTCCGCCTTGCGCACGGTCGAGAGACGGTGGGCGATTACGATGATAGTGCGGGTTCCGGCGAGGTCGTCTATAGCCGCCTGTATCTCCGCCTCGGTTTCGTTATCGACGGCGCTAGTCGCCTCATCGAGGATGAGAATCGGGGTGTTTCTGAGAACCGCTCTCGCGATCGCGAGGCGCTGTTTCTGACCGCCGGAGAGACGCACGCCGCGCTCGCCGATCAGCGTATTGTAGCCGTCCGGCATGGCGGATATGAACTCGTCGGCGTGCGCGATCTTCGCCGCGGCGCGTATTTTGTCCATGTCGAGCTCTCTGACGCTCGACGAGCGTATTTTGTCGTCCGCCGGATCCTTTTTCATCATTTTTCTGACCGGGATGCTGACGCCATGGACGTTCAGACTGCCGCTGTCGGTGTAGAGCCCGGCGTAGTCATGCCCCTCTGAGAGAGATACGCCGTAGGCGATGTTTTCCGCGATCGTCCCGTTGAAGAGGAACACATCCTGAAGTACCATCGACATATTCGCTCTCAGGCTCGACAAGGTGGCTCCCTTTATGTCCTGACCATCAATGAGCACTTTTCCGGATACGGGATCGTAGAAACGCTCGAGGAGCGAGACGATTGTGGTCTTTCCGACGCCGGTCGGTCCGACGAGCGCTATCATCTGACCGGGCTTCGCCTCGAACGAGATGTTATCGAGAAGCGGCTCTTTTTCGTTGTAATAGAAGCTTACGTGATCAAACTCGACCCCGCCGGAGCCGACCGGGATATCCTTCGCGTCCGGCGATTCCTTTATCTCCGGCTCACTGTCGAGAACCTCGAATACTCTCGCGGCGCTCGCGGCGGCGACCTGAAGATCCTCCGCAAGGCGGGTCAGGACGGCGAGCGGCGAGTAGAAGAGACTCAGATACATGATGAACCCGACGATGTCCGCGACGTTCATCCTCCCGTCAAGCACGAGCATTCCGCCGAAAAGAACGACGATGACCGTGCCGATCGACGTGAGAAGTTCTATTCCCGGAGTGAAGACGGCGTTCGCGAGGTTGGCGCGGATATTGACCTTACCGTACCAGCGGCAGTTCGCGACCATCTTGTCGTGTTCGCTCTCCTCTTTCGCGAATGCCTGTATCTCCTTCATTCCGGTGAGATTGTCCTGCATGACGCCGCTCAGCTCGCCGTAGACGCGGGAGTTCAGGCGGAACATCGGCGCGACGATCTTCGAGTACGCGACGCTCGCGAGTATCACTATCGGGACCGGGATGAGGGTTATCAGCGCGAGGCGCACGTTTATCGTGAACATCATTACCGCGACGCCTATGACAAGCAGCAGGTTCGAGACCATGTCCGGCACCGAGTGAGCGATAAGAACCTCAAACTGTCTTGTGTCGTTCAGAACGCGGCTCATGAGTTCTCCGGTCTGTTTGTTCTGGTAGTAGCGCATCGAGAGCTGTTCGAGCTTGTCGTAGACCTTGAGCGTCAGCTCGGCGACGAACTGCCACGCGGCGATGTGCGCCACTCCGAGCTGTATCCCGCGGCATATCGCCCTTATGAGATAAGCCGCGACGAGCGCTCCGGCGTAGATGAAAAGCGCCTTTTTTGTGAGCGTCCCGACATCCTGTATCGACGCCGTGAAGCGCCGCAGCAGCGCGGGGGCGACGAGGTTCAGCACCGACGCGCCGATTATGCCGAACACGGCAAAGAGCATCGTGCCGATATGGTTCGACGCGAGGGTCAGTATTCTTTTTACGAGTTTCATGGCGATTCTGCCTTTCTGCCTTTTTGGAATTTACATCTATTATAAAGCATCCGGAGCGAAAAGTCAAGCGCCGATAAAAAATTTCCGGAGGAATAATTCATTCTCCCCTTGAAAACCTATCGATTTTGTAGTATAATAGTATTATAAGGATTGTAAATATTGAAAGGAACTGATCACAGATGAAGATATCGACAAAGGGACGCTACGCGCTGAGGATGCTGATAGATCTCGCCGAGCACGAAGGGGATGGCTTCATCGCCCTCAAGGACATAGCGGAGCGGCAGAATATCTCGAAAAAATATCTTGAGCAGATCGTCCCGATTCTCTCGAGGTCGGGCATACTGCGGACGAATCGCGGGTCTCAGGGCGGTTACGCGCTGGCGAAGGAGCCTGAACATGTGACGGTCGGAGAGATACTGCGCCTGACCGAGGGCAGCCTGTCGCCAGTCGTGTGTCTTGACGGCGATCCGGCGCGGTGCCCGAGAAGCGCCGACTGCCCGACGCTGCCGGTCTGGCAGGGACTGAACCGCGTCATAAACGAGTATCTCGACGGGATAACCCTGCGCTCGATCCTCGACTCTCAGCGTGAGAGATATATAAATGATTATTCGATCTGAGTTTCGCTGAGTTTTCAAGAACCGCTGTGGAAAACCCGGACAACACGTGGAATTCGCCAAAAATTATTCCACAGGCGCCGGTGCGGAATCATTCGTGAGGGCGATCGGATTTTCCACATCATCGACAGACTTTTCAACAGCCGGGAGGAAAAACGCCGGACGGCTCCGCGCCGCGCGACCCGTTAATGCCGTTTCCGACGCGATCCGACGGTTGTTCGCGCGGACGCTTTGCCCGATGCCTGACACGCGGAAATTTTCCACAGACTGTGCAAAAATACTGTCGGGATTTTTTCGACAGATGTTGACGATCCCGCCGGTCAAGACGATGGAAATCTCCGCAGATTGACGCCGAAAAGCCGATGAATACAGGGACTTCGGAACTTTCAACAGGGTGTTGGAAACCCTGTTGAAACATTTGCGCGGCGTGGCTGGAATGACCGCCCGGTCAGGCGGTTTTTTGTCCCTTTTAATAGTTGACAAGTGCAACCGGATGTGATACAATATATGTTGTTATGAAGAAAACAGAAAGGAACCACAGACCGTGAAACATCTTTTCAGATACTGCGGCGATTACAAGAAGGAGTGTATCATAGGACCTCTCTTCAAGATGCTCGAGGCGTGCTTCGAGCTCTGCGTGCCGCTTGTCATGAAGCGCATAATTGATATCGGAATAAAGAACTCGGACACCGGGTATATCCTCCGTATGGCGCTTCTGCTCGTCCTTCTCGGCGCGCTCGGGCTCTCGTCCACGATAACCGCGCAGTACTTTTCCGCGAAGGCGGCAGTCGGGGTCGTATCCAAAATAAAGCGGGCGCTGCTCGTGAAAATCGGCACGCTTTCCTACGCGGACGCTGACAGAGTCGGCGTCTCGTCGATGATCACCAATATGACGAGCGACGCGAACCAGGTGCAGTCGGGCATAAACCTGACGCTCAGGCTCTTCATGCGCTCGCCGTTCGTCGTTTTCGGCGCCATGATAATGGCGTTCCAGATCGATACCAAAGCGGCGCTCACGTTCGCCGTCGTCATACCGCTGCTGTCGCTCGTCGTGTTCGGAATCATGCTCTCCTGCATACCGCTCTATAAGAGGGTGCAGTCGAGGCTCGACCGCGTGCTCGGAATGACCCGCGGGAATATCGCGGGCGTCAGGGTCATACGCGCGTTCTGCCGCGAGGAGGCGGAGACGAAGGACTTCGATTCCGCGGCGGAGGAGCTCAACTCGGAGCAGAGACTCGTCGGGCGCATCTCGGCGCTCATGAATCCGCTGACGTATATCCTCATCAACTTCGCCGTGCTCGCGCTGATTTATATCGGCGCGCTGCGGGTTGACGCGGGGATACTCACTCAGGGCGCGGTCGTCTCGCTCTATAACTATATGCTTCTCATCCTGACCGAGCTCATCAAGCTTGCGAACCTCATCATTACGATGACGAAGTCGGTCGCCTGTGAGAAGCGCATCGAGGAAGTCCTCGATATGGAGGTCTCCCAGACCTCTCCGGAAAAGCTCGCGGCGGAGCCGGAGAATGATCTCTCGGTCGAGTTCAGGAATGTTGCGCTGAAATACGGCTCTGCCGGCGCGAACTCGCTCGAGGGCATAACCTTCGGCGCGAAAAAGGGCGACGTCGTCGGTATAATCGGCGGCACCGGCTCCGGTAAGTCTTCGCTTGTCAACCTCATCCCGCGTCTTTACGACGCGACCGAAGGAGAGGTGCTTGTCGACGGAGTTGACGTGAAGAAATACCCGCTCGATGAGCTGCGTGAAAAGATAGGTCTCGTCCCGCAGAAGGCGCTTCTGTTCAAGGGCACGATACGTTCAAACCTTCTCTGGGGCAACAAGGACGCGGACGACGAAACGCTCGAGGAAGCGCTCGTCACATCTCAGTCGAAGGAATTCGTCGACAAGAAGGAAAAGAAGCTCGACGAGCCCGTCCTTCAGGGAGGAAAGAATTTCTCCGGAGGTCAGAAGCAGAGGCTGACGATAGCCCGCGCGCTCGTCAGACGGCCGGAGATACTGATCCTCGACGACAGCGCGTCCGCGCTTGATTTCGCGACCGACGCCGCTCTCAGGAAGGCTCTCAGGAATCTTCCGTACAAGCCTACGGTCTTCATCGTTTCGCAGCGCACGTCGTCGATACGCGCCGCGGATAAGATAATAGTCCTTGACGATGGAAAAGCCGTCGGTATCGGCACGCACGACGAGCTCCTTGGAACCTGCGAGGTCTACCGCGAGATACACGAATCCCAGTACAAGAAGGAGGATGCTTCGAAATGAGCAAGAACAAATCAAAAGCAAAGCTCAGTGATATAAAAGGCGTTCTCCGCTACCTTAAGCCGTATACCCTCATGATCGTCCTGTCGGTCATATTCGCGGCGGCGACCGTCGTTCTGACGCTTTATGTGCCGATACTCGTCGGCGACGCGATCGACTGCATAGTCGAGGCGGGAAAGGTCGACTTCGCCGCTATAATGCCGATACTCACGAGGACCGGCGTTATAATTCTCGCGACGGCTCTGCTCCAGTGGCTCATGAGCACGGTCAACAACCGCATAACCTTCGACGTCGTCCGCGATATGCGCAAGGCGGCGTTCGCGAAGCTCCAGATACTTCCGCTTGCGTATATCGACTCGAAGCCGTCCGGCGAGATCGTCAGCCGGGTCATCGCCGACGTCGACACGTTCGCCGACGGTCTGCTTCTCGGGTTCACGCAGCTCTTCACCGGCGTCATGACGATACTCGGCACGCTTGTGTTCATGTTCAGACTGAACGCGCTCATCGCGCTCGCGGTCGTCGTGATAACGCCTCTGTCGCTGTTCGTCGCAAGCTTCATATCGAAGCGGACCTATTCGATGTTCACGGCGCAGTCGGAGGTCAGGGGCGAGCAGACCGCTCTGATAGACGAGGCGGTCGGCGGGCAGAAGCTCGTCAAGGCGTTCTCGCATCAGCCGGAGATACTCTCTCAGTTCGACGAGATAAACGGCAGACTTGAAAAATGCTCGCTCAAGGCGACGTTCTTCTCGTCACTCGTCAATCCCGCGACGAGATTCGTCAACAGCCTTGTCTACGCGGCTGTCGGGTGCTTCGGCGCTCTGTCCGTCACCGGTGTCATAGGTGTCGGCGGGACAATGACGGTCGGTATGCTCTCGAGCTTTCTCAGCTACGCGAACCAGTACACGAAGCCGTTCAACGAGATCTCCGGCGTCGTCACCGAGCTTCAGAACGCGATTGCCTGCGCGGGACGCATATTCGAGTTCATCGACGAGCCGGCGGAGAAGCCGGACGATCCCGACGCCGTCACGCTTGAGAATGCGAGCGGCAAGGTTGATATCGAGAAAGTCCGCTTCTCTTACGTTCCGGAGCGCGAGCTTATTGAAGACTTCAATCTCTCGGTGAAGCCCGGACAGAGAATAGCGATAGTCGGCCCGACCGGATGCGGAAAGACCACTATGATCAACCTCCTGATGCGCTTCTACGACGTGAAGGACGGCTCGATAAAAGTAGATGGCGAGGACGTACGCCATATCACGAGGCACAGCCTCAGACACAACTACGGCATGGTTCTACAGGAGACATGGCTCAAGACCGGCACCGTCCGCGAGAACCTGACGATGGGCGAACCGGACGCGTCGGAGGAAAAGATGATCGAGGCGGCGAAGGCGGCGCACTGCCACAGCTTCATTAAGCGTCTGCCGCAGGGCTATGACACTGTCATCGGAGAGGGCGGCGCCGAGCTGTCACAGGGACAGAGGCAGCTTCTTTGCATAGCGCGCGTCATGCTCTGCCTGCCGCCGATGCTGATACTCGACGAGGCGACGTCCTCGATCGATACCAGAACCGAGATGAAGATACAGAGCGCGTTCGGAAAGATGATGCAGGGTCGCACGAGCTTCATTGTAGCGCACCGTCTCTCTACGATACGCAGCGCCGACGTCATCATCGTGATGAAGGACGGTCACATCATCGAGACCGGAAACCACGAGGAACTGCTCGAAAAGGGCGGATTCTACGCGAGACTCTACAACAGCCAGTTCGAGGGCTGATAAGAAAATCGTGGCTGTCGGGCGGACGTCTGACAGCCACGGATTTTTATTTGAAACATTTTCCTGAATATTCCACGGCCGAGCTTGAAAAGACAACGGTATTGTGTTATAATTGAAGCACACCAGAAAAAGGAGAAAAAATAATGAACATAACAGTATACCTCGGCGCGAACGAAGGAAATGGCCCGAAGCTCAAAGAGGCCGTACGCGAGCTTGGTATGTGGATTGGAAAGAGCGGAAACTCGCTTGTCTACGGCGGCTCGAAGTGTGGGCTGATGGGAGAGCTTGCGGAGAGCGTCCTGACGGCAGGCGGAGAGGCGACCGGCGTTGAGCCGCAGTTCTTCATTGACGCCGGATATGAATACGACGCGTTAACGAGACTCATCGTGACCCGTGATATGGCTGAGAGAAAGACGAAGATGATAGAACTCGGCGATGCGTTCATAGCTTTCCCGGGCGGTACCGGCACGCTTGAGGAGATCAGCGAGGTCATGTCGAAAGTCGTCCTCGGTCACACGGATAAGCCCTGTATTATTTATAATCTGAACGGATATTACGACCATCTCCGCGCTCTGCTGTCGGAGATGGTGTCGCATGGTCTCGCCGACGAGAAAAAGCTTGCGGGGATAAAATTTGCCGCCGATCTTGACGAAATAAAGGCGATACTCGGGCTCTGACGGGGATACAAATGGAGTGGAAAACATATCGTGACCGTTTCTACGACTGGTCGGAGAGCACACAGATAGCGCGGATCTCGTCGCTCACGTCGTTTGGCGCGCCGTCAGAGATATGCGACATAGCCGAGGATATAGGCGACGAAAAGGCGGCGTCAAGGCTCGTGAAAAAGGCTTCCGCGGCGGGCGTCAGGTTCGGTCCGGACGAACTTCTCAGACTGATGTATTTCTGCGACTGGGAAGTCATGAACACGCTTGTGGAGAACGCGTCGGGGCGGTTCACGAGCGAGCAGATAGAGGAGCTCGGGGATTTCGCCGACGACGAGGTGCTGCGCAGAGCCGCGAAAAGGAGCGGCGTCCTGATGTGGTATGAGGACGAACCGGAACCGGAAGAAGAGGAAACCGTCAAAGCCGAATCGGAAGAAGATACGGAAATGAGTGAGGCGCTCGAGACACTTGAGAAGATAAGCGATAGTCTCGAGCGGATCAGCGACAATCACAAATCCGGGCTTCTTGGCACGCTTTTCGGAGGAATACTGGGGGCGCTTTTCGATAGTTCGTCTGGGAGCGGCGGCAAAAATGATTCCCCGCACTACGGCTATCGCTACGGAAGATGGTATTACGGTCACGGGCACACATACGGCTGCGACCACTGCGACGACAAAGACTCCGGCGGTAAAGACTGACAGTCAGATCAAAAATACAGAAAGGTCCTCCGGACGGAGGAAATATCAAAATGCGATTATCAAAGGACAAAGACATATACAAACGGATAATCCTTCTCGCGATACCGATGATGCTTCAGAATCTCATCACGTATTCGGTCGGTCTCGCGGACAACCTGATGATAGGTTCGCTGGGAGACAGCGCGATCTCCGGAGTATACATGGGCAATCAGGTGCAGACTGTTCTTCAGGTGCTGAACGCTGGGATAGAGGGCGGAATACTCCTGATTTCAGCGCAGTACTGGGGAAAGAAGGACACGAAGAGCATACAGAAGATAACCTCGATCGGCTTGTGGTTCTCGTTGATCCTCGGGCTCGTCTTCTCGGTCATAACGACGTTCATGCCGAGACAGGTCATCTCGATATTCACGAATGTCGACGCGGTCATAGACAACGGAGTCAGCTATCTGTCGTTCCTGTGCTTTTCGTATGTGTTCTTCTCGCTGACGCAGGCGCTGCTCGCGTCGATGCGCAGCGTGGAATCACCGAGGATAGGACTTATTGTTTCACTTTCATCACTGTTTATCGATGTGATACTGAATTATCTGCTGATATTCGGCAAGGCGGGACTTCCGGCGATGGGCGTCAGGGGCGCCGCGCTCGCGACGCTCATCGCGCGTATCAGCGAGACCGTGATCGCGTTTATATATGTGAGATTCGTCGACAAAAAGCTCAGATTCCGCGTCGGAATGATGCGGACCATAGATAAGGTTCTTCTCCGCGATTTTCTGAAATACGGAGCTCCGCTCGTCGCCGGACAGCTCGTCTGGGGCGTCAATCTGTTCTCGAACTCGATCATCCTCGGTCACCTCGGCGAGAGCGTCACCACCGCCGTCAGCATCGCGAATACCCTGAACAACCTGATGTACGTCGGAATAAACGGTCTTGCCGCGGCGGTCGGCATCGTGACCGGCAAGAAGGTCGGCGCCGGGGATATCGGGGATATACGCGAGTACTCGAACAGCGTACAGCTGATCTTCTTCGTGATAGGTCTTCTCTCCGCCGCGCTGCTGTTCGTTATCTGCGACCCGTTTATCTCGCTTTATGACATAACCGCTGAATCGGCGATCTGCTCGAGGCAGTTCATACGCGTTCTGTGTATCACGGCGATCGGAACCTGCTATCAGTACCCGTGTCTCTTCGGGCTTGTGAAATCGGGCGGCGACGTCAGCTTCGTCTTCAAGAACGACACGTTCGCGGTCTTTTGTGTCGTGCTGCCGCTCGCGCTTATTACCGCGTTTCTCGGCTGTCCGGCGTGGGTCGTGTTCTTCTGCCTGAAATCTGACCAGATCTTCAAGTGCATCGTGGCGTTCTTCAAGATCCGCAGATACGACTGGATGAAGAACCTGACGACGGCGGAATCGCGCGGATAAAATAAATACGGAGAATCCGGAACTTTACCTGTATAGAACTCGTCATATATACCGAAATCAGTCACATGGCGGGGTGACGGTACGGTGCTGCCCCGCGGAAAGGAATCAAGTCATGAAAAAGGCGTTCATCTCTATTGTTTTAGCGGTACTTACTCTCTTCCCTCTTGCCGCGTGCGGCACGAAAGCTCCGGAAAAATCTAAAGTTGACCACGTATACAAGGCGAATGACCTCGGACTCGGAAATGTCCGCGCGGACAATATTCTCGCAAACGGGAAAACTGTCGTTGTCAGCGGGGACGAAATCCTCGACGCGGACAGTGATTCCTCACAGTATGTGGTCATAAGCGTTGATATCTCGTCCGGAACAGATAAAATAAACCCGGTGAAGCGTGTGATCGACCTTGCCGCGAACGAAGCGGTCAGCGGTACGGCGCTCGGGGCGGACGGTAATGTGCTTCTGCTGAAGTCTGAAACGGACGGCAACGGGAAAATGACCTACTCGCTTGACCGTCTCGGCGACGATATTGTGACGGTCTGCGCTGACGTGAACTCACTCATCGAATCTGACGGGAGTGATTCCATGTTTACCGGTAAGAATACCTATTTCGGATATCTGGCGGTCGATGGGGACGGGAAGATATATATCGGATGTGACTATGCCATCGCCGTGCTCGACCGGGAATGTAATAAGCTGTTTGAAATATCTGTCCCCGGGCGGATGGAGATGCTTTCGTCGACCGCTGACGGGCGGGTCTGGGCGTCCTTCCGCGACGATTCGTATGATGAGCAGATACGCTTCATCGATACCGAGACGAAAAAGTTCGGTGATACGCTGAATCTTCCCGATATGAGCGTGTATACCAACGCGTATCTTTTCGTCGGTCCGGGCTATGATATCTACATAAAGGACGACGACGCTGTACAAGGCTGGAATTCCGACGCGGATGAACCGGTCGAGCTGCTGAATTTCATGAACTCGGATTTTGCCGGAAGTTCGGTGCGCTACGCGGCGATAATCGATGCTGACACGATGGTGTTCGGGTGCATCGACACCTTCGGCACTGAGCCTGAATACGGCGTATATCTGATGACGCGTATTCCGGATGACGAGATACCGGAGAAGGTGGTCATCAGCGTCGCTTACAACTACAGCGGATATCCGATGCTCCGCAAGGACGTCATAAGCTTCAACCGCCAGAGCGACGAATACCGTGTCGAACTTGTTGATTACAGCCGGTTTGAGCCGATCGACGAATACGACTATGACAACAGCAAACTGCTCGAAAGAGAGCTTATGTCCGGCGTAGCACCGGATATAGTTGTGACGACTGATTTCAACGCCGCCGACGAGTGGATGGACAAGGGCGCTTTTGCTGACCTTTCGATATACATCGATGACGATTTTGAGAGCGGATACTTCGACAGTGTGATTTCGATGTGCGAGGACGGAAAGGGACGGATGCACCAGTTCATCACAGATTTCACACCGAAATTTGTGGCGGCGAACAAAGATTATGTTGAGCCCGATCGCTGGGACATCGACGGCTTCATTGACTTTGCGTCAGACCTCCCTGAGGGAAAATTCCTGCTTGAGGCCACGTATCCGATGGTGATGACAGACTTCACGTTATGCGCGTCGCTCGATTCTTTCATTGATTCTCAGGAATACGAGTGTGATTTTGACACGCCGACATTCCGGAGGCTTTTTGAATATTTGAAAAATGTTGAAAAAGTGTCTTACCGCGACACGCTCTCAGGCGATGATCTCAGGGACTACGAGCTTGACGCGTGGAAGCCTTATCGTGACGGAGATGTTCTGCTGATCGAGACCGGAGCGTCTGATATACGTTCATATCTGCAAGTCATGACCTATTTCGGCAAGAACAAGACCAAATTCGTTGGCTACCCGACAAGTAGTCATAACGGCGCGCTGATCAAGCCCCGCACGAGCTTCGCGATAAATGAGAAGAGCGGATTCAAGGATGTCGCGTGGGAATTCATCCGCTTCGTCGCGGAAAACGGAGCGTCGGGCGGTAATTCATTCCCGGCGAATATCGGGCGTTTCGACAAGCTCTGCGCGGCAGAACTCGGGAAATACTACTATTACGAGGGCAGCGTGAGCATGAAATTCACGACGACTGATGAGAGTGAAGTCATGTCTGAACTGAAGGAAATGATCAGAAAAGGTTACTATACCGGCAATGGCGTGCTTGTAAAGGCGGATGAAGCTTGTATTGCTTCGCTGAAAGACCTCATAACCGGAGCGGGCGCGTACCCGGATGCCGGATTCAGGATCATAGGAACGATCTACGAGGAATCGCAGATGTATTTCGAGGGCGATAAATCGCTCGACGACACCGTTAAGATAATTCAGGACAGAGTGTCGACTTATCTCGCGGAGAGGGAATAAACATCAGGCTCCCACGCGGCTGCTTTTGTCCTGGAAATCCGGCGTGGACAGCTCCTTGTGAGCCCTGAGCTCCGACATGAATTTCACGAACCGCTCGTCCTCGCGGAGAAAATCGTAGCAACGTTTCGACAGGTCTTCAAGCCTGAGGTCGCAGGCGTTGCCCTTGTAGTTCTTTGCGCTGGTTTTCGGGTCGCTGACGACGCGGTTTACCATCGGCGCGGTGTATGTGTAGTTTCCGTTGACTTCCGCGCCTTCTACTGCGTATCTGACGCTTTCGGCGAGAGCCGTTAGCGTCTTTTCTTTGTCGGCGCGCCGTGCGTGAACAACGGCAATCCATTCGTAGAATACTGACAGATCGTTCGCGTAGAAGCCGAAACGCCCGTCCGAGAAGAGAAGCTTCAGAAGAGAAATGCTGAAATTGAGCGCGGTGAGGCGTTCGTCATCAGTCGAGCAGGATTTGTTCGTCATATCCGACGCGGCAAACACGGCGCTCTGAATCAGCGCCAAAAGATATTTCTGCGTCGCTTTGACGCCTTCCTCGCCGTCGGTCACGAATGCCCGCAGACCCTCGCGGCAGCTGTGGATCGAGCCGCACATATCGGCGTATTTCAGCGCGTTTTTCGTGTCACGCAGTTCATTAAAGGTATAGCAGAGCGACATAGCGGCGTGTTCGCGGAGCTTTGAGTCGGTCGACTCGTCCAAGACGCGCTCGCCGAGCCAGATACGGCGCTCACAGACATCCTTCGGGTGCGGATAATGCGGATCCTGCCCGAGCGCGTCCATCAGATGGGACATCACCCGGCAGTCGTTCGGGAATTCCCTGTAAGCGCTCTCCCAGAGCGCGAGGTTTTCCGGCACGTCGCCGAGGTTGCGGAGCCGGAGGCTTTCGGCTTCGAGAGATTTTATACGTTCGTCGATCCGCGCCTTGTCGATACCGAGCAGCTCGTCGGTCGTGACGCCGAAATACAGCGCTATCGCCGGGAGGAGGGTTATGTCCGGGAATCCCTCGCCGCGCTCCCACTTTCCGACCGACTGCGCGGTGATGCCGAGGTGACTCGCGAGCTCCTCCTGCGTGACGTTTTTCTTGCGGCGGAGGGAGCGGAGGGTTGAGTTCAGTGTTATGTTCATGTTCGTTCTCCTGATATTTCAATTTCAGTGACAAGCGCTTATCCTGATTCTATTATATCAGATTATCGGAGAAGAGTCAAGAACCGTAAGATATATGTATGGATTGAAAATACAACCAGTAATATATAAACCCCGGCGTGACAGCTATGATCACGCCGGGGGCGTCGGTTTACCCTATTGATGACAGATCATCAAGCAGCTTATCGATCTGTTTTCTGAAAGTCTTCTCTTTCTTCGCGTATGTCGACGACAGATTGCCAGATTTGAATGCGTCCCAGAGTATCTGATTGCCGCCGAGGCCGAATACGTCTGAAAGGTCATACAGCATCGAACTCTTTATCACGTCCAGCATCTCGATCGCCTTGTCGTCTCGGAGGCGCTTTCCTTTGACTGTCGTCTCGTAATACGCCGGAAGCAGCGTCTGGTGCGACAGCCAAGCCGAATACTCGAGCACCGCGCCGACACGCTCCATATCCCCGGCGCACACCGGCACCGCGAAGATCAGAGCGAATAAATCGATCTTATGGTGATAATTCTCCTGATTCTCGTCATACTTCGGATTCGGGACAAGACCGAAATCCTGCTTCATATCGCGGAAGCATTCCATCGAGGCGATGCCGCTCTGATAGAACAGAAAATGTCCGTCAGCGAAGAGTGCGCGCGGGTAATCATACTCATTCGCGTATCCGGTCGTGTCTCCCATACCGAAGAGCTCTTCGCTCGAAATGGCGCAGTCGGTTCCGGTCAGGACAGCGGAGCACTTTGTTATCATGTCCTGTACCTTTTCGGTCATGATATTGGGAATGATCACGTTTTCCGTATCCTTTACGGCGAGGCTCACACCCGTGCCCGCGACGAGATACACGAAAGTGCCGTTGTAACTGTCGTCGGTGAGCATCCCATATCTGTCGTTCTGGTCAAAGACCGAGTCGCCGTTGAGGTCTTCCGACACCGCGGCTGTCATCTCGAGGACCTTGTCTATCGTCCACTTATTGTTCTCAACAAGCTGATACGGGTCCTCGAGACCGTACTCATCGATGATGCCCTGATTGAAGTACATGAACCGCGCCGTCTCGAGATTTCCCATCGAGATGTCGCTCGGCATCAGATACAGTCTACCCTCTATCGTAAGCTCATCCGCCGCGTTTTTGTCCCACCAGTCAGCCGTCAGGTCCGCATAGTCAAGATCGAGCATATTATAGAGACCTCCCTCGCGCGCGAGTCCGCTGAGCGTCGAGCGCATACTCGAAATGACGTCGATTCCGTCGTCGCCTGATTGGATATATCCGCGCGCGAGCTTTTCGAGCTCACCTGCCCATCCGCTTTCCCACGCCGGATAAAGAGCTTTTATCTTTATGTTGAACTTTTCCTCGACCTGCAGGTTGCGTTTATATATCGCGTCATTCACCGGCTCGCCGTTCTCTTCCTCGGCGTAGACATACTTTTCCATGTAGCTGCTCACGTTTCCGCCGCGTATGAGATATGTGAATTCCGCTCCTCCGTAATCGAGTTCCGGAATATCCGGCTCAGGGATTGACGATACGGTTGTTCCGGTATCTGTCTCGCTTGTGTCTTCGGTGCCGGATGTTGTGTCTGTTTCGCCGCTCTGACCGGCGCAGGAAATAAGAATTGTACAGAACAGCATCGCCGCGATAAGTTGTCTGTAGTGTTTCATGTCTCCGGTTCCTTTCTCCGTTTTCGGGTGGTTGTTATGCCCGGCGCTGGTTCGGTTTACTTGCTGTCGCCGGAAAATCTGCGCTCCAGCGCCTCTTTGAATTTCCCGAGCGACACCTCGGACGGCGCGTAGTCCGGACGCGAACAGCACGGAATGTTTGGCGGTGTGCCGTCCGGCGTCCAGAATGGGTTCGCGTTGTCATTCTCGTATTTCAGACAGTCTGACTCGAGCGAGAAGTCCGGAATGTCGAACGGGGCACCGTCGGCGAGCAGACTTCTGTGAGAGAGGATGGCGACCGACGCGAGCCTTGTCGCGAACAGCTCATCCATCTCAGGCTTTGCCCCGGTGCGTATCGATTCGAAGAATTTGCGGATGACGAAAAAGTCTCCGCCGCCGTGCCCGGCTTTTTTGATAAGCTCCGCGTCCTTGTCGGTGAGTTCAGGGTAATATGAGTTCTCGGCGTTCATACCTTCCGGGATCTCCCAGTCGTTGTATCTGAGCATGATCTTTCCGTCGGTGCCGCGCAGATTTTCTATCTGCCCCTTGGTTCCGCAGACGCGGTAGGAGTTCTCATGCGCGCCGAACGCGGCGCATCCGGTCACACGGAAGACCGACGCGTCGTCGTTCCGCGTCATGATGATCGCCGCGCGGTCGGCGCAGAATGACGCCGAGACGCAGTCATCCGGACGCGGTATGAACACCGGCATCGCGGTCACGCGGACAGGCTTCGAGCCGGTAGCGTAGCAGAGCGGTCCGAGCGAGTGAGTTATATAATATGTCGCCGGGAGGAAGTTCCTCCAGTGCCGCACATCGTCTCGGAGAGAGGCGGAATATTCGGCGTTATACAGATCCGCCGGGTGGTTGTACTCGCCCTCTGCGAACATCACCTGACCGAGAGTTCCTTCTTGGTATACACGGCGGATCTCCTGATTGAACAGCATGAACGGATAGTTTTCCGCGAGCATATAGAATGCCCCGGACTTTCTTGCCGCCCGGACGAGAGCCACTCCCTCCGCCATCGTGCCGTTCGACGTGCATTCGCTGAGGACGTGAATGCCTTTTTCGAGCGCCTTTATCGCGTATGGCGCGTGCTCGTTGAAATAGTTCGCGAGGAATACGGCGTCCATCGGATGCTCTATGAACTCGTCAAAGTTGGTGTAGCCTGCCGTCGTACCGCCGAGCTTGCCGGCGGCGGCGTCCACAAAACGCTGCGCTTTGTCGCAGACGGCGACGATCTCACCGTTGTTTGCCAGTATGTTGTCGAAGTAGTATGCTCCTCGCTGAAGTCCGAATACTCCGATACGGATTGTTTTCATGGTGTTGCCTCCCAAAATTATATTTGTTCCCGATATTTCATCGGGTCATAAACATATCTGCGCTCAGTCAATCAGAACGAGCGCGAGCATCCCGGCGAAAGCCAGCGCGACCGAAACGAGCTCCCTCGCCCGCGGTTTTTTTGACGTGAAGAAGCAGAGTGCCGTCGACATTATCATGACTCCGCCGGTCACGAACGGATACTGCGCGGATGCCGGAAGGTGCGCGAGCGATATCAGGAGCAGGAGATTCGCTATGCATCCGAGTATGCCGTTGCCCATAGTCCCGACGATCATTCCGGCTGACAATTTTCTTTTTTCGCCGCTCCGGAAAAATGGCAGCAGCGCACAGGCGATGACCACCGTCGACGCCGCGCTGAGAACCGAGTATCCCGCGGCGGATGTTTTCTCAAACGGCGACGCCTGAAATATTTTCGACAGTACGCCCGACATGCCGTTCAGCGCGAAAACTCCGATATAATATCCGGTTCCGGAACGGCACTCATCCCTCTTTATCGTGACGCAGAGCGCCGCGGTGATGAACAGCAGACACACTATCTTCCCGGCTCTCAGGGGTTCATCAAAGAAGATGATTCCGGCGGCGAACGGAAGGACCATCCCTCCGAGCATCGAAAACACCGAGTACAGCGATAGATTTATTTTTCCGAGTGCCGTCAGACTGCAAAACGTGAAGCTTATTGAATTCACCGCCGACAGTGCCGCCATCAGAAGCGAAAACGCGGTGAATTCGAAACGCAGTCCGTTCATGATGAACAGCACCGCCATCCCGGCGAGACTGCTCAGCGCGGAAAACTCGAGGGTCGCGCCGGTCCCGCTTCCGCGGGCGTTCCGGTATATGTTTTTGAAGAAGAACTGTATGCTGAACATCGCGACAGCGGCGGTTATCATTCCGTAATAGATCATCCCGTTATCCCCTTTGAAACCATTATACCATAACCGCGCCACCAAGGCAATAAAAAAATCCCACCCGATCATGGAATTTTTCTCCATATTGTTGAAAACCTCTGCCGGATATGGTATAATAAAAAAGCCGGGCAACATTGGCCCGGACAAAAGCAAAGGAGAACTATTATGAGGCAGACAGGTCCCAACATATGTAAATATGTTACCAGACAGTCGGACGAGCAGCTGACGACGATAAATTTCGTGCTTGAACAGAACGCCGCGGTCGACGGTATAAAACAGCTGCGGTCATGCGATATAATGTACCTGATGGTCGGCGGAAGCGGGCGGCTCGTAACCGATACGCAGAGCTTCGAGCTCACGGCGGGAACCCTGTTCTTCACGTTCACCGGGGTTCCGTACACCATCATAGATACCGACAACATGGTATATATGTATATAAGCTACCGCGGGCGGCGCGCGTCCGAGCTTTACGGTCAGTTCGACATATCGCAGTCGAGGTGTGTATTTCCCGGGTACTCTGGTCTCGTGTCCTTCTGGAAGAACGCTATCGGGCGTGCTGCCGAGCGGAACCTTGATCTTATAAGCGAGAGCGTTCTCCTCTATTCCTTCTCCAGAATGACAAAGCCGGACGGACAGAGCAGGGAGAATCTGACTGAGAAGATGATCCATATGATAGAGACGGAGTTCACGGACAGCGGCTTCACCCTCGACTCGTGCGCCGAGAAACTTGGATATAACGCGAAGTATATCTCACGGATATTCAGACATGGGGCAGGCGTCACTTTTTCGGAATATCTCAGGGACGCGCGCATAAGACACGCGATATTCCTGATTGAGCAGGGGGTCAGTGTTGTCAAGAATGTCGCGATTCTCTCGGGATATAGTGACCCTCTGTATTTTTCGAATGTGTTTCACCAATCGGTCGGAGTCCCTCCGAGCGAATATATCCTGCGCCACGGCAAACAGGATGATTGACCGGTTCACGTCTCCGCTGTCTTATAATACTTAGCCTGCGCCATATAAAACGAATTGTAATCCGGGCAGGTCTTCATCAGTTCCTCATGCTTTCCGCTCGCCGCGATGTGGTTATCTTTAATGAAAACGACGGTGTCCGCGAGAGCGGCGCTCAGCAGGCGGTGCGACACGTAGAATATCATCCGCCCGGCGGAGATCGACTGGAGCAGCCCGAAGAACTCGTCCTCGGCAAGCGGGTCGAGCGCCGACGACGGCTCGTCGAGCAGCAATATCCGCGCGTCCCTGAAAAGCGCCCGGGCGATTGACAGTCTCTGGAGCTGACCGCCGGACATTATGACGCCGTTCTCGTCGAATTCCTTTCCAAGCTGAGTGTCGACGCCGTCCGGCAGACCGGCTATGTAATCGCCCATCCCGAGGTCGGAGAGTATCGACGTTATTTTTTCTTTCTGTTCCGCGCTGCCGTCGTATCTGTCGAGCGCGATGTTTTCCGCTATGCTCATCGCGAAGACGTGCGTCTGCTGGAACACCGACGAGAACATTCCGCGGTACGCGTCAATGTCAAAATCACGTATCGGCATGCCGTTATAGGTTATCCTGCCGTCTGTGACGTCGTACAGACGACCTATCAGGTTGAGCAGTGTCGTCTTTCCCGCGCCGTTCGCGCCGATGACGGAGTATACCTTTCCGAGATGGAATGAGTAATCAATATTTCTGAGCACCTCCGGACCGTCGTCGCTGTAGCGGAACGACACGTTCTCAAGTCTTATCTCCGCCGTGTCAGAGGCAGGGATTTCCTTTATAAGCCCGTCGCCCTTCCAGCTCTCGATGTTCGATTTCAACCCCATGAAGTCGACCCACGCGCGGATATACCTCGATTCGTTCGTGAAATACGTGAAAAAGTCCATGACGCTCTTTATCGACGCCGTCAGCTGTCCCGTCGCCTGAAAGCCCTGTGTGAACATACCGATAGTGATCTTCCCGGCGAGCACGCGGAACGCGAGATAGAGGTATATCGCGTAATCCTTTATTATCGACAATATTTCGACCGGGGCAGTCACGCCCGCGACGTAGTTGTTCAGCTTCTGTTCATTCGCGAGCAGCTCGCCGTACTTTTTCTCGTGCTTCGCGACGAGCCAGTCGTGTATGCGGAAGAAGCGTATCTCCTTGCGGAAGTCCTTGTTGCTGAAGACCCCGGCGAAGTAGTTTTCCGCGCGGAACAGCGTTTCGGAGTACATATGATTCTCAAACACGCGCTTTTCGATATGAGCCGACACAATAACCGACGCGACCGCGAAGACGACCGATATCGGGACAAGCCAGAGATTCACCTCGGCGAGGATAATGATAGTCGTTATAAGCATCGGTATCGCGGAAAAAAGCCTCATGACGCGGTTTGTGACCTGATTTATAGTCCCGCGGTTGTTGACCTCCGCCGCGAGAGCCGACAGGTCATGCACGGCGGGAGATTCCACCTGCGCCATGTCGAGCTCCGCCATCTTTGAGGTGCGCTCAATCCGCACGTGGTTCTGGAGGTGCGACAGACGGAAGCCGAGTGTCTCGGTTATCTTCTCGACGACACAGATAAATATCGCCGATATTGCCATAACGGCGACGCATATGATGATTTTCGTGATATTCCGGTCCCCGACGAACTCATCGAGGATTATCTTCGGGAGCCAGAGCATCAGCACGGCCGCCGCCGCGTTGCATATCTGCGAAAAGACCGAGAGCATGAAATACCCCGGGTCAAGCCGGAAGAGCCGGGATATATATTTGAATACAAGTGAGACTTTTCCGAAAAATATCATTGTCAATTCTCCCGTCGGCGATTGATAAAACCAGTTATTCCGCCGCTTTCACAAGCGAATGAAAATCAAGGGGATCCTCCGCCTTTTGGCACAGTTCGATCAGCGCGTCGTGGCCCTTGCGGACATCAAAACAGGCAACCCTGGCGTTTCCGAGCGTGGAATAGCTCATAACCCCTTTTTTGTCAAGATAATCCCCGAGCAGCGGGAAATCAACTGAGCTCCAATAAAAACTCGTATTCATATGCAGAAGCTCGTAACGTCTGCCGTCGGCGTCTGTCGCTACCGCGTCAAAATAAAGATCCGGGTTATCAGGAAACGGGTTGACTTCCTCATCAATCGAGTGCATATAAGTGTTGCGCTCAAGACCGACCCCGATCAGCAGTACTCTGGCGTCTTCATCATAAAATCTGCCCCACACCCCATCAACAGGGGTTCTCGAGCGGGTGTTTTCTTCGCCGGTCACATAATCCTTCGCGCGCTTTCCGAAGACCGCGACCGAGTGAGTCGGATGCAGCGAGCGGATAGCGTTGCCGCGTCTGAACGTCTCTTTCGCGCAGATCTGCGGAAATACCCCGATATTCGGGACAGATTCGCGGACATCGTATACCGGGTTATCGCGGTTGATCACTGCCCATGTATGAGTCGGAACAATAAGAAGCCCTTCAGGAAGCAATTCTGTATAGTAATCGAGCAGTCCTTCTGCTCCGCCCTCAATTCCGCCGATGCTTTTCAGCGAGGTATGGACAGCGACCGTGCTGTCAGGGCATATTCCGAGTTCGTCAAACATTTTTTCTACGTCTTGCCTGTTTATCATAATATTATCTCCATTATTGATCGGCGTTCATTCCGGCTCCGCTGCATCAGATCATCAATGAATATGACTGATAGCGGTACTTTCCTCTGCCGATATTTTTTTCGTTCACGCTTCCGGTGCGCTCGGCGATTATATAGCGTGGACGGGATTTGACCTCAAGATACAGCTTACCTATATATTCGCCTATGATCCCGAGGCAGAGAAGCTGTACCCCGCATAAAAAACAGATTATACAGGTCATCGAAGCCCAGCCGGTGACCGTTCTGCCGGAAAAATATCTGACAAACGACCAGATTATTCCGGCAAAGCTGAGCAGAGCCACAGCGATTCCAAGTCCGGTTATCAGACGAAGCGGCTTTGTTGACAGACTTGTTATTCCGTCAAGCGCAAGCGAAAGCATCTTCACGAGCGGATAATGACTCTTCCCCGCGGCGCGTTTCTTTCGCTCATAGGCGACGCAGGAGCTTCGGAAGCCGATAAGAGGTATCATGCCGCGCAGGAAGATATTCACCTCGCGGTATCAGGCAAGTTCATCAAGAACACGCTTCGATAGCAGGCGATAATCCGCGTGATCGTATACCACCTCCGCGCTGAGCAGACGCATAAAGCGGTAAAAGCCTCTTGCCGTCGTACGTTTGAAGAAGCTGTCACTCTCACGTGAGCTGCGCACCCCATAGACGATATCTGAGCCTGAGAGATATTCTCTGACCATATCATCCATCGTGTCCATATCATCCTAACCATATCAGCCTGGTTCACTTCGCCAAGATGCGTCTGCGGAGGATCCGCGACCGCTAAGATATCGCATTTGAACAGCGCGTCGCTCCAACCGTCCCGCTGATCCACATCGGGCAGATAGACGAGATAGCTGCGAGGTGTATCCGATACTCTTGGCAGTGATAGCGAGGCTTCCGAGTTCAGCAGCATATCCTGATTCAGTGTGAACGAGGACGCCAGAAGACCGACGTGCAGTCCCTTCGCGCCGAGACTGTCAAGATATCGCAGCAGCCCGACCACGGTCATGGCGTCTGATCTTTTCGGCGGAGACCAGCTGAAGGACGGCAGCATAGTCGGTTTTTTCAGTTCCTGTAGCGACGCTGGCTGTATGCGCGGGATGAACGGTGAAAGCGACACTATGAGCGACATCCCTGCTGCCGTCAGCGCCGTCGTATATTGCTTTGATCCATGGAGGTTGGCTTCGAGTCTGCCTGAGACAAGTATAATCATACACATGAACGCCGGAGCATACATCAGCAGATGCTGTTGACCGTGCGTCTGCACCCGGACAAACAGACAAAAACAGAGAACCGACCAGATCATCAGAAAAGCCGCGTCACATCGTTGACCCTTTGAAAACAGCAGACATATACCCGCAGCGAAAAATAATATTAACGGTGTTATCCCGAAATACCGGAAAAGCAGCAGAATATCTTTGTCAAGTCCGATCTTGTAAGCAACATACAGCGAACTGTAGTCGGCGAGAAGCTTTGTCGATACCAGCCTCTGGAAAAAGAACAGCAGTGTGAAGGCAAATCCTCCGACGTCGACAAAGCCGATCATTACCGAATATAACAGCATCGGCGTGAACAGCAGTGTGATCGTCGTGATGATGAGCCGGTGTTTTGTATAGCGCTTTGCCATATACCAGACCAGCACGCAGACCGGCAGGTATCCGAAATTCGCGATCGACGACAGGAAAATATAGCGGGAGGAACCGAGCAGACGTACGCAAACTATTGCCGGAAGTATGATAAGATAGTTGTAGTCGAGCGTCAGAACCGAGTCGAAAACGACCTTGAGCAGCCTTTTCGTTCCCTCGTTTTTCCACAGTTCGGCAAGTTCACGCGAGACAGACCAATACCCGGCGTTGTCCCAGTAGTATATGGTCGAGCTGTTTTTTGCGTATATGAAGACGAGAAGATTCACCGCCGCAAGAATCGTTGCGATAAAGCATATGTCTCCGCGGGTCACGGAACGCAAAACCGACTTTATACTTGCGAATATCCTCCTCAGAGCCGGAAGATTCAGCAGTATGAAGATAGCCAGCAGAAGTCCGCCGCCGAACAGATAGAGTGTCTCAGTTATGCCGCTCATCGTGACATCAGAGCCCTCGAGAGCCCGCGAGGTCAGATAATCACGCCATAGAAACACAATACCAGTGCAGCATACCAGGATCAGCGCGTCGGCGTACAGCGGCAGACCAATATAGTCACGCACCTGTTTGGCAGATGGCGCGAACACAAAAGCCGCCGCGGCGAGCAGGGCGGTGAACAGCAGAAGCGCCCATACAGGCAAGCCGAAACCCCACGCCTGAATAAGGAAAGCCTTGCATTTTACAGATAAAAAATACCGATTATTCCGCCGCCGAGCGCCGCTGCCAAGCGACCGGCGCAGTGTGCCGCGAGTTTCATTTATGATTATACCTTTCTACTGTGCTGCAATGGCAAAAGTGTATACTGGATCGTAATTAAAGATGAGTCCCGTACATTGATAAGAATGTGCGGGACTGCACCATTTATTTGTCGTTCTTTTTCTTCCTGCCGACGGCAATGAAGGCTCCGCCGCAGATGACGCAGATTATACCGATCGTGACCGGGAGTTTATATCCGATGCCGCCGGTGTGCGGGAGCTTCACGTTCGCGAAGTTGACTGTGATGTCGCGGTCGCAGGTGAAACTATATGACTTATCGCTCTTGGCATAACCTTCAGGAGCCTCTGATTCGACAAGCTCATAGTTTCCGGCTTCGAGTCCGCTGAAAACACAATACCCGTTATCATCGGTAGTACCTGTTGCGATTGGAGTCGCGGTTTCACCTTCAACTTTGTTGAGAATGAATGTTGCACCGGCAAGACCTTTCGTTTGGTTTTCCTGATCATACTTGAAGACCGTGACGGTATACAGACCGACTGTCACGGGAGTCTTTACTGTCGGTGTGAGCTTTGACTCATCGCTGTATGGTCCGTAGTTTATATACGCCGTGTCGGTGTATTGTCCGCTTAGCCGACCTTCCTTCGGGACCGCGTCAAAGGTCAGGACAACATCCGGCGGGGTTGTTGTTACATCTTCAAGAGTGTAATAGCCTTTATTATACAGTTCGACAAGGTTTACTCTCAACTCAAACGTACAGCCATCTGTCAGGTTATCATATTCGACTGTATACAGGCTATTGTCAATTTCTTTCGATTTGACAGTCAGTTTGAGACTTTCTGGGTCAATACTCAGTTTTGAATCGAGCGTATTATGGAAGACGAGCATATATGTGCCGCGCTTATTTGCGGACTGGACGCGCTGTACGGACGGACCATCCACAGCCCCGGTGAATGGAATATAATCTCCGATACATTGTGGTACATTTGTGGTTATCCTGAACGTGACCTTATTATTGTCCGCGTCGATACTGCCGTCGACCTTGATTCCGACGGAGCTTGTCTTCTGGTCGCTCTCACCGGGATCCGGGTCAGTACTGCCGGAATCCGTGAAGATGAGCTTATTTTCAGCGTCAAGCGTCGGTTTGTATCCGCTTTGCCCGTCGAGAGAGAAGGCGTTTACCGAGGCTTTGTCGGTCGCGAGGATATCTCCGGTTGCGGCGATCCCGGTGGCGTTGTCTGTCATATCAATGCCTATATTGCCGGTGAGTTTATCAATGACATTTACCGGAGATGCTGAACGGAGGTTGGAATCTTTATTGTCTGCTTTGTTGCCGATAATAGTTGTGCTTCCGGAAACATTGATTTTGCCGTCGCCGGTCACGCGTACTCCGCCGCCGGTACAGTTTGTTACGGTTACGTCTTTCAGTGTCAGGGTTCCACCGGTTATTTCTATTCCGGCAACTGGATATGAACCTGCCCCATCAATTTTTAGAGATGCCAATGTAGTGGAACCAGAAATAGCAGTGAAAGGTGTGGTACCTTTATTCGTGATTTCGATATTTTCGGTGGAACCTATGAGCCATACATTATTGTAGTCATGCAAATCAATCGTAACGTTTTCTGGTATACTGAAACTTTTTGTGATAAAAATCACAGTATTGTTGCTCTGTAAAGCTCCTGCCAATGTCTGCACATCCAATATTGGGTTGATAGTGTCAATACAGTCTTCCAATATCTGCTTATCAGAAATAACCGCTTTATAAGCAATTACATCATCACTTTGCGAAACTTTGAATGTGTCGCTGCTGTCAAACGGGTTCACAAGCGTAATATTTTCCTCCGCCGCGACTCCCATACACAAAATCCCTGCCAGAACCATGAACATGGCAAAGAATAAAACCGAACAAACTGCTGTGCGTTTCATTTTACATAATCTGTCCTTTCGTTCTGAATATGTATCCGCAGCTCTGCCCGGTTTCTTTTTTCCGGCAATTGAAAACTGACGGATAGTATTCTGTTATTTTTCGATATGCGTGTCGGGGTTCTTCGCCCTGATTCGTGTTTTTTCGACATATCGTTTCTGTAATATATTATACACGCGTTCAGACAAAAAGTCAATATATCTCGTTCATATTTTTGCGTCAGCGAGCGGATTTTACATTCCGTTCATATTTTGGAGCGTATATAATAAATATATCCGCCACCAATGAACTGTGATTGTATTCTCCGGCGATTGAGTCAATCTGATGGCGTTTCTGCCGGGGTTGTTTCGGGATTCAGAGGACAGGCTTAACAGGACAGGAGTACGGCTATCTGATGCGGACCTCACTTGTGGATTCATTTGAAAGCACTGGCTGAGGATCTCCGACAAAATCCTGATGTATATCGCTGATCGTCATGTCGCTGACAGCTGCTCCGCGGCTTATGCGTATCGCCGGTGCCTTTGTCATCTCGTTTTTCTCATGCCTGTAAACACGCTCCAACGTGATATTCCGGCAGTTTGTTCCGGACTCAAACCAGACCTGTGAATTGTTGATGACTGCCGGAATCTGATCTTCCGGCGCGTATCCTGTGCTCTTTGACACATACAGATCCGAGAGATGGATATTTTCAAGCAGAACCGGCTTATCCTCGTGCAGCGGATAGTGGTGGGTGAATGATACCGCGAAAAGTCTGAACGCTCCGTGAACATTCCTGATGTTTATATTCCGCACGGCGTCTCCGCGCGATAGCAGCCGGATCCCGGTGTATCCGTTCTCACAGAAGATTCCGTCAATATCTATATCCTCAATGTCTCCCCGTGTGATCTCGCTCCTCGTCGTTCCGTTGGCGCAGAGCGCGACGTGATCGTCATTGCAGTCGCCCATGATATTGCGTATCACGCCAAAACGCGCGGGACCCTGAATATGAACGCCATCCATGTTCGGTTTCGACAGATCGTAATCAAAATGAACGTTCTCGACCGTGAAGTATCTGGCATCCGCTATATGTATGCCATATGACGTCGGGTCACGCAGTATGATGTCACGGACAACAAGATGCTCGGTGTGAACGAGTCTTATCATCAGCACAATCAGCGAATTCGAGATATACTTGTCATAGTCGCAGGGGAGATCCTCGACCGGTATCCATTCGCGCTCCTGTGCGGCGTTGTTGCCGTCCCAGATACCGCCCTCGATCGTGATATTGCGGTTCACGCGGCGCTCATACAGACCGTCATTGTCGAGGAGCGAGCAGTTCACGTGATCCGCGAGCCGCAGAACCGCGTTTCTCGCGACTATCAGATGCGTGTCATCATGAATTATCAGCGGTCTCGATATCAGATATCTTCCGTCCGGCACCCGGACCTCTCCTCTTTTATCGAGGAGAGCCTGGAGCGCCGCCGTGTCGTCATGTATGCCGTCTTTCCACAGCTTTATCTCATCCATATTCTGTTTCTCCCGTTACTCAGCTTTTTCGGATATCGAGTTTATTTCGTTCTCGACCTTATTCCGCATCTTTGCCCATGTCGATGACCAGTTCTCAGTCCAGCCGAGTACCGCTTTTCTGAGTTCAGTCCCGCTTCCGCCGAAATCGAACGCGGTTATGAAGTCATATGACGGATTATCAAATATTATGTCGAGCATTTTTGAGGATACGTCGTCGCGCGAAACCTTTCCGTTCAGTGTGACCTCGTAGACCGCGGGAACTATGATTTCATCCGCCATCGCCGCCATTGTCTCCATAACGAGTCCGGCCTTATCGGTGTCACGGCAGTTGAGCGGTACGGCGACTCCGGTCGGGAGCCATGTCGTGCAGGTTGTGGTGTAATAATCCTGCGACTCGTCGAATTTCGGCGTGGGGATGATCCCGAAATCATCCGCCATATCGCGGAACTTCTGTACATCGAGCATATCACAGGTCGTGAATATGCTTCTGCTCTCGCGGAAGACGAGCAGTGACGAGCCATCCGAAAACTTGTTGTGATAGGTGACGTCCGGGTTCCCGAATATCCCCGCGCATTTTTCAATGATTTCCGTCATCCGCGCGTCAGAAAGGTCAACCGAGAAAACGCCGTCCTTTTCGGTTATCGGATCATACCCTGCGGACGCGTACAGAACGTTGCCGAATACCGGATCAAGCGAGAAGCCGTAGAAGTCGTTCACGTCCATAGTACCGTTGCCGTCAAGATCATGAGAGGATTTCTTCATATATTCAGAGAGCAGATCAATCGTCCACTTGCCATCGAGCACCGTCTGATAGACATCATCAATACCATATTCCCCGGCAAGCCGCTTGTTGAAGAGGCACGCGACCGGAGACTGACTGAACTGGGCGGAGATGACGCCGGTCGTGAAATACTGTCTTCCGCCGAAAGTCATCCTGTCGTGTATTGATCTGTCCCAGAGTCCGCCGTCAAGCGTGACATACGGAAGATCTCCGAGATCAAGAAGGACTCCCGCTGAGATCATCGTGTTTATACCCTGTGACATCGCGGTTATCGCCATCTCATACGCGGGGTCATCGGCGAGAACTGTCTTCTGAACCCGTGACGCGACCTCGTTGCGGTCGTCGAGAGCGATGAACTCGAACGTCACGCCGAGACGCTCAGAGACCTTGACGTCCCTCTTGTGGATAGCGTCGTTTATGACGTCGCCGTCCTTTTCATCGGTGTAGAAATTCTGTCTCTCGTTCGTGCTCTGTCCGATCACACGGAATGTGTAGCCGGAGAGATTCTCCTTCGGCAGAGTGTCAAGGTAGGACGTCGTGTCAGACGCCGTCGTCGCGTCAGGAGCGTATGACTGATCGCCGGAGGTTTCGTCTCCGGACGCTGAATCACCGCAGGAAAAACTGCCGGCGAGCATCCCGGCGAGAAGAATGGGCGCGATAAGCCTGTTTCTTTTCATGATTATGACCATACCTTTCGTTATAAATTACAGTTTTGCGAGAGTTAAGGAAACACTGAATTAAGGTTGTTTTCGCGGATTCCGGAAATAAATCTGATAAGTGTCATACAGGAACACTCAGCAGGATTATTGAGGCGAGCCCGGCGATGAATCCGACAAGTCTTCTGCCTGTCAGCTTCTCGCGGAAGACCACGGCCGACACGAGAACCGTCAGAAGAAGCGCGCCGCCATTTGCGACCGGATAATAGATAAGACTGTCAAGAGATCCCGCGAGAGTCAGGTTTATCTGTGAGTAAAAACTGACGATCGCTCCGGACGCCGCGCCGAGGAGAATACCGGAGCCGCGGACTCTCCTGCCGCTTCTGCCGTGTACCGCGGCGCGTCCGATAAGAGACAGAATGAACATCATCGAACAGGCGGTGAAAAGAAACATCATCCGCTCCCCCTTCGACCCGGAGGTCTGATGCACCTTTTCGACGACGCCCGCCAGACCGGAAAACAGGAAGCACAGCACGACCATGATAACCCATTTCCTGCCGGCTGCCGTCGCGGTTTCGCCGCGATTCCGCAGCAGCCAGACGGATATAAGCATGACGGCGATACCGACCGCCTGAAAACCCCCAAACTTCTCCCTCCAGAATATCGGTCCCGCGAGCGACGGGATAATCATGCCGTAGAGCACGAACAGAGACGTCAGTGACATCGGCCCTGTCCGCATGGCCGCCACCGAAAGCGCCTGGAGAGAGAACACGAATACCGCGTACACCGCCGCGCACGCGAAGGTGACATATGAGATATCCTTACCAACCCCAAGAAGAAAAGTCACAATGGCAGCCGTTCCGTAGGACACCGCGTTGAATGTGAATATCCCGCCGGCATCCGGCTTTTCCGCCTTCGCGAACCTGTTGTAAATACCGCTCTTGCAGACGCCGAGGACTATCGACAGGAGCAGGAGAACATACATCATTCAGGGTTGTCCCCCCTCGGTCTGACCGGGAGCTGGATCTCGGTGAGCCAATCGGACTCGTCGTCACGATTCCACGCGCCGTCTATGTATCTCTCCCGTGCCTCGCCCGCGAGTTCATAGCCGTTGTCAGCCGCCCACTTCACCGCGTACAGATACGCGTCGCGTATGTTATCATAACATCCGCGGTGCTCAACGCTTACCGCCCTTATCGGCTCGAGAGTCTTGAATTTCAGCGTCGGGGTATCGGTGCCCACGCGATCGGTTGACTGCGCGTACTCAATGAAGATATTGGTCTCGCGGTATCCGCTCTCCGGATATATCACGCAGCAGTAGTCCGGAACCGAGTACCTGACATCCGGATTAGTCCGCTTCAGTTCCCTGCTGCACGCGGTTATGAACGAGCGTATATGCTCCACTGTCTGAATATATCCGCGGCAGTAATACACTGTGCAGGCGGGAATATCCCTGATGTGCGCGGCGTATACCTGAGGCGGCGAGTCTCCAAGCATACGGTCTATCTCGTCTATCTGTCTTCCGGTTTCCTCGATTGCGCGCACGAGCTGTTCACGTCTTGCGCGCAGCGCGTCGGAAGCGTTTTCTCCGCGGAGTATCGAGGCGATGTCGTCATTCTGCATTCCCGCCGCCTTGTACGCGAGTATCAGACGCATCGTCTCAAGCTGTTCATCCGTATAATATCTGTAGGAGGTTGAACTGTCGACGAACGCGGGCTTCAGGAGCCCGACCTTATCATAGTACCGAAGCGCCTTTATTGTAGTCTTGGCGAGCTTCGAGAATTCTCCTATGCGAAGCATTGGTTTCCCCCTTTTCCTTTCCTGATCTAATTATACACCCTCCCCTTCGGGGAGAGTCAATAGGATTCCGGAAAAAAGATAATTTTTTTCATGAAAAAATGTCAGGTCGTGAATAAGAACACAAAAAAGGACGGCATTACGCAGGCGGTTCATGCACCAGATGATCCTGATGCCTTGACCACAACGTCCGGAACGAGCCTTGCTTCTCTGCCATCTGCTGCAATTATATATGCGCCGGTCGGTTTGTCGACAAAGCTCCGGTCACATCCTGTACCCTTCCCGGTATTTTCCCGGCGTCATTCCGACGACCCGTCTGAACTCCCGGCAGAAATACGCGGAATCCGAGAATCCGGCGCGCAGCGAGATTTCGCCGACCGAAAGACCTGTCGATATAAGCAGATCCTTCGCCGCCTCTACCCTCCGTGACTTAATGTATTTTGACGGCTGTATCCCGTACTTCGCGAGGAACAGTTTCCTGAACCACACTGTAGTCATGCCGGCAAGTGACGCGAGTGACTCAACGGTAAGCCGGCTGTCCGTGAGATTATTTCCTATATAAGCCATTATCCTCTCGAGCTTGTCAGACTGTTCGGGAGACACATATGACAGGCTGAGCCCGCTCTCCGCTATCGACATTATCGCGTAAAGAGCGGAAAAGCACACAGAGAGCGAGCCGCGCAGTTCGCGTGTGCGCGCGGCGAACGCCGACGCGTAATATTGCTCGGTCTGGCTGCTGTCGCGCACTTCGAGCATGAACGGGTCATATATCTCGGTGTCGTTGAGCAGCTTGAAATTTATGCACGCCGTGTATCCGCTCTCGTGTTTCTTTATGTAATAACTCCTGTGCTCAGGGAGATAGATAAGGTTGCGCGGCGAACACATGAGGCGGGTGCCGTCGTCAAAAATATACTCGACCGTGCTCGAGATCGCGTAGGCAAAACCATGATTCGGACGATCCGGATGATTCAGGGTCGGTTCGACATCGGGCGCCATTATCGTCACGAGATTTATATCGGTCACGATCTGGTTTTTGTCAAACAGATACTTGTTCATGTTTATGACCATACCTTTCGTACTGACTTACAGTTTTCCGGCGGCTTTCAGAATTCACGGCTCTGTGTCGTGAAAGCCTCAGAACTGTCTGGTCTGAAATTCATTTCAGACTCTGTCCCCTTCGGCTTGCGGATTATGTAAACAGTATATCAGTGATCGGCGCTCCTGTCAAGTATGAAAATAAAAACGTATTTCGATTTATACAATCTGTTTCGGCTTTTCTATTGATATGGCGAATGATATGTGCTATAATGTGACTGCAATAAATTAGCAATAAAGGAGACACCATCATGCGCAACAGATCATTGATATCAGCAATCCTCTTATTTGCAGTGACGCTCGGGACTTTTTCCTGCGGCGGACACGGCGACGTCAGCGACTCGTCGTCGGACGGGCAGACAGACTCCTCCGCGCCGGAAGAGACAAAGCTCTCGGATACACTCGAAAAAAAGAACTACTCCGGAACTGTCTTCAATATTTATATGCCCTCTCAGCACGACTACGAATTCTCGGAAGAGCAGACCGGCGAGCGGGTAGACGACGCCGAATATTCGCGTGACCGGAAGGTCGAGGAGCTTCTCGGCGTGAAGCTGAACTACATCACCGAGCCCGGCGACTGGGCGGGCAAAGACACCTTCAACGGCAGAATCAAGCAGAGCGTCATGGCGGGGGACGGCGAGTATGACCTTGTCGACGGAATGATCGCGGTCACCAACATGATTGTTCCGGACGGAGTCTTCCTGAACCTGATGGAGCAGGACGGTCTCGATTTCGACGACCCGTGGTGGGCGAAGGACATGGACGAGAATCTCTCAGTCGCCGGGAAGCTCTACGGCATCTGCGGCGCGGGGCTTCTGTCAATGTATAAGTCTTCCTATATTATATACTACAATCAGAAGCTCATCGATGACTTCGGTCTTGAGAACCCGATTGATCTCGTTCTTGACGGCAAGTGGACGCTCGAAAAGATGATGTCGATGACGAAGGACATAACGACGGATCTCGACTCGGACGGAAAATACACCGAAAACGACAGATACGGTCTCGCGCTCGACAACGTCAATATGCGCGGCTTCCAGTCCTCGCTTGAGCTTCCGGTTATATCCAAGAATAAGAATGGCGAACTTGAGTATATCGGCTTCACCGAGCGTTTCGCGAACGCGGTCGACACATGGGTATCGCTCTCAGGCGACAAGAAGATGGTCTGGTGTACCGGCGGAGATGATGACCAGCGTGATGTCCGTGTCAGGATGTTCAAGGCAGACCAGGCATTGTTTGCCGGTGAGACGATACTTGAAGTTGAGGATTTTCGTGACATGGCAAGCGACTTCGGAATGATACCGCAGCCGAAATACGACGAGAATCAGCAGAATTACCATGTCCAGATCGGCACCGGCTCCGGTATGTATTTCATCCCGAAGACCGTAAAGAATCCGGAAATGACGATCGACGTCATGAACGCAATCAACTGCATCTCAATGGAAAACGTTGTACCCGCCTACTACGAGTACGCGCTCAAGGAAAAGTTCATGCGCGACGAGAAGAACAAGGAAGTCATCGATATCATCAACTCGTCGATGATGATGGACGTGAACTTCGCGTTCGCCTCGACTATGGGGGTGAACTCCAACACAATATATGTAGAAATCGTGAACAGCAGAAGCGATCCGGCGTCGACCTTTGAAAAGGGAAAGAAGAGGTTCGAAGCCGGTATCGAAAAGCTCACCGCGACATTCGAGGGACTCGAATAATTTGTAAGAAGGGAAATAAATGCTGACAGAAAAGACACGTGAGACGATATCGCGCGCGTACAGCGCGAGAGATGAACTTTACGGGGGCCCGGATGGCAAGACCTGTGCCGTACTGCGTGAAGAAGCCGCGCGGATGTTTGACAAAGCGCTCGCGGACGGAAAGAGCGTGATCTCGGTACGCGCCGATATATTTGAATATCTTCTGCGAAACGGGAGAGTCGGTGTGCCGAAAGAAGGTTTCGCGGACGCCTGCGACTGTGAAGGCATTCTCACAGGACTCAGATGGAAGAGCGTGAGCGGATTCGGGACGCCGCGTCTCAGGGAGCTCAACCGGGAGATTTCGCCCATGCGGGAGGACAAGTTTGTCATGGCAGAACCGGATTTCGGGCATCTCTGTCCGGATTGGCGGGCGATCATTGAGCTCGGCTTCAACGGTGTCGCCGACCGCGTGAAAGAGTATGCCGGGAAGAACACAGACCTATCGAAACGTGATTTCTACATCGCCGCCGAGAAATGCTGGAGAGCGGTCGCGGAACTCGCTCTCCGCCTCTCGAACGCAGCTGATAAGACCGGACGTGAGGACGTTAGTGAGGATATGCTGAATCTTTCCCGGCGTGAGCCGAGGACATTCAGGGAAGGGCTCGCGCTTATGATCCTGACCTTCCGGGTGCTCGAGTATATCGACGGGGAGCGCACACGCTCGCTCGGCGGACTCGACCGTCAGCTCATCGGGCTGTACAGGGCGGACAGAGCGCGAGGTGTGTCAACAGAAGAGCTCGACTATTATCTCGCGGTCTTTCTATATCAGTGCTGGAGCATGAAAGTTCCGTTTGATCTGCCGATGTATATCGCCGGACAGAACGCCGATGGCAGCGACGCGTCGAACGAACTGACTGAAAGAATCATAGACGTCTATATGTCGCTTGACATATACAGCCCGAAGATTCACGTGCGCGTCGCGCCGACGACACCGGAGAGCGTGCTTCTGCGGGTGTGCGACAGCATACGCAAAGGCAACAACAGCTTTCTTTTCATCAATGACGAAGCGGTGATAAAGAGTCTGCTCCTCTGCGGGGAGACAGAGGAGGACGCGCGGGATTATGTTCCGATAGGCTGCTACGAGCCGGTCGCGTTCGGGAAAGAGGTCGGATGCACCGGCAACGGAAATATCAACATCGCGAAGGCGGTTGAGCTGACACTGAATGACGGTTCCGATCCGACGACAGGAAAGCAGGTCGGACCGCACACGGGTGATCCGGAGAGCTTTGATGGCTTCGATGAGTTCTTTGACAAGACTGTCATACAGCTTGAATACGCGACCTCTCTCGCGATGGAGGTCGTATCCGAGTGGGAGAGACACTACGCGGAGATATATCCGATACCGCTGTTTTCCGCGACCTATCTGTCCTGCCTTGAGAGCGGGACTGACGCGCTCTGCGGCGGGGCGAAGTACAACAACAGCTCGCTGACCTACGCCTGCGTCGGAAGCGCGGTCGACTCTCTTGCCGCAATCAGGGCGGCGTATGACGGCGGGTTTGATTTATCGGAACTCAGAGCCGCGCTGAGAGCGGATTGGAGCGGATACGAAAAGCTCCGCGCGGAGCTTGACCGGCTCCCGCGCTACGGCAACGGAGATCCGGCGGCGGACGATATCGCGCACAGACTGACGGCGGAGCTGTCGCGTATGCTGCTCGGACGTCCGAACGGCCGCGGCGGGATATTCAAGCCCGGGCTGTTCTCGATAGACCACTGCATACCTCTCGGCGAGTCGACCGGCGCGACACCGGACGGACGTCACGCCGGAGACCCTCTCTCAAGAAACACCGGCGCCGTCTCCGGAAAAGATAAGAACGGTGTGACGGCGCTGATGAGGTCGGCGTCGGCGCTCTGCCAGGACAGATTCCCGAACGGAACCGTACTCGACATAATGCTTCACCCGTCGGCTGTTTCCGGAGAGGATGGGAGCGGAATACTGCTTTCGCTCGTGAAGAGCTATTTCTCGCTCGGAGGCTTCTCGATTCACGGGAACGTTGTTTCAGCGGAGACTCTCGAGGCGGCGAAACGCGAGCCGGAAAAATACTCAACGCTTCAGGTCAGGCTCTGCGGATGGAATGTTTACTTCGTCAACCTGCCTGAGAAGGCGCAGGACGAATTGATCCGGCAGGCAAAATAGACCGCGCTCAGGCGCCGTCGGAATATATTCTCTGTTATACGGGAAAGGATCAGTATTTATGAAAGAAAAACCAACCCCGCTGTTCTGGTTCTTTGACAAGGACTGTGTGCGCGGCGACCGGTGGCGGGACGACATAAGCGATCTCGGGCGGGACAGCGATGTTGACCTGCTTATAGTCAGCGGACATGACGGAGTACAATTCGAGTATCCGGACGTGTATCACGATCTGCTCGCGGCTGTGGTTTCACACGCCCATTCGCTCGGCATCGGGATAGCGCTGCACCTGAACCCGAGTCCCGGGTTCTTCAACGCGAACACATTCGGCGGTCCGGTGCCGGAGGTCGATCAATCGGAGATCTTCCATATATCCGATCCCGCCGCGGCGTCCGCGATAGTCTCCGACTACGAGACTGTTCTCGACGGGGACGGGAAGGCGTCCATCACTCACAGCGCCAAGTGGGCAAGACCGAAGCTCGCGCCTTTATACTGCCGTATTCTGCGCGCGTACGCGTTCATGAAGGACAGCGACGGCTTTTACCGTCCCGGGACTCTCATTGATGTCACTTCCCGTGTGAAGGTTGTCGACAACCGGACAAAAAGCCTTACCGCTGAGGCGGACTGCGGCAGGGAATGTGCCGGGATGACCCTGTTTATAATGGTCGCTCAGTATTATAACTATACCCAGGTGTTCGGCAACTCACAGTCTGAGATATTCTGCCGCGTGATGGACGGATACGCTGACATACCGCTCGATGGAATAGCGCTCGATGAGTTCGGATATCTGTATCTCGACTGCCGCGGTGATCAGCCGCCGTTCCGCGGGAGGCTTTACTCGCCGGGGATGAAAAGGCATTTCGCGGAGCGGCTTGATACGGATATTGACAGGATTCTGTTTGATATGCGCTATGCTCCGTCAGACGATGACTCTGTCCGGATACGCGCGATCAACACGTACTTTCGCGAGCTCAGGAAACCGCCCGCGGAGAATGAACGGCTTGTGTACGAGCACGCTAAGAAGCTGTTCGGAGATGATATCTATTTCGGAACCCACGCGACCTTTCATAATGAACTCGATAACGATGAGATCTGGCACACAGGCTGCTGCTGGTGGGATATACCGACGACCTGCGGTCATACCGACGAGAATATCGGTATGCCGGTCAGAATGGGTGTCATGCTCTCGCGCGGAAAGCCGTTCCTCCTCGATATGTTCTATTCAAAGGACGCGTCAGCACATTACAGGCACATCGCGGAGGGAGCGCCGTTCGGATGCTTCGAGCTTCATCACGCGCTGAACGACCATCTTTGGGGGCAGGACTTCACAGAATCTGATTTTCTCGTGAAGATGCGCCGCTTTGACCGCGCAGTATCGGTTGTCCGGGACTTCGTTGATGATTATCCGCGGCTTGATCTCGCGGTGATATTCGGCTCATCCGCGCAGATGAACTGGTATCCGGATGAGGGAGTGAGAAACCACTGGGACATTAACGGCGGACTCGGGATCCGGCAGATCTGCGATGAGATCTGGTCAGCCGGGTACAGATGCGCGCTGATTCCGGACTATACGATAAGCGATGGAAGGATGACATTTGAAAACGGCAGGCTGTGCTTTGGCGGATACCGGTTCGAAAAAGTCTTGTTCCTATATCCGGAATACGCCGACCGCTGTGTATGCGGATTTCTTGAACGTGCCCGTCTCGGCGGGGTTTCTGTCGCGGCGGTCGGAACGGCGGACAGATACTTTGACGGCGGGAAGATGTTTTTTGATATCCCGCGGGAGGACAGTTTTGATATAAGCCTTTTGGACAGACTCGGATGCGTAAGGTCAGGGATATCGGATGGCTGTGTTCTCCGTGACGGGAGCTTCTCGATGGTGACTGCCGGCGGAATATCGGACGGCGAGGAGACGGCTTTTGATTTTATGTCCGGCGGCAGAAGGTTCAGCGGAGTCTGCACCGGGGTTCTGACATACCGCGACAGTCAGGGAGCGTTCGGAACAATCGGCGGAAAAGTGCTTGTGGACGGTGTTGAGGCACCGTTCAAGATCATTTCGGAATAAGACAGCAAAAACGGAATCCCTGTTTCCATGAGTGTTTTAGCGCATGGAAGCAGGGACTTTTTTATATGGTTCCGAATGGTGTCATTACCCTGCCATTCCTGCGACTGTCTTCTCAATAGCTTTCTCAAACGCGGAGCGGTTCTTCGCGATTATCGAGGACAGATCAGTGCCTTTGGTCATGCCGTCACGCATCTGGGTGTCGAGGTTGCCCCACTGGTAGATGTCAGCGTTGTCGAGCACGAAGCTGTAGACAATAAGGTCGAGCATATCCGCCGAGTCGTCGTCGCGCAGAGCCTTGCCGGTAAGGACCTTGTCATAGAAGACCGGAACTATGTACTGCTTCGAGGTCTCGGCGATTGCCTCGATTATGAAGCCGGTACGGTCCGGGTTCTCGACTATCTTCGGAACGACGATCGGGCTGACGCACCAGCCGTTCGCGTTGCAGAGATAGTTTTCCTGTGCCTCGTCATACTTCGGCGCGGGGAGAATGCCGAAATCTATCTCGTAAGGACGCACGCGGTTCGCGACGTCGAGCACCTCATAGTAGAAAAGAGCCTTTCCGTCCGCGAAATCCTTCATCATCTTCGCCTGATCCTGCATCTGATTATAGGTGTTCTTGTCTGACAGCAGCTGAACTATCCGGTCATACGCGCGTATCGATGTCTCGGAACCGACCTCTATTACAGGCATATCGTCGCTGTCCTTAGATGTTATCTTCTCGTTGAAGCCATAGTAGAAGAACAGTCCGCCGACCGACGCGGGGAGCATCATTCCCCACTGATCCTCATCGTCCATCTTCGCGTTTCCATTGAGGTCAGCCGAGCCTGCGACTGCCATCGAGTTGAGGGCGTCGACTGTCCATTTTCCGCTTCTTACGAGATCATATGGATTGTCAAGCTTCAGGTTCTCGTGAATTGTCTTATTGAAAAACATGACGCTTATCGCGGAGAAGGAGTTTGTCGAAATGTCGCCCGCGGCGTAATAGAGCTTTCCTCCGATCGAAAGCGTGTCGCTGAACAGCTTGTTCCAGCAGTCATTGTCGAGGTCGAGGTATCGAAGCTGGTTTAGGTCGTACAGAAGCCCCTGCGACGCCGCGCCGCCCGCGGACCTCGCCATCGGGAAATACGCGTCATAGGTGGTGTCGCCCGCCATGATGAACGTCGTCATCTCGGAACCGTAGAAGTCCGCGCTGTAGCCCGCTTTTATTCTGAATCCGCACTTGTCCTCAAGATACAGGTTGCGTGAATAGACAGCGTCGTTCAGGATATCCCCGGTTTCCTCCTCCGCGACGAGGTCGTGTATTGACCAGTCTGTGCCCTGCTGGGTCAGCATTACGTTGAACTCATAGCCGTCAAGACCGAGCTGTTCGCGCAGCTCGGGCGTCAGACCGGTGACGATGTCGGTCGTTTCAGCCTCCGTTTCTGAGGCTGTGCCGGTCTCTCCGCCGGAACCGCTCGTGGTTTCTCCGCCGGGGCCGGTGCTTCCGCAGGACACGGCGGACGCCGCCATAAGGAGCGCGAGTATCAGGGATAATCTTCTTTTCATTTGTGCTTCCTCCAAAATTAATATATTTTTTTTCTGGTAAAAAGGAATATCGCTGTTGACTGAAATGCTTGTCACTGTCTCCATCTTCGCATGTGCGTACCGCTCTCGGTACGCACAAACCCGGACGCGGAGACACCGTTCAGGACATTTCCGGAAATATCCGCTCCGACACAATTGATGAGCCGAAGAAGAGCCGCGCCGTTTCCACAGATATCGCCGCGCTCGGTTCCGAACAGCCTGTTGCCGGTGAAGTCCAGACCGGAGACAGAGAACGCGAACAATACCGGTACACCGGAGGTCAGAAAAGCGTTGTCTGTTATCGATATTCCGCTGTGATACGGAAGGCTCTTCGACGGGCGCGGGATATCCGGGAATATCGTTATCACCGCTTCGCTGTACTCATACGGCGTCACAAAGCAGCTGTCGGTAAAGGTGTTGTGCCGGATAGTCACATTCCGGCAGGCTCCGGGCGCGAACCAGAAATTCGTGTCGCCCGCTATGGCTATCGCGGCTCCGGGAGACTCGAAGACGTTGTCCTCAATCCTGACCGGCATCGGGGTCATCACGACGATCCCGCGCGCGCGGCCGCTGCCGAAACAGCAGTTTCTGATCGTGACCGACGGGAAATCGCTGAAGTTCTCTATCGCGACGCTCCCGTCCGGCATCGCCGCGAGCGCTTCCGGGATGTCGCCGTCCGGGGTTATCCTGAACGTGTCTCGGTCAAGGAGAGTGAACTCACCGACCTTTGCCTCGCCGATGTATTTCATGTTCCGGCGATCTATGAACCTGAGTGCGTGTCCTGTTTTTGCCCAATGCCGGAAATTGCTGATTCCGGGTCTTGCGAAGCTGCCGGTGAGCGTTCCGTCTTCATTTATCCTGTCAAGCCGGACGCCGACGCTGTGAATATTGACCGGATCATCCTGAAGTCCGTGGAAACGGCAGCCCTCAATCGTGAGCGCCCCGCCGCAGCCGGAGACCTGTATGCCGTAGTCGCGCGAGCAGGCGATCTTCCGCCCGATACCGCGGTTCGGCGCGATCGTTATGTTACGGCAGGTGACGTCGCGGCAGAACTGGAACAGCAGTCCCTCCCCGCAGGAATACAGAGTCAGGTTCTCACAGATGATTCCGGTGCTGTTCTCCGCGAAAATACCGGAATGTATATGCTTGTTGTGTCTGAGGACGATAAGATCACCGACGCGCGGCGGAGAGCCAGGCGGCAGTATATCATCGATGTACAGCCGGAAGGTGTCGTCAGACAGAGCCTCGACGCTCTTGACTTTCACAATGTCGCTGCTCCGCGGGGTTACTTTAAGAGTATCCGGGTTATAGATCGTGTGGTCGCCGTAGGTCAGCTCGGATTCTTCTCCGTCGCCTATGTCGAAGTACATGCTGTAGTCCCGGACACGGCACGGGAACAGGTTCTGATTTATCCTGACGTCTATGAAATCCGCGCTTCTGCCGATGATTTCTCCTTCCGACACGAGCGGCTTTTCCCAGTCTATCACGAGGTTTTTCAACGTTATATTTTCGCATCCGTCTATGGTGAACGGCTGTAGATGCCCGTAGAACACGAATGTCGCTCCGCCCCCGTCGATTGTTATGTTCTTCCGGTCCTTTATAAGCAGGGAAAGGGTGCGCTCATACTGCGCGCCGTCCGTGTTCGAGAGCGAATACTCCCGGATAAGACCGTTCGAGGCGTGGAAGCGATATACTCCCTTCTCAAAGAGATATGTGACATTCTCCTCGTTTTCCGCGAGCACAGCGCCTATCCTGTCGGTGCAGTCAGCCGTCGTGTCCGGGAGGACACCGGCGCGGCTCATTTCAAATATCCTGTTTTCGTTCATTATCCGCCGCCTCAGACGCTCTCGTCCCTGACGCCGAACACAGTGAAGTCGGTAACGCCGGGGCGAAGACCTTCCGGATGACCGCATATTCGCAGTCTGACGCTTTCGCAGGAGACGGGTTTGATCTCCCTGTAATCCACGTGCAGCTCGGTGTCGTTGTCCGACGCGTCGACCAGCGTTATCCATTTGTCGATGTCGTTGTCGGGTCTGCCCTCCAGTATGAACCTGATTGGTCCGGGAACAGCCCCGCCGTCATAGTCAAGCCCGATGTCCCGCCAGATTATCCGCGCCGCGCCGACAAGATACGGCGCCTGAAGATTGACCGTCATGACAGGCGTTTCATCATCGTCCGCCGGGCGCCAGAAGGTCGTGAGGGTCCCGTCGAGCGCGTAAAATCCCTCCCTCCCCTCTGTGTGGGAGGATACCCTGACCATCGCGCGCTGTCTCTCGGTGAGCGGCAGCATTCCCGTGGCGTTCGAGACCTCCGGTGAAGAGCTGACTCCGGGGGCGTACTGCGGCGTATCGGTCACGCCGTGCGGCGCGTAAAGCTCGCCCTCGCCGTTTATCGCGAGAAGGTCCATGCCGATGAGCCTTTCGTAAAGATGCGTGCAGGCGACCGCGATCGTATAGAACGCCCAGATAGTTCCGTCCGGTCCCTCGGTGACGCATCCGTGCCCCGCGCCGGATATGAGCTTTGAGCGGCTTATCGTCACCGGGTTGTTCTTCTGAAGCACGAACCCCCCGAGCGGTCCTTTATCTGAATAGTACGCCGCCATGCAGTAGTTTGTGTACTCGGTTCCGGAGGACGCATAGATGAGATAGTATCTGCCGTTCCGTTTGAACATCCACTGTCCCTCGACCCAGCCGCACAGCGTGTCCTGATTGTGCTCACCGAAGCGCTCCCAGACATTCCTCCTGTCAAAGCGCGACAGGATTACGGGTTCGTCTTTCATTCTTCTCGGGTCGTCGCCGTCGAGCTCGACACCGCAGGAGCCGCTTATGAAGGTGCGCTTGTGCTGACCTTTTTCCATCATGAAGAAATAGAGATAAAGTCTGCCGTCGTCATCGACGAAAAGAGCCGGGTCGACCGGGCGGAACGGCTTCCCGTCCGGCAGAATGAAGTCCCCTGTATACTCAAAATCCCCCAGCGGTGAATCCGACACGTACAGCCCGTGCGAATGCGACGTCATAAGATATCTCCCGCGGAACGGCACGACGACCGGGCTGTATTTCATATCGTACGGTGTTGTGCGGATATGCTTCCAGTTTGTGAAATCGTTCGAGACATACGCCATGCCGTAGCTCGGGTAGAGATACCATCTGCCGTTCTCATAGAGGACCGACGGGTCGCTGATCGAGCGGTAGTCGGACGGTTCCTCTCCGGTGAAATCCATTATCTGCCACCCGTCGGTCCCGCGGGGGATTGACGGGATTGACAGCGGGTTACAGTAGGTTTTGCGATTCTTGTTTTCCATAAATTGCATCCTTGATATCAGAGTTCCTGAGATTTTGTTTCCCTGCCCGACGCTCTTTTGCGGTATTCGGACGGAGTGGAGTTCATGTATTCCCTGAAGCGGCGGCAGAACATCTTCATGTCCTTGTAGCCGACCGCCGTCATTACGCTGTAGACCGTGTCGCTTGTCCCGGCGAGCAGATCGGCGGCTTCTCCGATGCGAAGCTCCTCGATGTACTTGCCGATTGTTTTGCCGGTCGCGTTCTTAAAGACGGTGAACATCTTCGAGCGGCTCACGCAGAGATGTCTCGCGAGGTCGTCGCTGTTTATCTTGGTGGCAAAATTTGCTTTCAGATACGCCGTTATCTCGCGTATCAGGGCGTCGTCGCCGGATTCCGCTGTCTCCTCATGACCGCTTCGCATTGTTTCCGGGATTCTCAGCAGCAGTTCGGCTACGCGCAGGCGCATGATTCCGTCGTGTATCCCGGACGGAGACTCAGTCTCCCGGATCATATCGCTGAAAATGCCGAGAAAGGTGTCCGTCTTGTGCGCCTGTATCCGCCAGACGGTGAGCCCGGGATCAAAAGCGGCGAAGAAGGGCTCAAGCAATCTGTCAGAGCTGAGACTCATGATCGACGTGTCGGCGGCGTCGCTGTTTTCCATGAGAAGGCTCGGGAAGAATGAGCACCCGTAGACCACCGTGGTCGAGATGGGCGTCAGCTTCATTCGCTCAGCCGCGTCAAGAAGCACGAGCGTTCCGGGGCTGATCCCGTGTACCCCGCCGTCCATCGCGAGCTGACCGCTGCCAGACGAGATGAAGATCACGTGAATGAGATCATCTCCGCCGATCCAGACGGGTTTCGTGAGTATGTATCTTTCAGCCTTCGATGGGTGCTTCAGTATCTTTGGGTTCCCCTTGATACTCAGTACCTTGCTGATTGGCATTTCGTTGAGATTTATAGGTAATTTGTTCATTTGACGTCAGAATCCTTCCGACATTAATATACGATAACCCCGTATGGAGTTCCGCCGCCTGCGCCAGGCGACCCGTATACACAGATTTTATCACATCATCGACCGTATGTCAATCATAAAAACGGGATTTTGCCCGCTTGACCCATATTAAAAATACAAATCACCTAAAAGCACAGGGCTGACGAGATGAAACGTCAGCCCTGTGCGATAATTTTCTGTTTCGTCTCACATGAGGCGCTGATGCCGTGGCACACTTTATCCGAGCTTCTCTATAAGTTCGTTCAGCGTTTTTCAACCTCGGGAGCGTTTTTCTGATAGCAGGACGCGAAGTCAGCGCTCTTTCCTTTTCCGCTAAGCGGTTCTTTCGATCGTGATCTGAACACACATGAGTCCGCGCCAGTCAATTGAGATGTACTCCTTCTGTGTTTTGTCATACTTCGGGAAGGGAAGTATACCGAAGTCAACTTCGCTCTTTCTGTAGACAGCGGAGTCATTATGGGGCGCGAGCTCAAAAGTGTGTGGTCATATATGATGCCGGTCCGCGTCTCGTTCCAGTCTGTGATCGATGTCCAGATGTAAGAGCTGTCGGATTTGTTGAAAAGATTGTCCATCTTTTCAACTATCCAGTACATTTTTTCACTGTTCAGCGCGAGCTGGTACTTTCCGTCTTTTTTCAACGATATACTGATTGCAGGACGTGGGTATGCTCGTCATCTTCCACGCCGCCTGAGCTGCGAAGCCGTAGAGGCCGTTCTCATGTGGGAATATTGTCTCGATATATCCGTGGCAGATCGTCTTGATTTCTATGCCGAGATGTTCCTCGATCTTTATCGTGCACATCTCCTATGGCAACCCCGAATCCCGCGGCGGTCTTCGGAGACGCGGCAATGAGGCTTCCGCAGTCCTGAAACATATGTATCAGACCGTTCGCGGACGCCATCGACGGGCTGTTCGGCGTGAACGGATAATTTGCGCCGGCGTGTATTCACCGGACAGAAAATCCACGTTGACGGTGGGGCGTTCCGGCATATGCGCCTAGTAGATCCGTTTGCTCGTTATATCAAAATCCGGAGCTTTCTTTTTTATCCGCGAATTGCAATTATGGATAAGCCATTTGTAAAAGAAATAGTTGCGTGAGTAATAGTAATAGTATTAGTATTATTTTTCTAATAATTGATTGAGAATCGGGCGGAAGCGAAGGCTATCCGTGTGACATCGGATGCCATCCAGGTTGAGCCGCTGGTTGTCGCTCCCATTGTTTCGCTGCCAATGCTTCTTGTGCTCTTGATTATTCTGTTTGTACCGGGAAGAAAAAATACGAAAACTGAGTAACTGGGTTATAGGCTATGTTCAGAATTTTCTGTAAAAGCCTGCAAATCCACCCCTTGGATGAACCTGCAAGAAATATCTGGCAATTATATGCCGACGGCGATGAACTCAAGGATAGCTATCGTTTTCACGCCGTCGGCATATAATTATTTATTGTACCACTTCTCGCAGAACTCCCCAATAGAAAGCTCCATCTTATATGTGATGACTCATCGCCCGTTACGCGCGTTTACTCTCCGAAAAGTGAGTTAATCTTTTCAAGATCGCTCAGCATCTTCGACTCATACTTCGCGTAAAGTGTTGAAACATTCTTGTTGCCCTTCAGTGTCAGGTTGACGAACTCACCCGGGAATCCGCCTATTGCGAGGAATTCTCCCCAGTCATAGCAACGTGTTGAGAGGAGAATATCGATCATATCCGACGCGCCCTCATCACGCGCAACCTTTCCCTTGAGCGCTCCCTCGTAGTACGCTTTGTAAACGTCTTCGGAACCTGACGCCAGCGCGGTCAGCACAACCGCGGTGCGTTCAAGGTTGTCTGCGGTCTTCGGCACCATCATGATGCCGCCACTGTATACGGACGAGAAACTGTAGTAGCGCTCCTGCTCCTCGTCATATTTCGGTATCGGAAGTATTCCGAAATCTGCTTCCATGTTGCGCAGAGAGAAAACGGCACCGAGATTTGTGTTTGAGAACAGACCCTTGTTTTCAAGAAACATATTGATCCTTGTCTCATCCGGAGTTGACGTAATATGCGTATTATATAAAACCTCGGTATTTTCAAAGATAGACATGATACGCTGCGCGATACTGATCGTGCGTTCGTTGTTGAAAGAAAGCTGCGGTATCCCATCGCTGTCTTTTGAGACATACCAGCAATTCGCACCGTGCAGCAGCTGATATGAGAAACCGGCGCTCGCGACAATACCGTATCTGTCCTCCTGATCATATATGCCGTTTCCATCGAGATCAGCTGAGACGTTCTCAGACAGCAATGTGAGCTTGTCTAAAGTCCACTTTCCCTCATTTACAAGCCCGTACAGATCTTCAATGCCGTTCTCTTCCTGAAGCTTCTTGTTAAAAAGGATACATCCGGTGCTGTTCTTGTCGCTCAGTGTAAAATCCGAGTTCACCATGAACAGCTTATCGCCCGTCGACAGCGTCTCTACCGAACCCTGATCCCACCACGGATCGCTGAAATCAACATACGGCAGCTGATAAAGGTCGAGGCAAAGCTCATCGGTTATCGCACCAGAAGCGTAGTAGGCCTGCGGAAACACGGCGTCATACGCGTTGTCATTTGCCATTACCGAAGCTCTGAAGTTTGTCACGATATTTGTCGCCGGCAGATATTCTGCCGAGAGCTTCACATTGTATTTTTTCTTCAACGCCGCGGTTTCGTTCGTAGACGGCGTCGTTCAGGGCGTCGCCTGTCGCCTCCTCGGCGGAAATATCAACTGAATACGTCGTTTGCCAGTGAAGAAAGTGGAACTCGTAGCCGTCGAACGCCACGTCCGGAAGATCAGCCTGTTTCCTTGTTTCTTCGGATTCCGCGGATGTCTGCTCCGGATCACCTGCTGTTGACGGCACGGTATCATCATCTGAGCCCGCATTCCCGCAACCGGACATGGTTGATATCAGCATTGCTCCGAACAATATTATCGCGATCTTTTTTCTCATAGCGGTATACATCTCCTTATATATCATTGTTTTTCACCGTGAAGTATTTTTCTGAGCCTGTCGCAGCGATCATAGCACTTTTTCATGAACTCAACCGCGCATTCGTCTGTGGGATAGACGACCTCCATTGTGAGCGGACCCGCGTATCCGATCGATCTCAGCGCGTTCATATCGGTTTCCCAGTCTGTTGTGCCGTCGTACGGCGGAAGATGCGAGTCGTCATCCTGCGCGTTGTCGTGAATATGTGTGGTGTAAAGCCGCTTTCCGAGCGTCTTTATTGCCTTTGGCTCGTCGAGCTTTGTCATATGCGCGTGACCGAAATCCCATGTCGCGCCGACATACTCGCTGTCATAACAATCAATCAGCTCTGCGAGTGCCTCCGCGGAATTCGGGTATAATCTCCACTGCGGGTAGATCATCAGATTCTCAAGGCACAGATAAACTTTGTTCTGTCCGGCTTCGACCGCAAGCTTGTCAAGGCTCAGGCGGGAATATTCAAGCGATTTCTTCTCGTCGAAGTTGTCATTGACGGCAGAACGCGGATGGCAGGAACAGTATTTAGCGCCGAGCATCATGGTCGCGGTCAGGCATCTTGACAGCGCGGTCTCCATGGTGGGATCGATTTCCTCAGCGGATATCAGCGGATGGTAGTACGGCATATGCGTCTGTATGCACCTGAGGTCGTACTTTGAGAGCAGATCGTTTATTCGCTCAATTTCGGCTTCCCAGCCGTCGCTGTGGAAGACCTTGCTCGAGCCGAAGCCCATCGAGACCTCCCTGAATCCCGCCTCGTGAGCGCAGCGCATGATATACTCCATGTACTCATCGTGTTGAATCTGCATGGTGCAGGGGTTATTCGTTGAATTCATAATATACACTCCTTCTTTTGTGTTTTTTTGCCGGTATTTCTCACATAACGCAGATAATAATCACCCCCAGAATAAGCCCCGCAATCTGTTTCGCCTTCAATCTCTCATGGAATACAACCACAGACACCATGGCGGTCATCAGTATCAGTCCGCCGTTTACGACCGGGAAGAAGACGATGCTCGGAAGCACTCCCGAGAGATAGAGGTTGAGGCTGTGAATCATTCCGAGTGCCGCGCCGGAGAATATCGCGAGCGGCAGGGCGGGGGAACACGATAGTTTCGCTTCCGCCCGGTCGGCGCGCGGCTTTTTCCCGCGCGGCAGGGCCATGCCCGAGATCAGCGCCATAAGGATGAACGAAATCAGCAGGAACAGGCTCATTTCCCCTCCGTGCCCAGATTCCTGATGGACTTTCTGCATAACCCCGATAAGCCCCGTGAAGAGCATCGAGCCGAACGCGAAGATCATCCACCTGAAATTGACGCCACCGCGCCTAATATCCATCGTCAGCGCAAGCGCCAGCACAAGGATCGGAAGCAATATGATCTGCATCACCCGGACCTTTTCAGAATAGCAAATGACACTGAACACCGTCGATATAAGAAATCCGCAGCAGGAGATGAGCGTCGTGCAGGTCATGGACCCATAAGATATCGCCTTTATGTAGCAAAACTGAGCAAGCATATTGACAAGGGCGAATCCGACCGCGGTGACAAGCGTGAACAGCGAACAGGAATGATTTTTCCCAAAAATGAAGAACAGAAGCAGCACCGGAACAGCGCTGATATAGGTTACCGTGTTGAACAGCCCAAGATCAACCGCGCCGGATGATTCCTTTTTGCTGAAGGATTCAAACGCAGCGTTCTTTCCGGTCTCGAGGCTGACAGAGATGAAGAGAAGAATGTAGTTTATCACTTGATTTTGCTTTCCCGCTCTTTCACGCCTTATCGATATCCGTTCTGATGAACCCGAAGCTCTCTCGGATCTCCAGCCTGATACCAAATCTGTCGATCTCCGCTCCGCTTACTGTCTGACCGCCTATACTGTAATTTTTCGCGGTATCGGCCGCCGGATATACCACGATGGCGTGCTGCATCGGATTTCTTACGAACGTAAGTATCTTTATGACGGACATATCCCGGTTGCAGTACTCAAACGAAGTGATATCATTCGCGCCGGTAATAATTCTGCAATCGGCGCCGATAAAGAATTCTCGGTCACGCTTATACTCCGAGATATGCTTCGCAAGGCGGTCCAGTACCTCGTCCGTCAGTTTTGTCAGGTCGCAGCTTATCCCGAGAGGTCCCGCGCTCAGGAAACCGTCAATCCACGAATAAGCGAGGCTCGCGACATTTTCCCACACACCGTCGCACGTCGTGAGGAGTTTGTCCTTCTTGTCCCCGCCATAAACCGGGCTGAAACCTGGCAGAGACCTGATCGTCGCCCATTTCTCAATCCACTGCGGCGGCATTCGCAGCATAGTATCCTTGAATATCCGTATCCCGTCGAACGCCGACTGATTGTCGGAGAGCCAGAAGCTGTCGAACAGGAATCCGTTAGCCATCTGCATTCTCATTCCGCCCGAGGCACAGTTCTCAAGGTAGATGTCCGGGTGCGCGCTCCTCAGATCTTTAATGAACTTCTCATACCCGCGATAGTAGCTGATGAACGCGTCGCCATACGGGTCATCAAAGATATCCGCGTTGAAATCAAACTTTATGAAATCTATCCGGTAACGCTTTATGCGGTCATTCAGAAGGTCGAGGATATATTCGCGCGCCCCGGACTTCGCAAAGTTCACGAAATACTGCCTGCCGTACTCAATATAGCAATCCTTATGCAGTCTGACCGCCTCGGACGCATCTGTGGCGCGCTCGATCTCAAACCACAATCCGAATTTCATCCCGAGTGAATGTATCATATCGGAGAATTCCTTCATTCTCCCGACAAAGCTGCCGTTCCGGTTCTCTTCCCAGTCTCCGACCCGGTTCCACCAATTCATAGCGTCGGCGAACCACCCGGCGTCGACAACGAAATACTCCGCGCCGATCCTCGAAGCGATGACGGCCTGCTCGTGAAGGGAATCATACGTGAACGAATCGAAATTCGACAGCCATGTGTTGTATATGACCGGCATCGTCCGTCTCGGGTAGATATCGTTTATATACCTGTGCAGTTTCCAGCAGTCAAGGTCGATCTTGTTCCGGAAACCGAAATAGATTATCCTCGAAATTTCAGCTTTTTCTCCCGGCGCGAGGTTCAGGCTGAAATTGTCGGCGTCGGGTCCGATGACAACCTCCACCTGACCTTTTCCGCCGCCAAGGTCGCGGCGCCTCACGCTCATCTCCCATGAGAAGACCGCCGGAAGGTGAAAGACTATGCCGCGTCCGTTCTGATTGTTCCATATAGCGATAACCGGAGCAGCATCCAGTGTCGTCCTGACGCTGCCGACTTTAGAATACACGCCGGTCACGAGCGGCTGCCACCCGCCTGTGCTCTCATGCAGCCAGTTGTTGAACTGGGTGTAGACCTCATAGTCGCCATCTGGAAGGACAAATTTTGATTTTGCCCTCGTGATGGTCACGGGTTCTTCCGAAATATTGCCGACGGTATCCGTGCGTGAATACACGTCATCGTCGTTCACCCGCGTTTCGGACACGAGCTCCAGTTTCTCCGACCTGAACAAGAAGCGGGATTCGTCCCCTGTCTCCTCAAAGCCGCCGTTTCCCGGGCACCTGATCTCAAAGAGGTCAGTATAATTCCGTGTCTCAAGTTCGTTCATAAGCTTTTTTGTTATCATGATGTTGTCTCCTTTAGTTGGTTTTGTGCTTTATGATGAAAATTGTAATTCGCATATGTAGAAATGTTCATCAATTATATGTATAATTGATTATAAGATATATAATTTACTGAATAGTCAGACCGGCAAAGCGCGCGGGGCACTGAATCGAAGGGAGAGATGTATATGTCACTGACAATCGACAGCGAAAAGCTCACAAAGCTCATAATGTCACTCTATAACCTCATCCATGTCAGAATCGTTGTTTTCGACGAGAATTTCCATGAGGTATTCGCAATACCGCGTCGGTACAGCGCGTTCTGCGAGTCGATAAACAGTATCCCGGAGATGCGCGCCGCGTGTGACCATTGCGCCGAGATGATGTGCCGCAAATGCGCCGCCAAAGGCAGTCTGATAGTCGACACATGTCATATGGGTCTCACGGAAGCTGTCACGCCGATACATGAGAACGGGGCGATCATCGGTTATCTGATGTACGGGCAGTTCACAAACAAGCGTGACCGGGACGCTCTTCTGAAAACGGTGACGGAAAACGGCAGAAAAGCAGGCGTGCCGACCGACGATTTTGCACGCTGCCTGAAATCCGTTCAGCATAAGGGCGACGATGAGATAACCAGCATTTCCGAGATAATAAATGTGTTTGCCAAATATGTTTACCTTGAAAATATTGTCTCTGCCAAGAAGGATGGAATGGCGTTCAGAATACTTGAGTATATAGACGACAATCTTGACAAAGACCTCTCGAGCAGCGCTTTGTGCGACGTCTTTTCGGTATCGCGCTCGCATCTGTATAAAATACTGTCACCGTATATTTCGGGCGGGATTGCGGATCATGTGATGAACAAGCGCATCGAGCGCGCGAAGTATCTGCTACGGCACACCGAGTATCCTGTCGATGAGGTCGCCTCCATGATCGGATATTACGACGTCAGTTACTTCAGGAGAGTCTTCAAGACAAAAGTCGGGATGCCGGCATACACATATCGTATGGAGCACCTTACAGAAATAGAAAACAAAACGTCAGACAGGTCAGATCCATGTAAAATTGGTAAGAATATTTCATAAATTCCAATTCCACTATATCAATTATAGCATATACAACCAAACAATTCAAGCGTAAAATTGTCCGTGTAACGGTAATATCGTCCGCGGTCGGATATGATCTGTTTCCATCCTCTTCAGTTCACGACAGAAAAGCACCTCGGGGAGGTGCTTTTCTGAAGTATGTGGTGTGGTATGTATACAGTTTATATTGTGGGAGAAATGAATTTTAATATGCAGGAGATACACCTTCCTCGTTTGCGGCCTCCATCTTGAACTGCTCGAGGGCAGCCTTTGCTTCGGGGACAACGATCTTGTTGGTAGACATGTTGTTTTCTCCTTTTACAAAATATCTATATTATCGACAGGATCGCTTCCCGATGGTATTCCGCCGGGCGGATCCGGTCTGTTTATCAGAGCCTCGACGTTTCCGCCCGGCTCTGATATTATTATCACCTGTGTGCGACGTATTATGACTGGAATTTTATAGATTAAAAACGGCGCCGGATTATCTGTGGTGGTAACATAAACAAATAGTATATGCACAGCGGCACCGTATTGCGCGTTTTGATGAATTCCAAAAAACGATCGTAAAGAAGCGCGGGGCGGCGGTCTTCATCGAGAAGCCCGACAGAGGCGGCGGTATGTATCAGAACGAGAAGCGCGAGATCGGCAGGCTCGCCGCCGGACACATAAAGCCCGGTCAGACCATACTCTTCGACAACAGCACCACAGCTATCGAAACCGCGAAATTTCTCTCCGGCATACCGGGACTGACGTTCTACACGACCAACATCGAGATCGCGGCTATAGTCTCGGCGTATCCCGGCACGGTGATGTACTGCTCGGGCGGGTACTATTTTCCGGACTCGAAGGGGTTTGTCGGACGGCAGGCGGAGGAATTCGTCTCGCGCGTGAAGGCGGATATCTGCGTCATCGGCGCGAGCGGGATATCGGTCGACATGGGACTGACCAATCCATACCCGATGCACACGGCTCTGCAAAGGAAGATCATCGAGGCGTCGGATTTCAGACTCGTCGTCGCCGACCACTCGAAGTTCGGCAAGCGCGCTATGGAAAAGGCGGCGGACCTCTCCGAGATCGACCTCATCCTGACCGACGGCGGCATTCGTCCCGATGTGCTGGAAGAGTACGGAAAGTACACCAAGATCGAAACGACTTGACATGGGGGATTTATTATGAAAGAAAAGAGCGAAAACACGGCGGAGTACCGCTTCCATATGCTCCGCGACCCGTACAGACCCGGATACCACTTCGCGATACTGTCCGGGGACGGAAGACCGGGCGACCCGAACGGCGCCTTCTTCGCCGACGGAAGATACCATCTGATGTATCTCTACAGGAATCACACAAGGGAGGATTTCTGCTGGGGACACATATCCTCGACCGACCTGCTCCACTGGCGGGCGCATCCGGACGCGCTGACCGGTGTGAACGGGGATGAGGGTTGCTTCAGCGGCGGGGCTTTCCTCGACGACGACGGCACGGCTTACCTGACCTTTTGGAAGTTCGCCGCGAAGGACGGTAGCGACAACGGCGGAATAGCCATAGCCCGCTCAAAGCCGCCGTATGACTACTGGGAGCGCATAGAGCCGATAGCGATAAACGGCTGTCAGGACCCGTGGGGAACCGTCGATATCGAGATCGACGGCGAAATCGAACACATAGCCGCCGCCGACCCGAGCAACATCTGGAAAATGAATGGTCACTACTATATGCAGACCGGAAACCTCATCATCCTCAACTCCTACGGCAGGGCTCCGGACAGCGAGGAGAAGTACAAGGGCGACCACACCGACCTGTTCCGCTCTGACGACATGGTACACTGGACCTTCGTGCGCCGCTTCTACGACAACCCGCGCACGAACCCGGAGTGGCCGGACGCGAGCGAGGACGACATGTGCCCGAGTTTCCTTCCGCTCCCGGACAGAAAGTGCGGCGGACGCCTGACCGACACATGGTTCCAGCTTTTCATAGCGCACAACCGCGGCGCGCAGTACTACACGGGAAAGCTCGACGGCGAAAAGTTTATTCCGGAAAAGCACGGCAGATTCTCATGGGTCGACAGCACGTGTTTCGCTCCGGAGGCTCTGATTGACGATAAAAACCGGCAGATCGCGTGGTACTGGCTAAGGGACAATCCGTGCGACGATTTCGAAAAGTACGGCTGGACGGGTGTCTACAGTTTCCCGAGAGTTTTCTGGCTCGAAGACGGCGAACTGCGCATGGCTCCGGCAGAGGAGCTTGACAGGCTCGGATACAACGCTCAGACTGTCGCCCCGATGAAGATCACAGGTAAGACGGAAATTCCGGTGAAGAACGGCGAATCGTTCAGACTGAAGTGCCGCATATTGATGAGCGGCGCAGACAGGGCGGGATTTTCGGTCAGATGCTCCGGAGAGACCGGCGAGCACACCGACATTTATTATGACAGAACAACCGGAAAGCTCGTGTTCAACGCGACGGAGAGCGGCTGCGACGGTTGGAAGGCAAAGGAAGAGGCGCCGTTCTCTCTCGCGGACGGCGAGACGCTCGACCTTGATATCTTCGTCGATAAGTCGGTCGTCGAGGTTTACGCGAACGAGCGGCAGGCGATTGTACGGCGCGTTTACCCGTCAAAGCCGGAAACCGCGGTGAAAGTGTACGCGATATCCGACGGCGCGGTATTCGGCGAGACGACAGTTTCCGAGATGGCTCCGACAAATCTGTATTGACAAATAAATAATAAAGAGAGGTATTCCGGCATGAAAAAGAAAGACTCATATCACTTCTCCTCGCGATGCTGATTGCGGGGAATCTCATGGCCTCCTGCGGGAACGACAGCGGAACGACAAACGACACGACAGACACGCAGACCGACACCGAATCCGGGAGCGCAGAGGAATCGACCGGTCCGTCCTTCCCGGAAATGGACATGGACGGGAAGGAATTCACCATTTTCGCCGAGGGCTGGGCGAGCTTCGATCCTCTCTCGATCAACGATATAATGGCGGAGGAGCTGACCGGTGATTCTCTGAACGACGCCATATACAACCGGAATGTAAAGGTTGAGAAGCAGTATAACTGCAAAGTCTCATTTCTCGAAGTTGGTGACACAATCGCCGCTCATAATCAGCTAAAGCAGTCGGTCATGGCGGCTGACCAGTCGTATGACATCGCGATCATCCGTACCTACAACTATTTGTCTGCGATAACAAACGGACTTGTCATGGATATCTCCGACATACCGAATACCGACCACACACAGCCGTGGTGGGATCAGAATTCTCTCGACTCGCTGTCCGTCGGCGGCAAGGCTTACGCTATATGCAGTGACATCACGATGAACGACGAGAAGAGCATCTGGTGCGTGTTCTTCAACAAAAAGATGATAGACGACTACAACCTCGACGACCCGAACAAGCTCGTCGCGGACGGTACGTGGACCTATGACAAGCTCTTCACAATGGCTGAGACCGTGTCGGCTGACCTCGACGGGAACGACAAGCGCGACGAGAAAGACAGATACGGCATCGGATATATAGGCGACAGCTCAACCCCGATCTGCATGAGCGTCGGCATAAAGATCGCCGAGAAGAACAACGAGGACCTGCCGGAGTTCTCGTTCGACAAGGGCGAAAACATTTCGAGATATCTTGAAATATTCACGAAGCTCTACAACGACGATATCGCCTACGACTGGCACACGCGTCAGGGCTTTGCGGGCGAGACGGATATCTTCACGAACAGTCAGGCGCTGTTCTGTCTCGGCGGCGTGTATTACGCTTCTCTCCTGCGCGATATGAAGGACGATTTCGGAATCATCCCCTACCCGAAGTATGACGAGACGCAGACTGAGTATATCTCGTCGGCAAGCTCGAACTTCCTGAGCGTCTGCGCGGTTCCGGTGACGAACGACGACCTCGAGAACACCGGCGCGTTCATGGAATACTACGCGTATCTCGGCTATACGGACATCCGCCCGCAGTTCTATGATGTCCTGCTTCAGGGCAAGGTCGCGAGGGACGACGAGTCGGTGAAGATGCTTGACACACTGTTCGGCACGGTGACATATGACCTCGGCGGAATATTCGATTTCGGCAGATTCGGAAGCGAAATCCTCGAGATGTGCAAAAAGGAAGACCTCAATATTGCCTCGAAAGTTGAGAAGAAGAGAAAGTCAATCAATAATGATATCGACAAGCTTATAAAGGCAGTAACCGAAACCGAATGATAATTAAAAGACCGTCACGGCGTGGCGGTCTTTTTGACGTCAAAACGCTGTATTCAATTACCGTCCCCAAACTCCACACGTACAATCCGCATCTTCATAACCCCGTCCCCAACCTTCGCCAGAAACCGGAAAAATCCGCTGACCGACGGGTCTCTCAGATCGTTGTACCCGAGCATATACCCGCGCGAGGACACTCGTATGCCGTGGCTCCACTGTGATATCTCGCGTACAGCGTCGGAGACCGCGAAATACGCTCCGACATCCTGTATCTCGGCATCCTTTATCCACGTCTTAAGCATCAGCTTAACCGCTGACTTGTTCGCGGCGTCAAAGACGAGACGTCCTCCCGGAAAAGCCTCCGACATTGCCCGAACGAGCTTTTTCACCTGTTCGTTCAGGAAATAGTAGAACACCCCGGCGGCAAGGAAGATTGTTCCGCCGCTGCTGTCGATCTTGTCAAACCACGACGTGTCGTTAAGGTCGCAGGCAATATTTTCCTCCCTCTCGCCCGCCGGAAGCAGCTCTTTCCGCACGCTTATCACGTCCGGAAAGTCAAGATTGTACATATGACATTGTCCGTTGTCACAGCGCCGCCCGGTGTCGTCGAGCCCGCAGCCGAGGTTAACCACCGCAGCCTCCGGATGTTCCCTCAGATACTCTCTGACCTCATACGCGAGGTCATTCTGCCGCATCGCGACCTCGAGAAAGCCGAAGCGCTGCATCGCGCTACCAGCTTTTTCCGCGAGGCCGGAAAAATCGTAGTCAATCTCGTCGATCAGACGGATTGCCGTCTCGTCACGGAACAGAGACGGAAACAGCCCGGAGCACATCTTTCGACCGTAGAGCGGTATGACGAGTGTTTCCTGAACCGTGTTCTTTTCTATATGATATTTCATAGTTGGTTTTCAAAGTCCTTTCATTTTGTGTCAGACAGCAGGAACGGCAGCTCCGGCATGGCGCCTGTTTCGATGACGACCGCGAGCATTTCCGCGAATCCCTTCGGGGCGCGTATCTGATACTGCATATGGTTATATCCGTCAAAGACCGGGAAGTTCCCGTCCGGGTACGCTTTCATGACATCCGGACGGTACTTGAAATGCTCCTCCGCGTTTCCGAACTCAAAGAACGTCCGGCGCTGGAGCTCGGCGGACAGCGGCGGGAATGGCTTGTCCTCAAGGCTGTCGGCAAGCTGACGGCGCAGATTCCCGTATCTCAGCGCCTTCCCCGCTGCGATGAAATACGGTTTGATCGACTCGTCATCACACCACATTATTTTTTTCAGAGTCCCGCCTTTTGACAGGTAAAGGCTCTTTATCGCGAGGTACAGAAAAGGCGCCATAATTCTTCTAGTCACCAGACCAATCCGCGCGAACTGTCCTCCGTCGAAGAAGACGTGATCCACCGGTATTCCGGATCCTGTCAGAAACGCCATCGCGAGATCCGCGCCGATTGAGGACGCGACAACTAGCGCGAGCCGCTTCACGTCTTTTTCACGCAGAAAATTCTCAATCTGCCTGACCTCATCCTCCTTGCCGAGATATTTCTGCCCTTCACAGTAAACGGTGGAGGTCGGAAGGATGCAGAAGTACCTTTCAGCGAGACATTTAGCGACAGGCGCACTGCTCGCCCCGGTCACACCCATCGCGTGGAAGAACAGTATCGCCGGAGACGATACATTGCCATATGTTTCAAACAGCATATCCGTTATTACTCCTTTTCCTTATCTTCAGAACCCGAAAAGGGTCATTATCCCGGCGAGAATCGCCGCCGCTATCGGAGAGCATACGATTCCGCCAACCCACTTGAAGACTTTGTCGCGGGAGCTTATGTACGGCATCATATCCTCAGTTCCGGGAATGATCCACGCCTTTGTGTGCCCGACCCAGAAATCGTCTATGAATAATCGGTCGATCAGGTTGACGATCAGCAGAATCACGGTCATCTGCCAGAACATTTCAAAAAAACCGCGCGCACCGTTCACGACAAGAACGCAGGGAATCAGGACAGCCAGATACACTACCGCGCAAAGCTTCATAAGAAGTGCGCGCCGGCGTATGTTCTTTTCGGTCGTCAGCCCAAGCTCGACGCAGCGCTCCTGAACATCCTTGTGATACAGATGAACCATCCCGACGGCGCCGCCTCGTATACCGAACGTGCAGGCAAGAACCAGCAATATGCCGAGCAGTATACCCTCAAGCAATAAATGTATAAGAAGCATAATCTTCTCCCTTATTCTCTTCCAAGTATTTCGACGATCCTCGAAAAATCTTCCTTCGCCTCACGGAAATACGGCAGCATACAGTAGCAGTGAACCATCCCCGGTCTCGCAGTGACCGTGTACGGCACACCTGAACGCTCACAGGCGGCGGCAAAGTCCGGGAACGCACCATAGAGCACCTCGTCCGAGCTGTAGACAAAATGTATATCCCAGACGCCGGAAAAATCCCCGCGCGAGCCGGATATCATGTAATCCGGAACATTTTCACTGCCGTGACGCATGAATTTTTCGACACTCACCATGAAAGCGTAGTCAATTGCGGGATCGGTTTCGTTGAGCGCTTTCATACGGGCCTTTTCCTCGTCGTTCCACGGCACCTCGCCGGGAGACACCGCGACGATATGCCTCGGCTGCGGGAGCGGAGATCCGAGCGCGCTGTTGTGCGCCGCGATGCCGAGTGCGAGCGCGCCGCCTGACGAAAAGCCGCAGGTACTGACGTTTCCGCCGCCATATATTCCGACCATCTGCCGGTAGCACTCAAAGACCATGTCGTATGTCTCGGTGATGCAGTGATCGGTGCAGAGCGGATAGCACGGGAACCAGACATCCGAGCCGGTCTCAAGGCACAGTTTCCGTATGACCCCGATATCACCTTTGTCCGGACCGATCATCATCCCGCCGCCGAAAAAGAACAGTATCGCGCGTTTTGCCGGTTCGGGCTTTTCTCGGGCTATCAGGCACGGGAAACCGTTTATCACCCGTTTTTCATAGTGTGCCTTGTGATCTGTCGGCATGAAGAACCCGCGGTTCCTGTTCTGCTTTTCGATCACCCGCAGAAGCTCGTCCTCCGGAAGCGCGAACAATTTTTTCGTGCCGAGAGCCTTGTATGCGCCGCGAAGCAGCGCTGCCGCAATACTCATATATATGCCTTCTTTCTTAAAGATTTTATTTTCGCGCCGTGACGCAGAGCCAGCCGCGCCCGTTCTCATGTATCTGTATGTCGCGGAAACCGGTTTCCTCAAGCGTGTTTTTCAGTTCGTTCCCGTCATATATTGTCATGCCCGTGATCTTATCTGTCCACTTCTTACCCTTGACGCGGTCCCCGCACTCGTTGCAGATGAGAAACGTTCCGCCATTCCTGAGTACCCGCCTTATTTCCCCGAAGCTCTTCCAGAGGTCAGGCCAGAAGTACACGGTCTCAAACGCCGTGACAATGTCATATGCCGCGTCAGTGAATGGCAGCTCAATGACGCTCGCGCGGACTATCTCACAGCGCCCGCCCGCGATCTCCGCGCGGTTCACCGCCCGGGCCTTCGCGACACTGACCTCAGAGTAGTCCACCCCGTTCACCCGCCCGCTTTTGTTCATGCCAAGCAGCTTCTTTATGTTCGCGCCCCCGCCGCAGCCGCAGTCAAGTATCGACGCGCCGTCGTTTATATCGAGAAATCCCAGTCCCCACCCGGCGAGGAATCTGTGCCCGATATTCATCGCGGCGACCATGATCTTTCCGCCGGAGCCGGTCGGGTTGCGTGTGTTGTCGATAAAAGACATCGTATCTCCTCCATATATGAAAGTCGAGGTTAGCTTAAGCTAACTGATGGTGTCACAACCGCTTCACGCGGCTGCATCTTATCCATTCTTATTATATCATCTAATTATGAATAATTCAATATTTCGGGTATTTATCCGCATTTCCGGGTCACGAGAAGACCGACTCAACGATTACTCGCTTATTGTCCGGATATACCCGGTTTTTCAGATACCCGAAAGCGAGATCGACCGCCGTGAATCCCTGATTGTATATATCCTGCGTGCAGCGGTACGCGATGGTGCCGTCCGGAGTCCACTGTCCCTGCTCCGGTCGTATATCGTGGCAGAAGCATCTGACCTTGTCTCCGAGCCCGGATTTCTTCAGCGCGAGCGAAAGAGCCGGAAGACCCATCGGAACATACAGAAGCGATTCCCGATCGCCCGGAACAACATCGGTCATGAGTGACGCCAGATATGACGGCAATGTCTTCGGCGAATACATTCTCTCAGGGTCAAGCGGAAGCGTTACCGGGCTGTAACCGCTCATAGCGTCGCGGAATCCGTTTATTCTCTCCGATATGTTGAAGTTCGACCCAAGCGACAGCATGAAAATATCGGGGCGATACGCGAGGTTTCTTATATATTTCATCGCGTGCTCCGCCATCCTCCGTCCGTCGCCGTATGAGTCCGCGCCGACGTAAAACGCGTTTTGTATATCGGCGTACTCCGAGAGCAGGATGACGAACCGCGACGTGTCCGCGCAAAGCGCCGAGACGCGCTTCTTCACGGCGTCCGTCGCGGCGGCGGCGATGATCACGCAGCGCGCGTCCATATATTCGGCCTCGTCGAGGTAGGACAGAACAGTCTCCTCATCGTGCAGACGCGAGTAGGCGTTGCATTTCACGACAGATTCCGCTCCGGGACCGTGTCTCGTGATCGCGTCGCCGATCCCGCGCCACATCTCCTGCCAGAAAAACGACGGCATATCCGGGATTATGCAGTATACCGAGCAGGTCCCGGTCGGGCGGAGCTCGTTTATGCCCTTTGCCGCGCGAAGAACCCGCTGCCTTGTCTCGGTGTTGACCCCGAAACAGTGGCGGAGAACCTTCGAAACGGTAGAGCGGCTGACATCAAGCTCAGAAGCAAGCCGCGCGAGAGCCGTCTCATCATATCGGTTGTCTGACGTTTGCATACGCTGAAGTCCTCCTTCTTGCGTTATCGGGATTATGACCAAAAATCATATGGCGTTTTTGGCTATTCAGCACATTAACAAAAACGAAACACTCTGGTATAATATATCCATAATCGATTATAGCACACTTCGACTGAAAAGTCAATCCTCAAAAAAACAAAAAGGAGAAAACACATCATGTCTGAAAAACTCAGAATAGGCGTCTTCGGCGGTTATCGCGGAAGTTCGATGATACAGGTGCTGCTGCATCACCCGGATGCGGAGCTCGTCGCGGTCTGCGACAAATATCAGCCGCTGCTCGACAAGGCAAAGGCGGAAGCGGAGGCGGCGGGGCTTAATATCCGCGTCTTCAACAATTTCGACGATTTTCTCGCGTATGACATGGACGCGGTCGTCCTCGCGAACTACGCGACAGAGCACGCGACCTTCGCCATCCGCTGCCTCCGCGCCGGAAAGCACGTCATGAGCGAGGTGCTCCCGAGCGAGACTATGGCGCAAGCCGTCGAACTGATCGAAACGGTCGAGGAGACCGGGCTCGTCTATACCTACGCGGAAAACTACTGCTATATGGACCTGACCTTCGAGATGTGGAGAAAATACCGCGAGGGCGAAATCGGAGACGTCACTTACGCGGAGTGCGAGTATGTGCATGACTGCGCGTCCTGCTGGCTCGACATCACGTATGGCGACCCGAACCACTGGAGAAATCACCTTTGCCCGACCTTCTACTGCACGCACTCGCTCGGTCCGATCATGACTATAACCGGTCGCCGTCCGGTGCAGGTCGTCGGCTTCGAGAACCCGCCGATCGAGGAATTCTATCACCTCGGTCACGCGGGAGGGCACGCGTCCGGCATCGAGATGGTGACGCTCGACAACGGCGCGATTGTCAAGAGCATTCACGGTCCGCTGAAGCTCGAACCGGCTCACACCGATTACAAGGTCTACGCGACGAAGGGATATCTTGGCACATCAGGGAACAATGTCCGCCTGTACAAGGAGGGTCCTCAGACCTGTCAGGGCGAGAACACGTATTACGAGCCGGAGAAGTTCGTCTCCCCCGACCTCGCGAAGAACAGCGGCATGGCGTCGCACGGCGGAAGCGACTTCTACCCGACGCACTTCTTCATCGAGAAGATACTCGGCAGACCGGACGGAAAATGGGCGATCGACGTATATCAGGCGGTCGACATGGGAATCTGCGGAATACTCGCGTTCAGGTCGATCCTCACCGGGAACAAACCGATGAAGGTTCCGGATCTGAGAGACCCCGCGCAGCGCGACGAGTGGAGACACGACAACGCCTGCACAAACGCCGCCGTCGCCGGAGATCAGGTCCTGCCCTGCTCATCCTACCCGGAGAGACCGGTTCCGGCGGAGGAAGCGGCAGCGAACCGCGCGAAGTGGCTTGAGACACATTCCGAAGACTGATATACCCGAAAGGAGAACCATTAATATGAAACCGCGGAAGAACAGACTGTATGCCGCCATTCTTATCTCCCTGCTCACACTGAGCTCCTGCGGCGGCACAATCAGCGACACAGAGACAGCCGAAACAAACAATGACACGACAGATGAAGTCACGACTGAAGCGGCAGAAAAACCGGAAATACCGGAAAACACGAACTACGAAGGGTACACCTTCCGTATACTGACCCGACCAGGAATGCGCCTCGACGAGGTATACGCGGAGGAAGCCAACGGAGATATACTATCGGATTCAATCCATAAGCGCAACAGAGAGGTCGAGGATAAGCTCGGGATGAAGTTCGATTTCATCGTCAGCAGCAGCGACTACGAGACAGACGGATTGAGTCCGATCCTCGCCGGTGAGGATGAATATGACGCGATATCGACCTGCGGACGGTTAAGCTTTGTTTACGCGCAGAACAAGGCTGTTATGAATATATTCGACGTCCCATATATCGACCTCGACAAGAGCTGGTGGAATGAGGACATCGCCGACAGTCTCTCGATAAACGAAAAGCTGTACGGCGTTTCAGGCGATATCTCATACGCGACGCTTGATTCCTCGTTCGGTGTGGTATTCAATAAGAAGCTTTTCGATGACTACGGGCTTGAGTACCCGTATGAGATGGTGCTCGACGGCACGTGGGTGTATGATAAGTTTGAGACATACGCGCGAAGCATCGGACAGGATCTGAACGTGGACGGGAAGATGGATATCGCCGACGATCTCTTCGGCTACGGCGCGCATATGTGGATGGGCGGCGTCGAGGCGCTCTACAGTACCGGCAGCCGTGTCGTCACGACCGACTCCGAAGGGTATCCGAGGCTTTCGTTCTACAACGAAAAAGTCGTCGATATATACGACAGGTATACGGCGCTCGTAAGAAGCTCAGAGTGCTGCCACTTACAGCCAATGGGCGACGACTATCTGCGCGCGTTCTGTTCCGGGCGGGTTGGCATGGCGGACACAAACATACGCAGTATGATTGAGGGGCATTTCCGCGACGCGGATGTCGATTACGGATTCGTTCCGTTCCCGAAGTATGACGAAAACGTCGAAAAGTACTACTCGTTCGTCGACGCAGGTCAGAGTCTCTGGGTTGTGCCGGTGACCGTCTCTGACTCCTCCCGCACAGGCGTCGTGCTTGAGACGATGGCATATCTCGGTCAGAAGTATATAATCCCGGCTTATTACGACGTCACACTCCAGAAAAAGTATATGAGAGACGAGATGTCAATAGAAATGCTTGAGATTGTAAAGGATGGAGCAACATTCGACTTAGGATACTACAACAGCGAGCAGTTCGGCGGCAGCCTGGCGAACCCGGGAGCCGATTTGATGGCGAACAAGACGATGACCATAACATCGCTCTACAACAAATACGAGCAGTCGGTGAATACGCTCATCGACAAGTCGATGATATTCTACCTTGAGGACTGACAATGTTCCGAGAGGCATCCGGAGGAAAATACTATTTACTACGCACTTATAATGACCGCGGTGGTCATGTTCGGCTTTCAGTTTCTTGTGAGCCAGAAATTCGCGAAGCACACGGGGAGCGGCGCGCGCGCCGCTCTGATATTCCAGATCGGAAGCAATGTCTGCGGTCTCATCGTCATATCCGCCGTTTCGATGATACGAAACGGTGGTGTGACGTTCGGCGGCGTGAGCCTGTTCACGCTTCTGATGGCGACTCTGTCCGCGTGCAACTCGATCGCCTACACAATATGCAGTCTGAAATCGCTCGGACGGATAAATCTTTCGCTCTATTCGGTCTTTTCAATGCTCGGCGGCATGGTTCTGCCGTTCATTCTCGGAGTCTGCTTCTTTGATGAGGGAATGAGCTTCGGGAAGCTGCTGTCTGCGGCGCTCATCACGGCGGCGCTCGCAGTCACCATTAAACCCGGCGAGGGAAAGGCGGGCGTCGGATACTATATAGGCGTATTCGTGCTGAACGGAATGAGCGGCGTCATATCGAAGCTCTATCAGTCCGCGCCGTTCGAAAAGGCGGACGAGTACGGATATATGCTGCTCTGCGCGGCGGTTTCCGCCGTTATCTCGGTGGCGGCTCTGCTCTTTGTGAAAGGTGAGTACAAGAAACCGGACAGAGCCGCGGCGGGGGCAATGGGCATCTGCGGAACGCTGAGCTACGCTGGCAACCTGATTCTTCTGATCGCGCTCGCGCACGTTCCGGCGTCCGCGCAGTATCCGCTCGTGACCGGCGGAGTCATGGCGGTCTCGACTCTGTTGTGCTTCTTTACCGACAAGAAACCGACTCACCGCGAGCTCATTTCGGTCGCGCTCTCGGTCTGCGGGATATTCGCGATGATACTTATCTGACTTTAATAATCCCCGTCGAAAACAAATAAAAACAGCGACTGACAAAATACGGCTGAAACATAGCCTTATTTTGCCAGCGCCGTTTTATTATTCATTGACCATGTCAACCTTTTTCCATCCTCGTACATTTTTTATACACATTCTTTTTGCTATTTTGATCACCTTTCCTGCCTCCTTAGTCCTCAGCTTTGATGTCTTGACTAATTGTGGCATATTTCCCATGAGTTGGCAAGGTGTTCCGGCGTTTTGCCTTATGTATTTTTCGTGACCTTTTTCGGTGGTTTTCTTTTAGCATAAACAACGCTCGGAGGCAGGGATACCGAGCATATCCGATGCTTGTTCGAAAGACGAAGAAGTGTTTTTCATAAGTGCGCACAAGGATTTGATAAAACCGTATCTCTCACTGTTTCTGAATATTTATATATTGTGCGTTCGGCGTTTCCGACAATTTCAGATATCTGAAATTGGTAATGATGACAAAATCTGAGCGCTATTCAAGGTCACTATTGACAAACTTCATAAATAGTGTTATAATATAGACATAAAAACTGTTGAAAGAATATTCGAAAATGACAGCACACTTTAATAAACAAACCCAATGCGAGCAATCTCTTACAGATCACAGTCGTCACACGGCAGAGCTTACCGGATTCCGTCTTGCCGCTGTCAGATTCCGTTACACAGGGTATCTTACCGGACTTCTGCATGACCTTGGTAAGGGGACTGAACGTTTCAATGCTTATATACATGCTCCTGATGAGTACAGGCGCGGAGAAATCCACCACGCGCCTTCCGGCGCGATTTTTGTTTATGAGCGCTGGTATCTTAAAGCAAAGTCACCTGTCGAAAAGCTCGCGGCGCAGATCATCGCCATGGTCATTTACGGTCATCACGGCGGACTTATGGATGTTATCGCCCAGAACGGCGAGGAGCTTCTGAAAAACGCCCTCGGGCAAGACAAGCACGCGCTCGGATATGACGAAGCCGTTGACAATTTTATCGCCGGGACGGTGGGGACTGATGAGCTCGACCAGCTTTTTAACGAAGCGGTCAAAGAGTTTTCAGCATTTTTCGGAAAGCTCGCGGTGAACTTCCGCAGTGATCGGAAGTTTATCATGATAAGCCTGCTCGCGAGACTCATACTGAGCGCGCTGGTTGATTCGGACAGGTTTGACAGCGCCTGCTTTGAATATTCTGCTGATCCCTTTGCCGCACGCAATGATCCTGACTGGAGCGCGGCGCTCGCAGCACTTGACAATAAGCTCGCGGGATTCCCGTGTGCAAATGAGATAGACCGAATCAGAAAAAAGATCTCGGATGAGTGCTTTACCGCGGCCAAAAAGGACGGCAATGTCTTCCGTCTGACTGTCCCGACTGGCGGCGGAAAGACTTTTTCGAGTCTCAGATTCGCGCTCGAACGCGCGGTTTCACACAAAAATGTCAATCGTATTTTTTATGTCATTCCGTTCAACACGATACTCGACCAGAATGCGCGGGACATCCGCGACGCGCTCGGAAATACTATAGATATTCTTGAGAACCACTCGAACGTGATATTCGACGCCGATGATTCCGATGGATTTGAGGAATATACCAGACTCACCGAGCGCTGGGACGCTGATCTTGTCCTGACTTCTATGGTACGCTTCATGGACTCAATCTATGGAAAGAGCAACACCGATGCACGTAGAATGTCGGCGCTGATCGGATCGGTTCTGATATTCGACGAGGTGCAGGCACTGCCGATAACCTGCCGGGTTTTATTCGAGTGCGCGGTCGACTTTTTAATGGAGTTCTGCGGCTGCACTGTGGTTCTGTGCACAGCGACTCAGCCTGTAACAGACCTCGATAACAAGCCGGAGGAGATAACAGGCGATGTTGAGCGGTTGTTTTCTTCAATGAAGCGGGTGAATATCCATGACGAGACACAAAAAATGCTCTCAGCAGAAGACGCCGCCGAACGGCTTTCCGGACTTATCGGAAAGTATGGTTCGTTGCTGATGATAGTCAACACAAAGCCGATGGCAAGAAAGCTCTACGAGTTAATGAAAGACCGTGTCACGAGCGTTCATCTGAGCACCGGAATGTACCCGGAACACCGTCTGCGGCTTATCGACCGGATAAAATCCCGCGACAAATCGAAGCCGTTCTTCTGTGTCTCGACTTCACTAATTGAAGCCGGAATAAACATCAGTTTTCCATGCGTCGTAAGAAGTCTCGCCGGACTCGGGAGCATATTGCAGGCGGCTGGTCGCTGCAACCGGAACGGTGAAAGTGAACGCGGAGAGGTCTTCGTCTGGCAGCTCGATGAAAATTTAAGAAATCTCCCGGAGATAAAAGCCGCCGCCGAGATAACACGCGGACTTCTGGTTGATGAAGAAAATATCGGTTCGCTTGAGAATATAAACATATATTTTGAGCGAGAGAGAGACAAGCTTCCTGAAATGATCTCGAAATTCTCTGACAAGCGAATAGGAGATTTCAAGAAGCTTGTTAAATTCCCGCTGTCTGCGATAAACTCTGAGACGACGATTTTCGATCTGCTCAGCACAGGTTTCAGAAGGAACTCTGCAAAAAATGAATTTGCTTTGAACTCCGCTTTCCGGACGGCGGGCGAGAATTTCCATGTGATCGACAGTCTGACTCGCGGAGTTCTTGTGCCTGAAGGGCGCGGAGCGGAGATACTCGCGGAGCTCTGCGGCGAATTATCCTACGACAAGACAAAACTTCTGCTGCGTGAAGCGGCACAGTACAGCGTGTCGATTTACAGCGGAATGTTCAACTATCTCAGAGAACAGAAGGCACTGATATACCTTGAGAATGTCGGTCTGTACGCGCTTCGCGACGGATGGTATGACGATGAGACCGGAATTATGACGGCAGCGGGCGAAATGAGCTTTCTTGGATTCTGAAAATGGAGGAGAAAAAATGAAATATCCCAACAGGGTGTCATATCTGCTCTACGGCAGATACGCGCTGTTCACAGACCCATCAACACGCGTCGGCGGAGAAAAATCCACTCTTTCTGTCCCGACCTATCAAGCACTGAAGGGCATAACCGAGAGCATCTACTGGAAACCGACGATAACCTGGATAATCGACCGCGTACGGATTTTGAATCCGATCGTCACCGAGTCAAAGCATATCCGACCGATAAATTTCACGGATTCCGGCAACACGCTTTCAGTATACAATTATCTGAAATCGCCGCGCTATCAGGTAGAGGCGCATTTCATATTCAATGAGTTCCGACCGGAATATGAAAACGACCGTAACGAGGACAAGCATTTCAAGATAGCCGAACGCATGATAGAGCGCGGAGGCAGACGCGATATTTTCCTCGGTACGCGCGAGTGTCAGGGATATGTTGAGCCCTGCCGCTTCGGCGAGGGAGAAGGCGCGTATGACAAAACCGGAAGCATAAATCTCGGACTAATGCTGCACGGCTTTGATTATCCGGATGAGACGGGACGCGATATGCTCGGCGTCAGGTTCTGGCGTCCGACGATGACCGACGGAGTGATAGACTTCATAAAGCCATCGGAGTGTGATCGTCGGCTCTGCCGCGACATACGACCGATGAGAAAGAAGAATTTCAAGGAGTTTTCGGGGCTTGAGGAAGAAGCGCTGAGAAAGATTTACGAGGAGGTGGAGGAAGATGAGCTGGCTCGCGTCATTGAGCGAGACCTATGATAATTTCTACGGCGGCGCGTATGAACAGACCGGTGACCGCATAGTCCCGGTGGGATTTATCACAAAAGATGTGCTTTTTACGGTGCTTCTTGACGCTGACGGAAATTTCCGCGGCGCGGTCAGGAATGAGAAGAAGACGGTGCGGATTCCGTCATCGCCCGATGCCGCCGGACGCACCGGACCGCCTACACCGTTTCCGCTTTATGATGAGCTCAGGTATATGGCCGGCGATTTGTCAGAAATGATCGGGCTTTCGTTTGAATCGTATTTCGAAAGCTATATTGCCGCGCTGCGTGATTGTAGTCAGGCGGAAGGCGCTCCGTCAGTACTCGGACTTCTGCTCGGCTATCTCGAGCGAAAAACGCTTGCAAACGATCTTAAAACTGCCGGGCACATAACCTACAAGAAGGATTTCGGGTCAAAAAGCGCGCTTGAAAAGCTGTACAAGGGTATGGTCGAATTCCGTATCTATGACGGCAGTGAACATGATTATATCGGAATAGCCGATATGCCTGATGTACAGAAAAACTGGTCGAAGCGGCTGGTCGACTCTATGGGGAACTTCGGGCTTTGCTGCGCGAGCGGCGAGGTGACTGCAATAGCTGACAAGCACCCTAAGCTGTTCGGAAACACAAAGCTGATCTCATCCAAGGACGCGCAGAGGGTATTCCAGTACAGAGGGCGGTTCACTTCATCCGAAGACGCGTGCATGATCGGATATGAAACCTCCGAAAAGGCGCACAATACTCTGAGATGGCTTATTGGCAGACAGGGCTGCCGGAAATTCAGCCTTAATTTCGTCGCGTGGAGCAAGGAATGCTATGACGTCATTCAGCCGGATGCTGACCTTGAATTTCTTGGTATTGAACCAGAGACAAGGATTGACACGGCGGAGGATTACTCGAAATTCATCTCCGCGAGACTCGCGGGGTATCAGAAAAAGCCGGCGTATGAACCGGCAAACCATGTCATTTTGATGGGACTTGAGGCGGCGACACCCGGCAGAATGTCGATAAATTATTACGAGGAGCTCGGCGGCAGGGAATATCTCGACCGGCTCGGAAGGTGGTACGAAAACTGCTTCTGGCGGATAAGCTGGTTTGACAATGACAAAAAACGGCGCACCGGCATGCTCACGCCGAGCCTTGAGGCAATCGGTAACGCGGTATTCGGCCGTGATGAGATGATGTCAGCAAAACGTGACGTTCGAGACGAAAAATCCGGCACAAAACAAGTCAGGCACTTCTACCTGAATATGCTCGCCTGTATTTCAGGTGGTCGTCACGCGCCGGTCGGATATACAATGACGGCGTATCACCGTGTTCTGAACCCGCAGAGCTTCAGGAATAGAAACGGCAGCTGGCAGAGAACGGATTGGATTGATTGCATGGGAGTCACACTCGCCATGCTCAAAAGCGCGGACACAAAGGAGGAATATAACGTGGCATTAAACGAAAAAGAGACCGACCGGAGCTATCTCTATGGGAGACTGACCGCGGTCGCTGATATTATCGAGTCAAGAGCTTTGTACGAGACAGACAGCGATCGTATGACAAACGCGGTACGGCTCTTCACTGTGATGCAGCAGCGTCCCGCGACAACATGGCAGAATCTCGAACAGAAACTGTCGCCGTACTTCGGGAAGCTCAGCGCGGCATCACGCGCGTGGTATAAGAGGATGATTGACTCGATAATCGAGCTTGGCGACGATCTTATGGGGGATAACTCGCCCCTTTCGCCGCGCTTTATTGAAGGTTATCACAACCAACGATATGTTTTGCTAAGCAAAAAGAAGGAGAACTGAAATGGAGAATATCAGAAACAAAATTGACTTCGCGCTCGTATTTACCGCGACAAAATGCAATCCGAACGGCGACCCGCTCGACGGCAACCGCCCGCGCACCGACATCGACGGCTTCGGAGAGGTATCGGATGTCTGCCTGAAACGCAAGATCAGAAATCGCGTGCTCGACATGGGCGGGAATATCTTCGTTCAGTCGGACGACAACCGCGGCGACGATTTCCGCTCACTCAGAGACAGAGCTGACGGCTGTGAGAAGCTCGTGGAAGCCTCAAAGTCAGGAAACAGAGATAATTACGCGAAAGTGGCATGCAAGGAATGGTTTGACGTCAGAGCCTTTGGTCAGGTGTTCGCGTTCAAGGACAGCAAGAAGGCAAAGAAGAAGTCCGACGAGGATCAGGACGAGGGTGAGAATTCCGATTCGGTATCAATCGGAATCCGCGGACCGGTCAGTGTGCAGATGGCTGTGAGTGCCGATCCGGTCGACATAAATATGATGCAGATCACTAAGTCGGTAAACCTCGAGACTGGCGACGACCCAGACAAGCGCGGCAAGGACACGATGGGAACGAAATATTTCGTGGACTTCGGAGTATACACGACCTTCGGCTCGATAAACGTCAAAATGGCTGAGAAAACCGGATTCACTGTCGAAGACGCGGATACGCTCAAAGAAGCTCTTCGCACGCTCTTTGTCAACGACGAGACCGCGGCACGCCCGTCAGGCTCAATGGAGGTCGTGAAGCTCATCTGGTGGACACATAACAACGAGATCGGTCAGTATTCGCCAGCGAAGGTACATAAGCTGCTGAATGTCGAAAAGAAGCCGGGCGTGACCACACCGCGGAGCATTGAGGATTACGATATAGCGGTCGGAGAGCTTCCAGGACTCGCTTATGAAGATGTCGCTGTCAACTGACGATTATTTACAGATTTCAGGGATAAAGCACTTCAGATTCTGCCGGAGGCGCTGGGCGCTCGTTCATATTGAGCAGCAGTGGGACGAGAATGCGCTCACTGTCTCCGGGCATCTGATGCACGAGAGGGTGCACGACGACGGATTTACCGAAAAGCGCGGGAGAATCATCCTCTCGCGCGGAATGCCGGTGAGGTCTGACCGGCTCGGAATTACCGGCGTCTGTGATATGGTCGAGCTAATCCGCGACGATGAAAACGGTATATCAATACATGGGCGCGAGGGAAAATACCTCGTGAATCCGGTTGAATACAAGCACGGAAAGCCTGACGACGCTGATCTGTGGCAGCTATGCGCGCAGGTTATCTGCCTTGAGGAAATGTTCGTGACCGATATTCCGCGCGCGGACATATATTACGGCGGGCTTCACGCGCGAAAGACCTATGAGATCACTTCTGAGCTCAGATCCGAGGTGGAAAAAGCCGTTGAGGAGATGAATTCACTCATGAAGCGCGGATATACGCCCAAAGTCAAACCGCAGAAGTTCTGCCGGAGCTGCTCGATGTACGAGATCTGCCAGCCCAGACTGTCAAAGCGCGGTTCGGCGTCGGAATATGTGAAGGGGGTGCTTGCCGAAAAATGAAAAAATTGCTCAATACACTCTATGTCACAATACCTGACGCTTACCTGCGGCTTGACGGCGAGTCTGTTGTGATTTGCGGCGAAGAGGATGTGATCGGCAGAATCCCGCTTATCAACCTGCAATCAATAGTTTGTTTTTCATATAAGGGCGTGAGTCCGGCGCTGCTCGGAGCTTGTGCCGAGCGCGGGATAGAGGTCTGCTTTCTCAGCAATCACGGAAGATTTCTCGCACGGGTATGCGGACCGGTTCACGGGAATGTGCTGCTCCGTGAGGCACAGATGACACTGTCGGTCGACGACGGGAGATCACTTGAGGCAGCGAAGACCTTCATCGAGGCGAAGATATACAATTGCCGCTGGGTCATCGAACGGACGCTGCGCGATCATCCGCAGAGAGTTGACGAGGACGCGCTGCGGGACGCGATAGAGCAGCATAAGAAGTGCCTTGAACAGGTGCCATCGGTGTTGGATAACGGTGAACTTATGGGAATTGAGGGATCTGCGGCTAAGGCGTATTTCGGAGTGTTCGATCAGATGATCCTGAGAAATAAGGACGCTTTCAGATTCGACGAGCGGAACAGACGACCGCCGACTGACCGTGTGAACGCGTTGCTGTCCTTCACATACACGCTTCTGACAAATGAGATCTGCGGAGCGCTTGAGAGCGTTGGACTTGACCCTTATGTCGGATATCTGCACAAGAAGCGTCCCGGGAGATGTTCGCTCGCGCTTGACATTCTCGAAGAATTAAGAGCCGCTTTTGCGGATAGGTTTGTTTTGTCACAGATAAATCTCGGCGCGGTGAACGGTGATGATTTCGATACTAAAGAAAACGGCGCGGTGTTTCTGAAGGATGACGCGAGGAAGAAATATCTGACCGCGTGGCAGACTCGGAAGCAGGAGATGATGACGCATCCATTTCTCGGCGAGAAGATGCAGTGGGGGCTTGTGCCATATAGTCAGGCGATGCTTTTCGCGAGATGGCTCAGAGGCGACCTTGACGCATATCCGCCGTTTTTCTGGAAGTGAGGAGAAAAGATGCTGATTCTTGTGACATATGATGTGTCGCTTACAGACGCCGGAGGGCAGAAAAGACTTCGCCGAGTCGCAAAAGTATGTCAGAATTATGGAGTCAGAGTGCAAAATTCTGTGTTTGAGTGTGTTGTCGACGAAGCGCAGTTTGTACTCCTGAGGGACAGACTGAAAAAAGAGATAGCTCCGGAGCAGGACAGTCTGAGGTTCTACCGACTCGGGAACAATTATAAGGATAAGGTTGAGCACTACGGAGTAAAGCGGGAGATAAGTGTCGATGAACCGCTGATCCTATGAAGTGCGAACCACAGGTGTACAGGATATTGCCAATGGGTTCGCACCGGGAATTTACGCGTTGAAGAGGTTGGGAGAAAGGACGGTGAGTGAAGGGAAAGGTATAATTTGTGCAATACCGACATGAGCATGTGGAAATATTTGCATGATACTGTGAGGTATTGCTGTCACTCCCCGCGAGGGGAGTGTGGATTGAAATAACTATAGTACATTACAGATATCACTTCCTTTTAGTCACTCCCCGCGAGGGGAGTGTGGATTGAAATCTGCTTCATACGCTCTTTGATATTTTCTGGTTCGGTCACTCCCCGCGAGGGGAGTGTGGATTGAAATCGTGGGCTTGCTGTGGGGCTTGCCGGGAAGCGTCGTCACTCCCCGCGAGGGAAGTGTGGATTGAAATGGCTGAAGACGCGCGATGAGCACTACTGTATTGTTAAATTTAGATCTTGCATAATCCAGAGAAATGTGCTATAATAATCTCAGATTATAATACGGAGGTTAATATA
>URCP01000003.1 GCA_900546315.1 uncultured Eubacteriales bacterium
AGCAAGGTCGAGGACCGCTTCAATCTTACATTCACCGAGGACGGCGACACGAACACGGACAGGGCGAAGAACTCGATAATCGCGGGCGATGATTCCTACGACATTATCAACGCGCGCGGCTCGGCGGGCTTCGAGTACGCGCAGGAGAATCTGCTCTACAGCATAGCCGACCTGCCGTATATCAATCTCGGGAAGTCATACTGGGACAAACAGCTCAACGACTGCGTCTCAATGTGCGGAAAGAGCTTCTTCCCGATAGGCGCGAACAATCTGACGAGCTATGACTACACTCACGTCCTCGTATTCAACAAGAAGCTCGCGGACGACAACAACGTCGGCGATCTCTATTCCCTCGTGAACTCCGGAAAATGGACCCTCGACGAATACGCGAAGATAGTCGACACGTTCAGCAAGGACCTGAACGGAGATTCCGTGATGGATGAGGAAGATCTTTACGGTTATCTTTCTCAGCCGAAGGCGGTGCTCCCCGCGTTCTGGATCGCCTCCGGAGTGCTCTCGGTCAACCGCAACGAGGCCGACGAGCCGGTCTTCACAATGCCGTCCGATGAGAAATTCCTGAACGTCTTCGAGCGAGTTTTCGCCATCACATACGACAGCAACTCGTGGTTCAGAAATTCGTCCGAGACGAATTACGACGACCAGTTCATCAATATGTTCCAGAACAACAAGGCGCTGTTCATGGATATAACGTTCTTCTACATAGAGTCGCTGAGAAATATGGACGCAGACTTCGGAATCATTCCCTACCCGAAGTATGACGAAAATCAAGCGAACTACCTCTCGAGAATTGAGAACTGCGAGCTGACCTGCGTCCCCGTGACCGCAGACCCCGAGTTCGCGTCGATCATCCTCGAGGCGATGGCTTCGGAGTCCTCCGATACGGTGGTCAAGGCGTATTACAACGTCGCTCTGAAAACAAAATTCGCGAGAGACAATGAATCGGCTGATATGCTCGACATCATATTCAACAACCGCGTGTACGACCTCGGAGACACCGTCTGGGGAGACAAGCTCCGCGACGGAGTATTCAAGGAAATGTTCACGAACAACGACCGCGCAATATCCTCGAAGTTCGAGTCCATGCGGACTGTCATGGAAAAGACAATAAGCGACGCCGTCAAGGGCTTCAGCGGCGCCGGTAACTGATAAAACGAAAATATCGGAAAAGCAATCAAAAAACGCGCTCCCCGGTCAACCATCAAACCGGGGAGCGTTATTATTGATTTATGTGCGGAGTGATCAGTGTTTCAGGCTTTTTCAACCGCTCTGACCGGACTGCTGTCGAAAAGCGTCTTCACAACCGACGGATGGCGCTCAAAGTACAGCACCATTAGATCGCCGAAGACGCCGCAGGAGATGATCTCGCCGAGTCCGACCGTCAGCGCGAAATACGGGAACATATTCCACCCGCCGAGACCGGACAGTATCAGCACGGTCGGTATGATGATCATATTGCTGACGACAGTCGGGATGAACGCGAGATATTTCGTGTGCCGCATGAAATACGCGGCAACCGCGCCGATAAGTGTCGCGAGAGTTCCGAAAACGATGTCCCACACGGTCCCGCCGACGATGAGGTTCGCGAGCAGACACCCGACCGTGACGCCAGGAATCGCCGCCGCCGTGTATACCGGCAGGACGCACAGCATCTCGGAGATGCGCACCTGTATAACCCCGCTCGAGAGCCCGAACATGGCCGAAATCAGCGTCAGAACGACATAAAGCGCGCCGATCATTCCCGCCGTTGCGATAAATCTTATATTCTGTTTTTTCATTAAAATATTCCTTTCTGCCCCCGCGGAAAGCAGCCGCGGGACATAAACGGACAAAAAAGCCGCACTTCAGCAAAGCAGGCTGACGCGACCTATCCGTAGTTTTGTTTCAAGGAAACGCCAGGCGTTTCCTTAGTGAGGATGGTTACGAACTCACTTTTATTTGACCGAGCGCGCACCGCACATCGTACTCATATATATTATATCACACCGGTCCGGTTTTGTAAAGGGATGCTGATGTTAATTTTTTTGTTTCGCGTGACAAAGGTGTTGTCTCTTGACAGACGAGCGCAAATATGTTATACTATCATCAGAGAGAAGCCTCCGCACGCGTGATGGACACTCGTTTATACAGGCAAGGAGATACAATGAAGAAATTTACAATAACACTGATCCTCGCGGCGCTTATGCTCGTTTCCTGTTCGGAAACAAAAAATCCGGATGAAACGAAGATAGAATCCGCCGAACCATCCGCCGAACAGCTCGCGCTCTTCTCCGGATACTCGCTAGTCCGTCCTGACGTCTGCGATAAAGCGGTCGTCGACGCAACGATTGAAATAAGAAACAAGCTCGGACTTGAAACAATCTCAACCGACTGGGTAAAGCGTGACGAGAACATACCCGAGGACAACGTCGAATTCCTGATCGGAGAGACAAACCGCAAGGCATCAGTTGACGCGCTCGCGGAGCTCACAAACTACCGCGGGAACTACACGAATGACTTCATCATCCGCATGAAGGACAACAAAATCGTGATAACCGGCGGCTCACCATCCGCGGTCGCTTCGGGCGCCGACTATTTTCTGAAAAACGTTCTCCCGGCGGTCGACTCCGCGACTCTGTCTGATTTCGAGTTCATCTCGCGCCGCGAATATGAGAGCGAGACGATAAACGGCGTCAGCGCCGGTGATTACACGATCTACATCCCGAAGGAAGCTTCAGACGAAACGAAGGCGCTCGCTGATGAACTGAAAGCGCTGATACTCGAAAAGACCGGATTTGTCGTGCCGATAAGCGACAGAGACACCGGCTCAACGGCTGGTATCTGGCTCGGCGTCGATTACGGCGAGGGCGGAAAGGCGCTCGACAGTCTGACCTCCTACCGTAAGAACTGCGGCAACGACTGGCTTTACAGCGTAAAGGACGGCAATATCGTCGCGGTCGGAGTCGACGAGAGCGCAATGAAGCTCGCGATTAATAAATTCAAAGAAAACATGGCGTCGATCTTCGGCGCTTCGGATAACAGCGAATTCATCTACAGAAAGGACTACAAAATGATAGAACTGGCTGGCAGGAACATAGGCGAATACTCAATACTTCTCCCCGAAAACAACTGCGTCGACATAAACTCAGCGGCAAAGCGCCTGAAAGCGACAGTTTATGAGCTGACCGGCTTCGACCTCCCGATCGTCACCGAGCCGGGCGAGTACAACATCCGCCTCGGACTCTCCGGCGACAAGGCCACCGGAAGCGTCAGGTTCGACGGGAACGATCTCGTCATCTCCGGCGGACATTACGTCGCGGCTGCCGGAGCGGCGAATGAGTTCATCTCTTCGCTTTCGACAAACGCCGAATACAAGAGCGACTACACGATTTCAGGGACCTTCGACAAAGTCCCGCTTGTCTCAGAGCGCTACCCCGAGATGACGCTCGTCTGGAACGATGAGTTCGACTACGACGGCGATCTTTACGACCGCGACAAGTGGCTCCAGCGCGCGCAGATGAACGCGTCGGATATGTACAACTCCGAAACAGAGCGCAACGTCAAGACCGAGGACGGAAATCTCGTCCTCCGCTCATGGAAGGAGGAGGACACCTCAATCTCCGAGGGTAAGCCCTATTCGACGAACAAGTCGATGACGACGCGCGATTCCTGTAACTTCTGCTACGGTTATCTCGAGATGCGCGCGAAAGTTCCGTTCGGAAAGGGCTGCTGGCCGTCGTTCTGGATGGTCCAGCGCGAAGATATGCGCAACGAGGGGGTCAACTGGATGGCTGAGATCGACATCTTCGAGGTTTTCGGCTCAAAAGACAAGGTCGTTCCGAACATCCACAAGTGGTACAACTCTACCGCCGACAACTATCATGTCCAGCTCGGCGATGATCGCAAGACGCCGTATGTTTTCAAGGATACCTCGAACCTCTCGGATGAATACCACACCTACGGCTTCTACTGGGACGAGGAAAAGATGGTGTTCTCGGTCGACGGCGAGGACTACTGCACGATGGATATAACGGAAAAAACCGGAGATTTCGGCGAGTACAAGGGCATGGATGGTTTCCACACTCCCGGCTACATAATCCTCAACAACTTCCTCTTTACGCCCGAGGCTTCCTGGATACCCGACGGCGCGATGGTCGACGACAATATGGAATACCCTGTGACATACACCATAGACTATATACGGCTCTATCAGGGCGATAACGGTGAAATGTACTCGCCGGAGCTCGGTGAGACGCGCGGAATACCTGCTGAATAAGAAACAAAGGAGAAAGAAATCTTGGAACAGCAAAAGAACACCGCGGCTGAATTCAACGCCGCATACTTCGACGAGAAGACCGACCGCCGCTCGTCCGGCTCGGAAAAATACGAACCGCTCCCGCCGGACAGGCACGGACGCGAGGTCATCCCGATGTGGGTCGCCGATATGGATTTCAGAATGCTCCCGTCTGCGCGGGCGGCTATGGAGGATGTACTGAAGCACGGAATCTTTGGCTATACTCTCGACGGCGCAGACTATAAGAGCACTGTCAGCGGATGGTATTCCCGCCGCTTCGGCTGGGATTTTCCGAAAGAAGCTGTCGTTAACGCGCCGGGAGTCATCTACGGCATATCCGCCGGGATACGTGTGCTCACCGCACCGGGTGACGGCGTTCTGATATTTGAGCCGGTCTATTTCCCGTTCAGATCAACCATACTCGCGAATAAGCGCGTTCCGGTCATATCTCCGCTGAGAAACAATAATGGACATTGGGAGATTGATTTAGACGATCTTGACCGTAAGCTCGGAGACGCGAAAGCGATACTGTTCTGCTCCCCGCACAACCCGGTCGGAAGAATCTGGAAGAAGGAAGAACTCGAATGTGTCGCAAAGCTCGCGAAGAAGCATAATGTCGGTGTGATCTGCGACGAAATTCATTCGGATTTCGTCTTTGAGGGGCATCATATCCCGCTCGCGTCGCTCGACGGCATGGCGGAGCGCACGATCACCTGCACGGCGCCGACAAAAACATTCAATATGGCAGGGATCAAAGGCGCGAATATCATAATCGAAAATGACGACTTACGCGATAAATTCGAGGCGGAAAAGGAGATGACCGGCAACGCCGATCTCAACATATTCTCGATTGCCGCGACAAAAGCCGTCTACCGCGACGGAGACGGCTGGGTCGACGCGCTTGTCGGTTATATCCGGGGAAATTATGACATTCTGAAAGAAGCGTTCCCGGAAGCCGGAACCGACGCGCCGGTGACTCTGACACATCCGGAGGGGACATATCTCGCGTGGCTCGACTGCCGCGGACTGGCGGAACACGGCGTGTCCGATCCGCAGAAATTCTTCCTTGAAGAAGCGGGTATCCGCATGAACGACGGAAAAATGTTCGGCGAGGGCGGCGACGGATTCGTCCGGATGAACCTCGGCACACAGCATGATGTTGTTCGCGAGGCTGTAAAGCGGATGAAGGACGCTATCAGCTCGGTGACAAAATAAAAAAACAGAGACTGTCAGGTTTCCCCGGCAGTCTCTGTCATTTTATCCGATATTTCCGTCAATGACGCAGTCAGTATTCCCATCGAGAACGAGCGCGTCGCCGAGCTGTCCGTGGTGCATCACATTGTCCTTCAGTATCGTGAAGCTGTTTTCACGCATCACGACCGAGTGAGCCGGACTGTCGACGCCGACGCCGCCGTCATCCCTTCCGAGACGGAACGCGTTTCCGGTGACGACAACGTTTTCGCATTTCGTCATTCTGAGGTGGCAGTTGTCAAGTTCGTCGGTCAGTTTATCGCAGGGCTTTCCGCTTCGTCTGAAGATGTTCCCGGTTATCGTCACTGTGCTGCACCCTCCGGTCTCGTCGCCCATCGAGATCGCCGGTCCGCCGCTGCGGTCGAAGAAGTTTCCGGTGATATTATAGCTGTCGCCGTGCAGGAATCTGAACCCCGCGCCGGAGTTCCACTCGACGCGGTTGCCGGTAGCGGTGATCGAGGCGACACACGGTCCGCCTAGAATGCCGCAGTTACGGTTGCCGGAGAACCAGTTGTCGAGGATAAACGCGTCCCAGCCGTCTATATATAATCCGCAGCCGCCGTTGAAACAGAGCATACAGTGCCTTATCGAGAAACACCAGATGTGCTCGAGGTGAATACCGTCGCCGCTGAAATGACCGACACGGCAGTCATCGAAGGTGGGAGTGTCCTCTTTTGCGCCTCCATTGTACTTTTCCCAGTATACCTTGACACCGTGAATATTTTTGCCGAACCCACGCCCGTCGAGGCACAGCCCGGAAATGCTGCCGCCGAACGAGCCGGTCATATCGATCATGCAGTCGCACCCGGAGTCACGCAGATGAAGAGTCGCCGTGCCGTTGTCGCGGAAGCTCCATCCGGAGACACCGCGCAGCGCGACCCCCTCCCCCATCCTGAGTTTGCCGACGATATAATCGCCGGACGGAACGAGCACCGTTCCATGGCACTTCTCAGCGTCAGCAAGCGCGCTTTCAAATGCCGCGGTCGAATCAGTGACGCCATCTGGGACAGCGCCGTAGTCGGTCACTTTGAATTCTGTCATGAGAAATCTCCTTTATCATAAAAATCCGTTTGATCCTCGGCGTGAAGGACCTTCTTTATCACATATATTTTTCGTGATCTTTTTTGGTGGTTTTATTACCATAAACGTCCAAGCGGCAGAATGACGCCGGATACATGATTATCTGAATTATGCCCCCTTAAGCCTCTGACTTTCGGGGCGCATATCAGCATTTCCTTGTTTTTTGTGGATCTGATTTATAATACTACAATCACAGATGAATAACTCATATTGTCTGGCATCCGGAATAATAGCTATTCCGTGTCTTTGCCGGCGTCGCGCCGTATGTCTTCTCAAAAAGACGGCAGAAATACGTATAGCTCGAAAACCCGATCTCCTCGCAGATTGTCTCATAGTCTTTCTCGCCGGACATTACCATTTCGTACGCGTATTTCATCCTCACACTGTTAATATACTCCCCCGGCGTCATGCCGAGGTATTTTTTTGTCAGGCGGCAAAGCTGCGCGTGGCTGAAATTCGACAGTCTGAGAAAGGCGCTCACACCCTCCGCGGCGTTCGGCAAATGGTTCATCTCGGCAAGGATCGCCGAAAATGACGGCGGCATCACGCTGTCAATTCCCGCGCGGTCCTTTATGTACCGTCCGAAAAACTCCCCGAGCAGCACGCGGCAGAGCGGCGTCTGTCTGCTTTCCGGAATCGTGAACACACTGTCGCACAGCTCGGAAAAACCCTGACGCTCGATTCTTCTGACGATCGTGCGCGGCACCTCAGTCGGGGTCTCCTGACGGTCAAAAACAGCGTCGTTTTCGAACCCGTAAGCGGTGATAAACTGTTCGACCTCGGGCTCGGCGACCGAAAGAGCAGCGACATTCGTTCCATCGCCCTGATCCCTGAACGAGTGAACATCACAGGGGCGCAGCAGGAAAACGTCACCCTCGGAGCAGTTCACTTCAAAACCGTTCACTATATGCACGCAGGAGCCCGAAAGGAGACAAATCATCTCGTAAAAATCATGACTGTGCGGCTCCGTCAGGAGCTGCCGCCCAAGCGTCTGCTGAAAGAAATACCCGTCACGGTTGAACAGCCCACGCATATTCTCAAAACTGAGAGATCCCGGCATAACTCACTCGCCCTCCATATTGTTTTTCAATATTATACACCAATTTCAGGCGTATGTCAAGCGCCTTTTTCACCGGATGATAAATTTGAGTACTTTTATGATAACTGAGAGGTTTGAATTTCACGCTTTTATCTGTTATAATTGAAACAACGAACCAGGAAAGGAGAAATAAATTGCAGCCATATCTTTTGCTCTGCCTGTCGATCCTGTTCGCCTCGGCAAACAATCTGCTCCTGCACAAGTTCGGAAACCGTGGGCTCGACAGTCCCGGCGGCGTGCTGCTTTTCAACGCGGCGGTCTCTGGCATCTGGGTGATTCTGCTTGGCGGGACGTCGATGATTTCAGGAGGACTGAGATCTGACACCGGGAGCGTCTGCTGGGGAATGCTTTACGGCGTGGTGACCGCGGCGTTCCTGTTCTTCAAGATGCAGGCGATGGCGACCGGTCCGGTCTCCCTGACAGCCTTCATCGGCTGCGCGTCACTTCTTATCTCGACCGGTTTCGGTGTTTTTGTCCTCGGGGAGGGCGCGAGCGTCTTGCAGACTGTCGGCGTCGCCATTCTGATGATAGCGCTGTTTCTCGTCGTCTCGCCGAAAAACGACCACGCAAAAAAATCATGGAAGCTCTGGTGCGCCGGGTTCTTCACGTGCAGCGCGGCGGTCGGTATAATCTTCAAGCTTCATCAGCGCTCCGGGTCGGCATCGAAAATCAACGAGATGATGTTCGCCGCGGCGCTCACATCGGCGCTTCTCTTCACCGCCATGTCGTTCGCCGTGTCGGAAAAGCACCGCCCGAAGCCGATACCGGGTTCGGCGGTCGGTTACCTGGTCGCCTGCGGAATCGCCGGCTGCGTCTACAACCGGCTGAACATCTTCCTCGCGGGGCAATTGCCGAGCGTCGTATTCTACCCGACTTTCAACGGCTCGGTGATACTCATTTCGACACTGTGCGGACTGATTTTCTTCAAAGAAAAACTGAAAGCGCAGCAGGCAATCGGCATTGCCGCCGGAGCGGCGGCGCTGATGCTCGCGTCGGGGACGATAGACAATCTTTTGAAAACCATTTAGGAGGATAAATCAATGAACAACTCAAAACTCGTGGCGTCAACAATGACTTTCCGCACGTTCACGCTCGAAAAGGCTCTTGAAAAGCTCGCTGAGGCAGGATTCGACAAGGTCGAACTCTGCACGGTCGGCGACTGGGTGCCGCACTTCGACATCGCGAACGCGACCGACAAGTCGATAACAGACTGCGCCGGAATATTCAAGAGAACCGGGATGAAAGCGGTCAGCATAAACATAAGCGGCGATTTCACCGTGAACCAGCTCGAAAACGGCTACGCGCTCGCAAAAGAGCTCGGCGCGGCAGTCGTCACTTACTGCTGCGGAAACCCGAAACCGGAAATCGGGCGCTCCGAACAGCTCAAAGAGCGCGCTGAATTCAACTCAAAGCTCGCCGACCTCGGCGACAAGTACGGGCTGATCTGCTCGATCGAAGCCCCGCACAAGAAATCGCTTGCCGAAAAGCGTTCCGAAATCGATGAGTACTGGTCAATGCAGGACGAGCGCGTCAGGTGTACGTTTGACACCGCGCACCTGACCTATGCCGGAGAGGATCTTCTGGACGCGGCGAAGGTTTACGCTCCACGGACCGCGCACGTTCATCTGCGCGACGCTGTGAAAGACAATTCGCTCCTGCGCTACGGCGAGGGCGTGGTGGATTTCGCGTCGGTCATCAGGATCTTCAAGGACGCCGGGTATTCGCGCTACTACTCGATGGAATACCCGACCGACTCAGACGAAGAGGCGATAGAGAGACTCGCCTCTTCAGTAAGTTATCTGTCACAATTCGGAATCTGAAGGGAGAAAGTCTGAAAATAAATTTTCAGACCAAACAGTTTTGAGGCTTTCACGACATGGGGCGTGAATTTTGAAAGACGGACAAGCCGTCTTTCAAAACCGCCTCAAAACTGTAAGTTAGTACGAAAGGTATGGTCATAAAAATGAAAAAAGTAAAAACCGCAGTCGTAGGGCTTAATCGTGGCTCTGATCTCGCGAGACACATCCTGAACTTTGCGCACAGCCTCGAACTCGTCGCGGTATGTGACCTCGACAAGGCGAAAGCCGATAAATTCGCGCTTGAAAACAACATTCCCGCTGTCTTTTATTCGCTCGACGAGCTTCTGAAGACTGACGTAGAGGCGGTCGTCCTCGCGACGCCGATACCCGATCACGCAAACCATGTCGTCGCGGCTCTCGGCGCGGGAAAGCATGTGCTCTCCGAGGTCACCTGCGCGACGACGATGGAGGACTGCCTGCGCATCGCGAACGCCGTGAAGACCGCGAAGGGCAAGTACATGATGGAGGAGAACTACTGCTACTATCGCCCGCTGACCATCGTTCAGAACATGATCAAAGCGGGTCTCCTCGGCGACATCTATTACGGCGAGAGCGATTACCTGATGGACTTCCAGCTCCGCCCCGGCTTCCCGGACAAGCTCCAGTCGTGGAGACGAGAGGTCTATTTCGGGCGTCAGGGGCATCCGTATATCACGCACACTCTGGGTCCGCTCTGTTTCACGATGGGCTCCGACATCAAGACGGTCACATGTATGTCCGCCGGGCACAGCTTCCCGGAGCTTGCAGCCGACAACACCTGTGTCCTGATGCTCCAGACGAAGGACGGCGGAATGATCAGACTCCGCAACAGCTTCGTCTCGAGCCGCCCCGATCTCTACACCTACTACAGCGTTCAGGGAACGAAGGGCTGCTATCAGGGACCGCAGGGACCAACCGATTTCCACAAGATACACATCCGCGGTCTCTGCCGCCCGAACGAGTGGCGCAACGTCTACGATTTCCGCGGCTTCCTTCCGAAGGAGTGGGACATTTTCCCGGAAAACCACTTCGACGACACAAAGGACAACGGCACTGAGAAGTTCGATATCGGCGCGCCGCTCCTGCTCGAAGCCTTCGCGAACTGCATTATAAACAACACCGAACCGCCGGTCAGCGCGGCGCGCGCCCTGAACTGGACGGCAGCCGGGCTGCTCTCCGAGGCGTCGGTGAACGGCGGCGGAATTCCGGTCGAGGTTCCGGATTTCGGATTGTAAGAAAGGATGTTAATCTATGGATAAATTACGAGTCGGAGTCGTCGGATTACAGCGGGGAAGCGTTCACTGCGCGAATTCGGTCGCCTCGGAAAACACAGAACTCGTCGCGGTCTGCGACATCGACAAGGCAAAGGCGGATCGTTTCGCCGGAAAATACGGCGTCCGCGCGTATTATGATCACCGTGAACTCTGCGCGGCGGATGATATCGACGCGGTCATAATGGCGACGCCGATCGACGTCCACGCCGAAACCGTCGTCGACGCGCTGAACGCCGGAAAGCACGTGATGAGCGAGGTCATTGTCGCGACCACTCTCGACGACATAAGACGTATCGGAGACGCGATAAAGAAGAGCGGAAAAGTGTACATGATGGCGGAAAACTACTGCTACATCCGCCCGCTTCTGATAGTTGAGGAGATGATAAAGCGCGGTATGTTCGGCGAGATCTACTACGCCGAGAGCGACTATCTGAAAGATTTTCAGGAATACCACCCGCTCTTCCCGAACATAGGCGGCTGGCGTCAGAAGACCTATTTCGGCCGCCGCGGACATCCGTACATCACGCACACGATAGGTCCGCTCCTCCACATCATGAACGAAAAAGTGACAAAGGTATCCTGCATGGCGTCCGGACGCGCGTTTGATATGCCGGCGGACAGCACCTGCGCGTTGATGCTTGAGACCGAAAAGAAGCATCTGATCAGGCTCCGCGCGAGCTTTGTCTCTCCCCGCCCGGACAACGTTACCTACTACAGCTTTCAGGGAACGAAAGGCTGCTATCAGGCGCCGCAGGGACCGACCGACTTCCACAAGGTCTTCATAAAAGATATCTGCAAGCCCGGCGAGTGGAAGAACGTCTACGAATTCAAGGATCTTGTCACGGATGAGTGGAAGAAGTACTGGAATCCGGATAACTACGCCGCCGATCTGCCCGACAACGACACATACGCGCTGTATGACTGCGGCGCGCTGATGATGCTCGACAGGTTCGCCGACTGCGTCATGAACGGCACTCCGGTTCCGGTGTCGTTTGAGGACGCGGCGAACTGGACGGCGGCGGGTCTGCTCTCGGCGGATTCGGTGAACCTCGGCTCGGTGCCGATCGACGTTCCGGAATTTTGAATAAAGGAGATACCACTGATGAAAAACAGAACAAGAACCCGATTCACATTCATACTCTCGCTGATCCTTGCGTCCTCGGCACTGTTTTCCTGCGGAGGCGAAACGAAAGAAGCGTCCGGGACGACAGCAAGTGACACGACGTCCGATGCTGTTACCTCTGAGCTCTCGATTGAGGATCAACGCAAGCTGATTGACGACGAGCTTCCGGAGATGGACTTCGGCGGAGATACCTTCAACATCACCGTCAACACCTTTTGTCAGGACGGATTCATCAGTGAAGAGCTTAACGGCGACGTGCTGTCTGACGCTATATATCATCGCAACAAGACGGTCGAAGACAGATTCAACGTGAAGCTCAACTTTATCACTGGGTACTACGGCGACCTCGCGAGCGCCGTGCGGGCGTCCGTTACCGCCGGGGACGACGAATACCAGCTGCTGACCCAGCACGCGACAACGGCTAACGGATGGGTATCTGCGGGTATTCTCACAAACTGGTACGATATAAATTACATTGACTTCGAGAAACCGTGGTGGTCTCCGAGTACGCGCGAGGACCTGACATATAATGGCAAGGCGTTCTTCGCGGTCGGAGATTTCTCGCTGACCTCTATCGGACGAACCTTCTCGATCTACTATGACAAGGTTTATGCGGAATCCTATCAGCTTCCGGATATGTATCAACTGGTGCGCGACGGTAAGTGGACGATAGACAAGCTCTCCGAGCTCACGAAGGACGTATATACCGACCTTAACAATGACGGAAAGCGCGACTTCGAGGATTTCTACGGCTATTCGACGGCGACAAGCAGTCCGTGCGCGTTTCTGTTCACGTCCGGCGTCAAGATCATTCATGACGGCGAGCTTGTGCTCGACGTTGAAAGAACCGCTGATGTCATCTCAAAGGCAATAAGTCTCTGCCGGGTCAATCAGGGAACATTTTATGACTTGAAGTACAAGAACGCCGCCGGCAATGACAACTACGCCGGAATCGAGAAAATGGCTGAGGGAACGACTCTCTTCGCCACCGCGCTGCTCGAGTCGGGAATAACCTATCTCCGCGATTACGAAAACGATTACGGGATACTGCCGTATCCGAAATTTAACGAGGAGCAGAACGATTATATCCAGTTCGTCGACGGCGGCGTCACGATAATGGCCGTCCCTAAGACTGTTGCCGACACAGATCGGGCAGGAATCATTGCCGAAGCGCTCTGTGCCGAAACTTACAAAAATGTGATCCCGATCTACTACGAAACCGTACTCAAAACAAAGGGCGCTCGCGACGAGGAATCGATAGAGATGATAGACTTCATCATCTCGAAGCGCGTATTCGATTTCGGCTTCGTGTTCGATGGCTGGAAAGGTTTCGGTTTCGTTGTCAATGACTGTGTCAGGGCGAAAGACCCGAATTTCGCGTCGTACTACGCAAAGAACATAAACAAGGTCACGGCTCATTACAACGAGATTCTGGCTTGCTTCGAATAAAAACGAAAAGGGACTGTCGCATTTAAGGGAAATATTTCCATTTTCATGGCATTATGCACAATAATTCAAGTTTACCAATATGGTATGGACCTCGAAAATTGTTCATATTGACCATCAAATGGAAGTGATTTCCAAACTTGCGACAGCCCCGTGTTTTTTCATATCATCAGAAATCTTCCGAAAGCAATATCAGCCGCCGCCCTCACTTTCATATCGGGACCGGAGAACGCCGGAAGGACCTTGATTCTCTGAATATTTCTCCGGATCGTCCGGCTGTTTATGATGTCCTCCATCTTGTACATGACGCGCTCGACGCCATAGAGAATATCTCCCGCGAGAAGCACGGTATCAATATTCACGAGATTCGCCGCGCTGACTATTCCCGACGCGAGATACTCGCACTCGCGGTCGATTATGTCCGCCGCCTCACCGGAATCCGAGTCGACCACCTCATTCCAGCTGTCGAACGAAGTCCCCTTCAGAAGCGCCGGTATCGCGGCGTATGTCTCAAGACAGCCGTAATTCCCGCAGCTGCACCTCTCTCCCTTGAAGCTTATCGAAATATGCCCGAACTCACCGGCAGACCCACCAAGCCCGAGCAGAACATGACCGCCAGACACAATCCCGGCACCGACGCCGCTGTCAACAAGAAGGAGCATATAATCCTCGCTGCCGCCGGTCCCGGGCTTTTTGTAATTGTATCTCGCGAGACAGGATGTGTTGTTCTCAAGGTACACCGGCATATCTGTCCTGCACTTGAGATAATCGACAATAGCGGTATTGTGCCAGAGATCAAAGCGCGGCGGATTCAGTATCCGTCCGCTTTTTTCGTCGAGAGGTCCGGGAGCCGAGAGTCCGAGACCTATGATGCGCTCAGGGGCTACCCCGCTCTCATATATCATGTCGTCAACGGCGTCGACCAGCGGGTCAAGCTTATCACCGGCACGGAACCCGGAGAGATGCAGTCTGCGCTTCGCGGCAACCTCTCCGCAGATATCGACTATTCCGGCGGTGCATCCATCGCGGTTCAGATACACTCCCACGGCGAAGCTGCGCCCTTCCCGCATTCTCAGATATGATGAATTCTTTTTCTTGCGGGCATTTTCGGGCGCGCCGTCCATCTCTTCTATGAATCCCTCGTCAAGCAGCTCATCAGCTATCAGCGAGACCGCCGTTCTGGAAAGCCCTGTGGCCTTAACGATCGAGCTCCTTGTCGTCGGCGCGGCACGAAGAATGTGCAGAAATGTCCTCCGGTTATAGTCCTTTATATAATCAGCGTTGCGTGGGGTTGCCATCGTCAAAAACTATCCTTTCATTTCTAATCTAAATAATTATATGATACCATATAATCTCCTGTTTGTCAAGACATTTTATGGCAGTGACGTCTCAATATAATTCCACTTTATATTTTTGTAATACAACTTAACAAATAATATCAAATGCGATATAATAAAAGCGACAATTAATTGAGGAAGCTTTTGATTTGAATTTCATGCGTATAAATAACAGAACGCTCTCGGCTTTGGTGAACCGTCACGGCGCCGAACTGACCGCGCTTATGCGATCCGGAACAGATTATCTGTGGTCGGGCGACGCGAGGGTCTGGGGGCAGATTTCGCCGCTACTCTTTCCGATAGTCGGCAGACAGATCGGCGACTCCTACTCATATAACGGCAAGAACTACCATATGCCTCGGCACGGATTCGCGATGGATATGGATTTTGAGTTTTCAAACCAGACAGACAGCTCGGTGGAACTGCCATTCAGCTCCTCGTCTGAAAGCGGTCTGCGGGAAATATACCCGTTTGATTTTTCACTGAGGTCGGTCTTCTCGTTTGAGAACGACACGCTTATAGTACGGCGGATCGTTTGGAACACCGGCGATACGGAAATGCTCTTTTCGCTCGGAGAGCACACCGGATTCCGCCTTCCGGTCGGGAACGAAAAATTTGAGGATTGTTACCTTGAATTCTCCACGGACGAGGATCTCGACAGATATTATCTCGACGACGAGATAATCGTCGGGAACGAGGACTACCTTCACGGGCGGGTCATCCCAATTACGCGTGAGCTTTTTGACCGCGGCGCGCTGATATTCAAGAATCCGCGCTCGGACTCGATCGCGCTGAAGAGCCGCCATGACGGGCACTCGGTCAGAGTCTCTCTTAGCGGCTGGAACAACCTCGGAATCTGGGCAAAGCCCGGCGCCGACTATTTCTGCATTGAACCGTGGAACGGAATAGCGTCCTCCGCGGGAGCTTCGGACAGGCTTGATGAAAAAGACAGAATCCGCCGCCTCGCGCCGCAGCAAAGCGAGACATTCGTGATGAGAATAACCATAAAATAAATGGAGGACATAAGTCTGAAAGTAAATTTTCAGACCAAACAATTAGTACGAAAGGTATGGTCATGAGAATGAAGATAAGTGAAATACTTGAATACACGGAATTCAGGAGCTTTCTCAACAGGGCAAAGACGGTGAAGACGCTTCTCATCGGCGACATCTGCACTGATATATACTGGAGCTGCGACATGACAAAGAGCCGCCTCTCGCGTGAGACGCCGCATTTTCCGCTCCCGGTCGTGCGGGAGCGTATGTCGCTCGGCGCGGGCGGAAACGCCGCCGGGTGTATAAAGTCGCTCGGGGTCAGCGACCTGTCGGTAATCGGAGTGGTCCGGAACGACTGGAGAGGCGAGTGCCTGCGCCGTCTGCTCGCGGAGCGCGGCATCCCGGACGACTCGGTAATAACCGAAAGAACCGGATTCACGAACGCTTATATAAAACCGATGAAGTTCGTTTTTTCCGGAGAGGAGGTCGAGAGCGCGAGGCTTGACTTCGAGAACGAGCTGCCGATATCCCCGGAGACCGAGGAGAAAGTGATCGCAAAGCTGCGCGAAAAGGCGGCGGACGCTGACATACTCGTCGTCTGCGATCAGTTCAGGAACGGAATAATCACAGACCGCGTGACAGACGAAATAACCTCGATAGCCGCGTCCGGGAAGCCCATCGTAGTTGACAGCCGGACAAGAATAGACAAGTTCAGAGGCTGCATACTGAAGCCGAATGAGGTCGAGTGCGCGGCGGCGCTCGGTAAAACTCCGGACAGAAACGCCGATATAAGCGAATACGCCCTCATCGCGAAGGAGCTCTCGGACAAGATGGGCTCGGGTGTGTGCATGACCGTCGGAGACAAGGGCAGCATAACGGTTAATGGTTCCGCGAAGCTGATTCCCGCCGTCGCGATAAAACCGCCGTTTGACGTTGTCGGCGCGGGGGATTGTTTTCTGTCGGCGTTCTCGACCGCGGTAGCCGCGGGGTTCCCGTTTGAAAAGGCGGCACTTTTCGGGAACATGGCGTCGTCGATCGTCGTGAAAAAGATCGGCACCACCGGCTCGGCATCGCCCGAAGAGCTTGAAACGACATATGCGGAACGAGAAGTTAATTCGGAGAAAGGTATCATGAACATATGAAAGAGCTTATAAAGCACGAAAAAACGACAATCAAGGCGGCTGTGTTCGACTTTGACGGTACGATCTCGACCCTTCGCTGCGGATGGGAAGAGGTCATGGAGCCGCTGATGCTCGAGTGTATCTCAGGCGAAAAAAAGCGAGCGACGAACTCGTGCGCGAGGTCAGGGATTACATAGACCGCTCGGCCGGAATACAGACGATACTACAGATGAAATGGCTCGCAGGACTCGCCGTACAGGAAAATCCCGGCGCGCCGTCAGACCCGTGGTATTACAAGAAGCTCTACAACGGCCGCCTGATGGATAAGATCGCCTCGGGAATCTCCGACGCGGAAAACGGCAACTCCGCGGACTACCTGATCGGCGGCAGCATAGAGTTCCTGTCATGGCTGAAAAACGCCGGATGCACGCTTTTCGCGGCGAGCGGGACCGATAACGCCGACGTCAGACATGAGGCTGGAGTTCTCGGCGTCTCCGGATATTTTACCCGCATAGAGGGCGCGAAACCCATGAGCGAGTCCTGTTCCAAGGAGGCGGCTCTGAGAGAGCTCATCGGCGAGAGCGGCTACAAGCCGGAGAACATCCTCGTCGTCGGCGACGGACCGGTGGAGATTAAGCTCGGAAGAGAATTCGGAACCCTGACGCTCGGTGTGGCAAGCGACGAGAAGAACCGCCGCGGCTTCAATCCGCGCAAGGTTGAGCGTCTGACGGACGCCGGGGCGCACGCGATAGTCGACTGTTTTGAAGATATCGCCACAATTTCCGAATGGATGAACAATTAAATTAAAACGGAGGTACAAACCATGAGCAGAGGAAAATTCATAGGCGAGGGACGCAGCCGGATACTCGATCTCTCGGAGATAAAGACATACGACTCGCATGACCGGCGCAATCTCGTCCGCATCGACAACATGATAAACGTCGGCGACCCGCACGAGGAATACACTTCCGACGGCTTCAACACGCTCGTTGACCGCGTCGTCGCGGCGAGAAAGAACGGCCGTCCTGTCATATTCAGCATGGGAGCGCACGTCATCAAGAACCGCCTTTCAAGATATCTCATCGCGATGATAAAGGAAGGTATCATCACACATATCGCGACGAACGGCGCAGGGAGCATCCACGACTTTGAGCTCGCGTATCTCGGCGGGACAAGCGAGGATGTCCCGACGGCGATCGAGGACGGCTCCTTCGGAATGTGGGAACAGACCGGCAGATGGATGAACGAGGCGCTGAAGCTCGGCGCGATGGACGGACTCGGATACGGAGAATCGCTCGGACGATACGTTGACACTCACAAGGAGCTGTTCCCTTACCGTGACGACTGCGTCTTCTACAACGCTTATCTCGCAGATATTCCCGCCACATATCATATCGCGCTCGGAACCGACATCATACATCAGCATCCGACCTGCGATATGTCGGTGATCGGAAAATGTTCCGGAATCGACTTCAAAAAAATGTGCGCGTCGGTCGCGGAGCTTGACGGCGGCGTCTTCCTGAACTTCGGCTCGGCGGTCATAGGCGCGGAGGTGTTCCTGAAGGCTCTCTCGATAGCCCGAAACCTCGGTTATCCGACCTTCAACATAACCACCGCGAACTTCGATCTGATAAACCTAGGCGACTACCGCCGCAAGATCGGATACAGCGACCCGAACTACTACTACCGCCCGCGAAAGAACATAGTGAACCGTCCGACAAGTCAGGGCGGTCTTGGCTGGCACTTCTGCGGTGACCATCAGATAACAATTCCGACACTTTATGACAATGTGTCAGCAAAAATCAAGGAGGAAAAATAAAACCATGGACAAGCAAATGTACGACTCGATATGGCACGCGCTCGCGGATCATCTCAAGAGAGGCACTGCACCGGCTTCCGGGCTTCTCGCCTGCGCTGCCGAAAACCCCGGTGACGGAGAATACATAATCTCCGAAAACAAGGTCAGCCTGAAGCCCGGCGACAGCCTTCCGGACGGAAACTGCGTGGTCACCGGAAAAATTCACATTCCGGATGAAGCGCTGCCGGACGGATATGAAAGAACGTTCCTCGTCGACTTCGGAAGGAGAGACGGTCAGTTTTTCGTGAACGGTGAGCTTTACCACGGCGTCGACGCAAACCGTCGGTTCCTGCCGATACGCGATGAGTGGAAAGGACAGACAGTCGACATAAAGATTATCGCAAAAGGAAACAGCCAATTCGGTTATCTCGGAACGACTGTCATTGACAAAGAGGTGCAGGCGCTCCTCTATACCTTCAATATAGTCCTCAATTACTTTGCGACGGAGGACGGCGGCAAATATATGGAAAACCGGGTGATCGACGGCAGAATGTGAACCGAATTCGACCGCGCGCTTTTCTCGATAGACACGTGCGCGGACGACGATACCTTCCACATACAGTGCGCAAACGCCGAAAAAAAGATCAGAGCCGCGCTTGACGCAATTGACGACGGCGATGTGAGGGGACTGATCTCACTCATCGGTCACACGCACATCGACGTCGCGTGGCTGCCGGACACGTTCAGCTTCCAGCCTAACATCCCGCAGATACTCAGGAGATGCGGCATAACCGGATTCTACACCTATAAGATCCACTGGTGCAGAAAGACCGTTTTCCCGTACAACGTATTCCGCTGACGCGGAATCGACGGCTCGGAGGTGACCTCCGCGGTCACGCTTGAACGCAACGGTTATCTCGGCAATCCCTTGCCCGACGAGCTGCGGCTCGCGAAAGAGCACAACCCGCAGGAAGGCAGATTCGAGAACCTGATCTACCCGTACGGCTGGGGCGACGGCGGAGGAGGACCTACCGCCGACATGATCGAGAACTCGCACAGACTTGCGGATTTTCCCGGGCTCCCAAGAACCGAGTTTATTCGTGCCGACAAATACTTCGAGCGTCTCTCGTCGAAAAACGACGAGCTCCCGAGATATTTCGGAGAGCTCTACGTCGAGAACCACCGCGGCACAATGACATCACAGGGAAAAGCGAAGCGCAGTAACCGCGTCGCGGAGACAGGGTGCCAGTCTGATGAAAAACTCGCGGTGCTCGCCGAGCTGCTCGGACACAAGCCGGACTGGAGCGTCATGAGCGACTGCTGGAAGCGTGTGCTGACAATGCAATTCCATGATATACTCCCGGGAAGCTCAATCAATGCGGTTTACACCGAGGACAGCGCCGAAAACTACGCTGCGATCGACAAAGCCCGCGCCGACTTCATAGCTTCCACGGGGCTTGAATCAGGAAAAGATATGATTCTCGCGGTAAACACCCTGTCATGGGAGCGGAACGCGCTTTGTGAATACAGCGCCGGGCACGAGCTTCCGGAAAGCGCGGTAGTCGCCGATTCCGACGGGAATATAATTCCGACTGTACTTCTCGGCGACAGAAAGACGCTCCTGTTCCGTGCTGAGTTCCCGGCTCTCGGAGCGAAGGCGTTCAAGGTTTCCGAAGGTACGGCTCGCGTCGAGCGTAACGCGGAAATCCACGAGGTCGTCGACGGTCTTTCGGTCGAGATGACGCTTTGCCGTGCGGTCATCGGCCGGCTCGGAAGGCTCGTTTCCCTGTATGACAAGCGCGCCGACAGACAGGTGCTGCGCGACATCGGAAACGACATCAGACTCTTTATTGACGGACCTCAGTTCGAGGACGCGTGGAACCTTTACCCCGAGTACGCGGACCGTGAGGTGCAATGCGGCTGGAAGACAAGCCTGAGCGTAATCGAGAACAACGCCCTCAGAACTGTAATCCGCGTCGATAAATCCATTGACGGCTGCGAGATCATACAGGATATCGTCTTCGGAACCGATTCGGCGATGACCGAATTCAGGACAAAAATCAACTGGAGCCTCCGCCACCGTATACTGCGCGTGTATTTCCCGATGAACATCATGGCTCAGAACGCCGCTTACGAGACCGGGTTCGGCACTTTCTTCCGTCCGACTGTGCCCTCGTGCGAGGAGGACGTCCAGAAGTTAGAGGTCTGCGCGCACAAGTTCGCCGATCTCTCCGACAGCGCTCATGGAGCGGCGCTGATAAACGACTGCAAGTACGGTCATTCGTGCGACCGGAACATTCTCGGTCTCTCGCTCCTCCGCGGAACGACGTATCCCGATCCGGACGCCGATATCGGGACGCACGAGATAAATTACGCGATTTACCCGCATAATGGCAGCTACGCGGACGGCGAGGTCCCGCGCCGCGCGCATGAGTTCAATCATCCGGTCAGAATGTTCGAAAGCGACCGGCAGACCGCTGAAAAAGCGGACGGGCTCCAGCTGCTCACCTGCGATTCCGGAGACATTATAATTGACACCGTCAAGCGCTCGGAGGACCGGAAGTCAATCATCATCCGCGCTTACGAGTCAAACGGCGCGAGCGGAAAAGCGCGTATCACGCTCAAAGGACTCAAGGGAGAGGTTCACGAGTGCAATTTACTTGAAGAGCGCATCGGAGAACCACGCTCTGCCGACGGTAGGTTCGGGTTCGACTATTCGCCGTTCGAGATACGGACATTCTCGATAGAAAAGAACTGACGCAGAAATTCAAAAACCAGCGCCTGCTCCCGCAGACGCTGGTTTTTCCGATTCCTATTTTTCTTTCTTTCCCTTGTTGACCATCCCGTAGACCTCGCTCTTGGACATTCCTCTGTCCTTCGCGCAGGCTTTCATCGCGTCCATCCTCGACTTTCCCTCGTCGATGTAATGCTGTATATGCTCTTCCACCGTCATATCGCGCCAGAAGGCGTCTTCCGCGGCTTCCAGCTCGCTTTGACCGTCGACTATGAGTACATACTCCCCTCTCGGCTCGCGTTCGCTGTAGAGTCTCACGGCGCCGCTCAGAGTGGTGCGGGTTATCTCCTCGTTCAGCTTCGTGAGCTCGCGGCACAGCGATATCTTCCGATCGCCGAAAGCGGCGAGCAGGTCGTCGAGCGTTCCGCGCAGCTTGTGCGGAGCCTCGTAGAATATAAGCGTCCGGTCGTCGCCCTTCAGCTTCGCGAGCCGCTCCGTCCGCTCCCCGCGGTTCGTCGAGAGAAATCCCTCGAACGCGAACCTCGCCGTAAACAATCCGGACAGCGTCAGCGCCGTCACAGCCGCGCAGGGTCCGGGAACCGCCGTCACCGGAATGTTCCGCTCCGCGCACAGCCTGACAATATCCTCTCCGGGATCGCTTATCCCCGGCATTCCGGCGTCAGTGACAAGAGCGCAGGACTCGCCTCCTCGCAGTCTCTCGCAGATGACTTCGCCGCGCTCGCGCTTGTTATGCTCGAAATAGCTGACCATCGGCTTATGTATCCCGAGGAGCGTCAGGAGCTTCGCGCTGTTTCGTGTATCCTCGGCGGCGACGAAATCCACGCCGGCGAGCGTCTTCTTCGCCCGGTCGGACAGGTCGGCGAGGTTCCCGATCGGCGTCGTCACGAGGTACAGAGTTCCGCCGACGATGCGATTCTTGCGGTCGTCCTCCGTATATTCCGTATTACGCGATATCTCCTCCGCGCCCTCGTTTTTTTCAGGAAACACTGAATAATTCGGGTTTTCGCAGAAAAAAGGCTTGGATTTATGGGTTTTTTTCTGCGAAAACAACCTTAAATCAGTGTTTCCTGTATAATCATGGTTTTCTGAAAGGCTCATCGAACTCACCCGTTTCATATATTCTTGTGAGCGTGTCGGTATAAACGCTCATCTCGCGGTACATTATAAGCGGCGGCGTGACATGGCACCCGGGCGCCGCGCCCTTCTTCGCCTCACAGAGCACAAGGCACGGCGGAAGACTGACCCTCGAATGCACCATAGTCATCCTCTTCGGCTCAAGCCCGGCGCAGCGCATCGAAGAGATAAGATCGACCAGCCTGTCCGGTCTCCACACGGCGTAAAACAATCCCCCGTGCCGGAGCAGCCGTCCGGCGGCAAGGCAGAAATCCCCGATCCCGCCGTGAACCTCATGCCGGGCGATCTGCTTTCTCCCGCTGACGCAGATTTTCCCGGAGGTCTTCATGTACGGAGGATTCGAGACTACTATATCGACTTCACCACCAAGCGTCCCCGCGCTGACCTCGCGCACGTCCGTTTGAACGCTCCTCAGTCTGTCCGCAAAGCCGTTGATCGCCGCGTTGCGCGATATAAGCTCCGCGAACTCCGGCTGCACCTCAAGCGCCGCGCAGTCCGCGATCTTGTTTCTCGACAGAAGAAGGAGAGGTATCACGCCGGTTCCGCTCCCGAGGTCCGCCGCTCTCGACTTCCGGCTCGTCCGGACATACGCGGCGAGAAGGTACGCATCGCTCCCGAAGGTCAGACCGTCCTTTTTCTCGATCAGCCTCAGATTATTGTTTATCTCGTTCAGGCTCTCGTCATCGGCGAGCAGGATATTTTCCATCCACACCATCCTTTTCAAAAAGCGGGCGGCTCAGATGAACCGTCCGCTGATATTATGCTTCCGCGCCACGGGAATTGTCAGTTCGCCTTCTCGAAGCTCGCGGGGGACGGGATCATGACCTTCTTTATGTCCGCTCCGACCGCTCTTAGCTTTCCGACGATATCGTCATAGCCGCGCTCTATATAGTGTATGTCGTCAATCTCGGTGCGCCCGTTCGCCGCGAGACCCGCGATTATCATCGCGACGCCGGCTCTCAGGTCGACCGCCTTAACCGGAGCCGCCGAAAGCTGGCTTCCGCCCTCGAATATCGCCGTCGCGCCGTCGACGCTGATGTTTGCGCCCATGCGCTTCAGCTCCTCGACATACCTGAACCTGTTGTCCCAGACTCCCTCGGTCAGCACCGAGACGCCCTTCGCTAGACACAGCAGAACGCCTATCTGCGGGTTCATATCGGTCGGGAAGCCCGGATACGGCTGGGTCTTGATATTTATCCGGTTGAGGTCGCCTATGTGTCTTACCTCGACAGAATCGTCGTTCTCGATGACCTCGACGCCCATCTCCTCGAGCTTCGCGGAGATCGACTCAAGATGCTTCGGTATGACGTTCGTTATGAGCAGATGCCCCTGCGTCGCCGCGGCAGCGCACATATATGTGCCCGCCTCGATCATATCCGGAATTATCGCGTAAGTGCTGCCGTACAGCCTGTCGACGCCGCGTATCTTTATGACGTCGGTTCCCGCGCCGGAAATCTTCGCGCCGCAGGAATTGAGGAAATTCGCGAGGTCGACTATATGCGGCTCGCGCGCCGCGTTCTCGATGACGGTGTTCCCCTTCGCGAGCACCGACGCGATTATCACGTTTATAGTACCGCCAACGGTCACCGTGTCGAAATATATCGACGCGCCGTGAAGGTTCTCCGCCTTCGCGTCGACATACCCGCTCTCAACCGAGACCTTCGCGCCGAGAGCCTTGAAGCCCTTGATATGCTGGTCAATCGGTCTGACGCCGAAGTCGCATCCGCCGGGAAGACCGACATACGCCCGTCCCCAGCGCCCGAGCTCCGCGCCGATCAGGTAATACGACCCGCGCATCTTCCTGACAAGCTCATACGGAGACACTCCGCCCTTCGCCGGTCTCGAGTCTATCTCGACCGTGTTCCTCGACAGCATACGTATCCTGCATCCCATCGCGGACAGAATCTCGAGCGAGAGAGCCACGTCGCTTATCGACGGGACGTTCTCTATTATACATTTATCGTTTATCAGCAGCGTCGCCAGTATTATCGGCACAGCCGCGTTCTTCGCGCCGCTGACCTCGACCGTTCCGCAGAGCGGCCTGCCGCCGTTTATGATTATCTTTTCCATAACTACCTTAACCTGTTTTATATCCGCCGTCCGGCGCGGAAAAGCACCGCGGGACAACGTTTGATAAGTATCGTTTGTTAAGCGTTGCGTTTACAGAGCGTTCAAATACCCACAGTAATATAACTATATTATAACACCTTTCAGCGCAAAATGGAAGTACCTTTAATGATTTTTTTACATTCAGGATAAATATTTACCTTGTGCTTAAATATTCACTATTATTGATGGCGTTATATACAATTCGTGTGCCATCCGAATGATCTATTTGCCATGATAGTATAAAATACAGCGCGGTCCGGTCCGCGTTCCAGTTCGGCGTATAGCACGCCGTGACAGAAGTAACGCCCGGGAACCCGGCGTCCGGTCTCTCCTCCTCCGCGGCGCGCGTCGTGAGCGCCGACAGATCGGTGAAGAGGATATTCACCTGATCGTATATCTCCTCACTGTATGTCTCGCCCGCCGTCCCGAAGTACCAGTACCCGCGCGCGGACAGAAGGTCTTCGCCCTCAAAAACGCACACGGCGCTGTTGCCGTAGACCGGAAGCCCGTCGAGCATCTGCGTCGCGAAAATATACGTCACCCCGGCGCCCTCGTCTAAGGCGCCGCCATCGATACGCACGCCGAAGCGGTAGTCCTCACCCTGTCCGCGGCAGAGAAAATCCGACACGCGCTTCTCGTATCCGGACAGCTTCGATTTCGTGAGCGAGCCGAAGTTTTCCGTGACAAGCTCAAGATCATCCGCCGTAATGTCAGTATATGCCGCCCCGCGGATATTGCTATTTTTATAATATACGAACCTGAGATCGTCGTAAAACTCGGAGGAATCGCCCCCGGCGGTGATTATCATCATTCCGCCGTCCGGCAGCATCATCGCGGACGTTCTCGGTGAGCCCGACAGCGCCTCCGCCGCGACGGAAAAGTAATCAGTCGGATAGAAACTCTCACAGACAGAGGCGCTAATACGTCTTAGAGGTATCGCCTCGGCGTCAACCTCAAGCCCGCGGGACGCGAGTATCCCGACCGCGTCCGCGACCTCCTTCTCGTCGAGGTAGCTCTTATTGCGGTTCTGCACCGATATGTTGTAAATCAGGAAAATGTTCGCCGCGACGAGCATGGCGATAAGCAGGTTCTTGACTGTGGACCAGTTCAACTCCGTCCCTCCCTTCGGATTTCACAAAGACATTTCCGGAAATTCATAAGCTCTCAGCGCACGGCGAAAAACATACTATTGGCGGAAAGTCTGCGCGCCGCTATGAAGCCGACACTCCAGACCGCGGTTCCGTCGCGGTAAACGAGGCGTATCTCACCCCCGGTCTCTCCATCCGTCTTTCCGCTCTCCGAGAGCTTTCTGACGGCGAACTCCTGAGACGGGAGAAGGGTCGGACTGTCGGTCCCCTTATAGGATACCGTCCGGAGCGAAAAGCTATACAGTCTGTCCTGCTCGATCTCGGCGCGGAGAGCGGCTTCCTCGCCTACCCGTACATCCTCGTACGCGTAGAAATACTCGATCACGAGTCTGCCGCCGTCAGTATAGACATCTCCGAGACACAGCTTCGCCTCACCGCCCGCGAGCTCCGGCGACAGCGCCTCGATACGGCCGATTATGTTGTCGACCGCCGTCAGCTTATCGTAGACGCTCAGCGTATCGTTGACCGAATAACCTAGCAGGGTGTCGAGCCTCAGTCCGGACGCCGCGTCATTCGCCTGATATCTTATGACGCCGTTCCCGACGCGCAGACGGCTCCTCGAATCGACATAGTTGACGGCGCTCTCGTCCGGATAGCTGCTCACCTTGTCCGGGTTGTAGCCGAAGAGAACCAGCAGACTGCTTCTCTGCGCGTCAGGCACCAAAGTATCCTCGGCGGATATCACGTCCGGCTCAAGATCGGCGCCAATGAGCGGCTGCCTCTCGGCGAGCGCGGGATCATCCGAAAACGTCATCGGCGCGAGTCCGGACACCCACGGTCCGTCCGCGAGCCTCGAGAAATAGAACGCGGACGCGATAACGCTCTTATCCTGCGAAAACCTGAAATACCCGCCGTCGCCGTCGTAAACGTAAGCGATGAAGCGGTGCGCGGCGACGTCCTGATCCGGTTTTATGACAAGCTCGCTTACATACACTGCTCCCGCGTCCTCGGACGCCTGCGCGACGTCCTGATCAGTGACGACGAGCTTTCCGGAGGCGTACGCGTATATCATCCTGTACAGCACAGGCTGATGGTAGCGGATGAAAATATACTCGCCGTCCGCTATCGCCTCGTTCATCTGCCTCGCCCCCTCGTCATCGGAAAGCTTCACACAGTAAGAAGTATTCCCGAACAGCTCTGTGATACAGCTCCCGATGACACCGTAAAGCTCCTCGATAGATTCGCGGTCCGCAATACACCCGACCGGGTCCGCGCCGGCGAGCCTGTAGCCTATCGTCTCCGGAAGAAGCCGCCCGGAATCAAGCCCGTCCGCGCCGATGTCGCTCCGGACGCTCCACAGCTTCTCTATATTGATGTTCTTCTCACGGTTCCCGGCGGTCATGTTCTGATAGATATGCGTCCCTCCGATATAGACGATGACGAGCATGACGAGACTCACGACGAGAAGCACCAGTATGACGGTGCGTATATGCTCCGCCGCAGCGGAAAGCTTCCCGGCGCGCTTTTTTGCCGTCTCCGGCTCCTTCTTCATCTTCATCCGACTGACCCTCCTTCCGGTTAAAATCGTGTCATTCCACTGTTCTGAGCTTTGTCTCAAGCGGCAGGGTTATCCTGACCGCCGTTCCCTTTCCCTGTATGCTCGCGACGTTTATGCTTCCGCCGTGCGCGTCGACTATCTCCTTGGCTATCGCGAGACCGAGACCCGTTCCGCCGGTCTCGGAAGTGCGCGACTTCTCGACGCGGTAGAAACGCTCGAACAGGTGCGGCACATCCTCCTCCGGAATGCCGATGCCGTTGTCACGGACGATGACGCTGATACCGTCAATCGCTTTTCCACGCCTTGTCGGAGAGGCGATCATCTCAATCTTTCCGCCGTCAGGAGTATACTTTATCGCGTTCGAGAGCACGTTTATTATGACCTGCTCAATGCGCTCCTTGTCGCCGGTGACAGCCGGGAGCTCCTCGGTGCGCGTATAGGTCAGCGTATGCGAATGCGCCGCCGCGTCGACCTTCATGACCTCGGAGATATGCCTGAGGACTGAATCCGGGTCGAACGGCTTTATATTCCACTTGGTACGCTTATTGTCGAGCCGCGACAGGACAAGAAGATCAGATACAATGCGCGTCATGCGGTCGCATTCATCCACAGCCATGTGGAGAAAGAAATCCTCCATGTCCCGCGGGATCTCCTTGTCGTTCAGTATTGTCTCGCACGCGCCGCGTATGCTCTGGAGCGGCGTGCGCATCTCGTGCGACACGTTCGCGACGAACTCACGGCGGGATTTATCGAGCTCATACCGCCCGGTCTCGTCGTGTATGACCGCGAGCACGCCGTCATGCGTCGAATTGTCCGCCGTATAGCGCAGCCGTCCGAAGTTGACGTCGAGCACCCGACCGTCAAACATCACGTCGCTCACGCTGTACCCGTCCTTCGGTATATCCTTAGCGTCGCCGGTCTTCGCCGGGAAATCGACGCCGAACAGCAGAAGAAGCCTGCTGAGGTCAAACCCGTCGTCATACTTATTCCCGAGCAGGTCCATAAAACTCTGGTTTATGTGCATGACCTTCCCGTCCTCAGTAAAAGCGACGACACCATCGTGCAGGTAAGTGAACAGCGTCTCGAGCTTCTGGTGCTCGCCCGAGACCTCCTCGAGCGTGCTCTTCAGCGTATTCTTCATGTAATTGAAGGTATCGGTAAGCGTACCGATCTCGTCATGCGAATGAACGTCGATCTCATGCGAGAACTCTCCCGCCGCGATATACTTCGCTCCTCGCGTCAGGCTCTGTATCGGTGACGTTATAGCCTTGGACAGGAAAAACGCCAGCACAATCGCGAATATAAGCCCGAGCATCAGCGCCTGAAGAATTATCGAAAACAGCCGCCACGTGAACTGCTGCATCTCCTCCATAGTATCCTTGACGTAGATAAGACAGCTCCTCGTTCCGTTATCAAGCGGCAGCGCGAAATCCGCGAAATCCGAACCGAGCGGCTGCTTATTCTCCGGTTCCCCGCGCATAGCCGCCAGCATATTCGCGGTCTTCCTGAGCGTCTTCCCGCTCTGCGAATCCGAACCCTCAAGGAAACTGCCATTCCGGTCAAGTATATAGAAATCCCGGTAATCATCTATCCCGAGCACACCGCGGTAAGAATCAAGTATACTGTACTGCTCCGCCGCGAAATCCTCCGACCCCAGAGCGTCAGTCAGCTCCGACGTCAGCTGTCCCCCCGGCGAAAAGCTCCTGTCCATCTGGTCTGAAAACTCGTCTATATAGAAACTGTTCACGCTGTTTATAAGCACCGTGCCGATAACGCACATGACCGTTATCATGAATATCACAAGTACCAGGATTATCTTGAAATAAAGACTGTTATACATAACTCACTTGATATAATAGCCCATTCCGCGCTTAGTGAACAGATACTCCGGCTTCCCGGCGTCCTTCTCAAGTTTCGAACGCAGCCTGCTCACCGTGACGTCCACGCTCGATGTATCCCCGTAGAACCCGTCATATCCCCAGACCTCACCGAGCAGCTGCTCACGGGAATATATAGTCCCCTCATTCTTGGCCATGAACGTCAACAGCTCATACTCCTTCTTCGTCAGCTCAATCGTCTGTCCGTCCCTCACAACCTGACACTTAGTAGTATCAATCTCAAGCCCCCGTATGTGTATCACCGCGCTCGCATCCGGCACCGGCGCCTTTATCATATCATTCGATGACCGCCTGATATTAGCCTTTATCCGCGCCAGAAGCTCATTCATCGGAAACGGCTTCGTCACATAATCATCCGCCCCGATATCAAGCCCCGCAACCTTATCGACCTCCTCAACCCTCGCCGTAGCAATTATTATCGGTGTAGACAACTTCTCCCGTATCCGTCGGCAAACCTCGAACCCATCCATCTTCGGCAGCATAAGATCAAGCAATATAAGATCAAACGTCCCCGTGAGCGCCTTCTTAAGCCCCTCCTCGCCGTCATATGCCACCTCATACGCGTATCCCGCCTGCATCAGATTATATGCAAGCAGCATCGCTATATTCTTCTCGTCCTCGACAACAAGTATCCGCTTCTTCTGTTCCGGCATTCTGTTCACTCCTTGTACTAAATCGTTAGCTTGCGGGGGAGAGGAACCCTTTGAAAAGGGTTCCTCTCCCCCGCCCCCCTCTCTTTCCCAAACTTCAAAAAAGAGGAATGCAAGTCTCTTAATCAATATATATCGTTATACTCATGAAAAGCGGGGGTAATCGTACGCACCTCGCAGGCGTCGGAATTCTCAGAGATGAACGACAGGACGCCGTCAAGGATTGCCGCGGCACTCTCACTCTCGCGTATCCTTATCACCGGCACACCCGTCTCCCATATTCCGTCTATAACCTTCCGGACCGCCTTCCTGACGTCCCCGGTCCCTGCGTCAATGTTGAAATCCCACACAAGATACCCGCGCAGATTAAGCTCCACCTCGACCGCCCGGTCAAGCTGACGCATACCGCCCGACCCCTCCGGAGCCCGCCATATATGCGACTTTCTCCGTACAAGCCCGTAAAGCAGCTCATTCTCCGCCTCGATATCCCCAAGTATCGCCTCCGCGCCGTCAAGCGCCTTCTGGTCATGACTCATCGTATGCAGCGCAATCTCATGCCCCTCCGCGAGTATCCTCGAAAGAGTCTCCGGCTTCGCGGCAGCATAGTCCCCGACCACAAAGAACGTCGCCTTATACCCATACTTCGCCAGAGTGTCAAGTATCTCATCCGTATACTCCCCCGGCGAATCCTCTATCGTCAGATATATCGTCCTCTCCCCGAGCTCCGGAGCCGGCTCCGTATCCTCGGTGTCAACCGGCTTCTTCGTCGTATCGGTCGGAGGCATCGTCACAGGCGGCGCCGTCGTCCCGGACGTCACCGGCTCAAAGAAGCCCGGATACTTACGCGCGACAAGCTCCTCTATCGTCAACTTCTCGCTGCCGTTCGTCACACGGACCGCCGTCTCACCCGTATACGGACTCGTCAGAGTCTCATAACCGAGCCCGAGATACCTGCACACCGTCTCCGCCGGAACATAATACTCGTCATGAAGCTTATACGTCAATATATAAATCTTTGTCAGATCCTCATTGTAGGCATAATCCGAATCCATAATGAAAGACAGATATTTGTCGCCGTTCTGTATGATGAACAGATTGAATCCGTTATTGTACTGCACCTCAACGTCCGGAAACAGCTGTGCGTACAGCCTTATCGGCACGTACCACAGATTATTCACGCTCTCGAGCGGCAGCCTTGCCTTCGTCCATGCCCGGTCGTTATAATAGAGCAGCGGTCCGGACGCCGCCCCGACGTCAGTCCTGAACACAACTATGATACCGAATATCATCGCCGCGCACAGAATCACACTGCAAAGACTGGCGAGCTTCGCCTTAACGGCGCTTCCTTGCTTTCCGGTCACAGCCATCCCTACCTTTCATCGATTTGGTTGTATATCACTTATTCGCGTAATAATACGCGACGGCGAGATCGACGACCATGCCGTAGCTCTTCTCGCCCGCGGTCTGTCCCTGCGCCTTCAGGTAATTGTCGTTAAGGGTCGAGCTGACCGTCGCGGCGACGTTGTCGCGGTACTTCTCGAAGAACTTATTGTACGCGCGCATCTCATATATTGCCCGTCTGTCAAGGCTCCCGTAAACCTCGGCGAACGTGTCGTAATCCGCCGAATAGAGCGCAGAATTCAGGTACTCATACATATTCATATACCCGCTATAGCGTATATAAGGATCGTCCGACTCGACGCAGACGAGGAACGCCACGAAATTCGCCTCGTTCTCCGGAAGCACCCCGCGCTGGTGCGCGAGCTCGTGCGCCGCCGTATACGGCAGGTTGTAGTCCGGGAAATTCACGTTGAGATTCGCCTCGCCGGTGTAATATGTATACATACCGGACATATGCGTGTAAGTCATCGCCTCGGACAGGCTGACCTGCTTGATCCTCGACCAGAGACGCGGGATAAAATCATATTTTTCCGAGAGCTTATCGTACGCCTCGAGCAGCTTGTCGTTCATCTCGGACACCGAGTACGGCATCACCGAGCTTCCGGCGTAGCGGAACTTAACATCGTCAAGGTCCTCGTTCATCTTTTCTATCATATATTCAGCGGTCTCTTTTAACTCGTCCACACTGACCTTCTTCTGTTCGAGTCCGAGCTTCTTGTCGAGCGTGGAGCTGTTGTACGCGACCGCGGTCGTCATGACGAACATACCGTACATGAGCGCCGCTATCGACGCGAGCGAGACTATATACCTGGTCGCCGCGCGGTTCCCCTTTTTCGTCGCCCGCACGCACAGAACGATCACAATAACGAACAAAACCGGCAAAGAAATGATTATGCACTCCGCGACCGAAAACGGTATAAAATTCGTGAGCATCGCCATCATGCCGCGGAAAAATGAACTCACATACCTGTTGAAAAAGTTTGAGAACGGCTCAGAAAACTCAGAGACGATCCAGATGACAAGCGAAACAAGCGCGAATGCGAAGAACACGAACGACGCCGCCGGGCAATATTCCTTTATGGTTTTTTTCAGCTTTTCCATATCCATCAAGCCGGAGACCGGCTCCTTTCATATTTTTTCATTAACCCGGCTCACATCCGGGAAGAACGCCCCCGCGAGCCGCGCCATATCCGCAGGAAGCGACGAATCAATCACAAGCGGAGACGCGCCCCGACAGACCTCAAGCCTCACGGCATGGAGCGCGTGGCGACTGATCATTCCGTCGGCGTCTGTCGGAAAACTTTCCGCCGTCCCGTAAAGCCCGTCACCGACGAGCGGACAGCCGATACTCGCGAAATGCACCCGTATCTGATGAGTGCGTCCGGTAACAGGTTCTGCCAGCACCATCGAGACTTTTCTGTCCGGGGAAACCGCGAGGAGCCTGTATCGCGTGACCGCCGGCTTCGCGCCCTCATCGTCCGCGGAACAGGTCTCACGGAGCATCGTCGAGCCGGGCTTTCTCCTTATCGGTGCGTCTATGGTTCCTTCCTTTTCCGGCGTTCCGTTAAGTATCGCGATATAGCTCTTGTGTATCCTTCCATCGCACATCAGCGCCGAATACTCCGACGCCGCGAGCCGGTCCTTCGCGACCAGCACAATACCGCTTGTTTCCCTGTCGAGCCGGTTCACCGCCCGGAAAACGAACGGTCTGCCCCTCTTCCCGAACATGAACGCGAGCCCGTTCGCGAGAGTGTCGTCATAATGCCCGCGTGACGGATGCGTCGGCATTCCCGCCGGTTTATCGAGCGCCATCACCGCCTCGTCCTCATAGAGAACAAACAGCTGCATCTCAGTCGGGACAAGGAACTCATTCTCTTCCTCGTGGGTATCCCCGACGGCTATCCTGAGCCTGTCGCCCTTTTCAAGCACGCGGCGCACCGTCACGTGCTCACCGTTCAGCGTTATGCCGTCCGGCATTCCCTTGAGCCTCGTTATGAGCCCCCGCGACACCCCGCACTGATACAGCAGATCCTTGACCGTCCTGCCGTCAAATTCTTCTCCGATAACAAATTCCATTTCCCAGACACCGCGGCACGATACCGCCGTCACAAATTTTACATACAGATTTATTATACCACCATATTATCGGAATATCAAGCACTATTTAATGAATTATTCGTTCCCGCCGTGATTTTCCGTTGATATCTCCGGAAAAACGCGAAAAAAGACCGCCGCACCAGAGTGCGGCAGTCTCAGTCAGAAAATTCAGTTCATTAACCGAGCGTCTTATTGATCGACTCCCAGATACCGTTTATATAAGCCGCTCCGAGCGCGCGGTCGTACAGTCCGTATCCCGGTCTGCCGGTCTCGCCCCAGATCATACGCCCGTGGTCCGGACGGATATACCCGTCGAAATCGACGTCCCAAGCCGCCCTCAGTATCTCATACATATCAAGCGACCCGTTCGCGCTGAAATGCCCGGTCTCGTTGAAGTCCCTGTCGCCCACGATCTTGATATTCCGCGCGTGCAGGAAGTGAATCCTCCGCATAGCGCCGAAATGCCTTATCATATCGACAACGTCATTCTTCGGGTCAACGCCGAGCGAACCCGTGCAGAGCGTCAGTCCGTTATACTCACTGTCAACGAGCTTACAGAACCGCTCAAGATTCTTAGCGTTGGTTATAACGCGCGGCAGTCCGAAAATACCCCACGGCGGATCGTCCGGGTGAATCGCCATCTTAATCCCGTTCTCCTCGCAGACCGGTATGACGCCATGCAGAAAATAACTCATATTCTCCCACAGCTTCTCCTCGTCCACCGACTTATACTCCGCGAGCAGCGCCCTGAGCCCGTCCTGCGTGTAGCTCTCGTCCCATCCGGGAAGCGACAGCTTCTTCGTGTTCGGATCCATTGCGAGCACCTCAGCGTCGCGATAAATCAGACTCGTGGATCCATCCGGATTCCGGTGAGCCAGATCCGATCTCAGCCAGTCAAACACCGGCATGAAATTATAGCAAACAACCTTAACGCCCGCGTCAGCCAGCTTCTTGAGATTCCGCCTGTAGACCTCAATATACTCATCCCTCGACGGCTTTCCGAGCTTGATATCCTCATGCACCGGAACACTCTCCACGACCTCAAACGCCAGATTATGCGCCCTCGCCGCGTCCTTGACCTTATTAATGCTCTCAGTGCTCCACTCCTTACCGGGCGGAACATCATACACCGCCGACACAACGCCAGTCATACCCGGTATCTGTGATATATACTCAAGACTCACCGGATCACTCTCGCCGTACCAACGGAAGGTCATCTTCATTTCCTTCATCTTTACCTCCTTCCGGAGTTTGCGGTATGCGCTCGCTTGCGGGGGAGGAAAGACCCTTTGAAAAGGGTCCTTCCTCCCCCGCCCCCCTCCATCCCTCAAACTTCATACATTGGGATATGGGAAACGGATATACCTCAACTCCATTATAATAATATCATACTATAAAAAGCGGGATTTGTCAAGAATAAATACGCGCAAGCGGTATGGGTTTTTGTAAGAATCGAACTCATTTTTTGTCGAACCACTCAAGCGGTTTCAGACTGTACTCAAGACCCACCAGCCACTCACGGCAATTATGCGGTCTCGCCATACCGAAAAACATCTCACCCGGCTCGCCGTCCCCGATCTCAATCTCAACGAAATTCCAGCATCCGAACAGCTTATCCGTAGTCACAAGCGCTGTGGTCTTACCGCGGTGATACGCCGGAACGTAAAAACTCCCGTCGCCCGTCAGCACCTCCCTGCCATTAAGCCTCGCCCTGAACGGCCTCTCACTCATGACAGCAAAACACACAGGCATATAAGGATTCACCTTGACAGCCGTCCGATACCTGTAACGCCCTGACGGAACAGTCTGAAAAACCTCGCGCGCGTCAACAGTCACCGTCTCTCCCGTTTCAAGATCGGTTCTCTCCCACGGCACCGCGACAGGGAGATCAGCCGTCACAGTCCACACGACACCGTTAGCGCGAAAATCGATGTCAAGATCATTGTCGCGCGCTCTCCGTCCGGTCATCTCAGACGGTATCACATCGAAAGAGAACTCAGCCTCCTCACGCGGAGCGAGCGAAAATTCCTTTCCGTCCGGCAGAACCTTCCATCCATCCGGCAGGTTAAGCGAAAAAGCGCCGGATATTCTGTCCTCAGCCGGATTTCTCAGAACAAGTCTGAATCCCGAAGCCTCACAAGGCCGCACCGCCACATATTCCGGATATACAAGCCGCAATGTGAGCGGTGTCAGAGCGATCAGCGCCTCACGCGGCGATTCCATCCGGTCGACCGCGTGTGAGTCAGACGTCCACGGAGAGTGCATCCCCGGCAGCCCATCCGGCACCTCAGAAATCGGAGCGCCGCCATAATACTCAAGCACCCTCACAGCCGTCCCGGCAACAAGGTCACAGAAACCGCCGACCGTCTCCGGTTCATGCATCCCCATTATACTCGTGCTCAGGATCAACCTGTCTCCGATCGGTTTCGTCCATCTGCCGCCGATTGAGCCGGGCGCGATTATACCGATTATCGAGCCAAGCGTAGCGCAGGTGCAGTCCGTGTCATAACCAAGTCCCGCCGCGGTACAGATCGCCCGGTCGAAATCGCCGCCTGACGACAGCCAGGCTATCACGATAAGCCCGAGATTTATCGTGACATCCGTCCAGTTCTGAACCTCATATTTCTTCAGGAACCGCTCCCTGGCGGCATACGGATCTCCCGCCGTCGTCACGCACTCAATGGCGTATCTGATACCGGTCGCAAGTCTGCCGCTTTCAGGAATATATGAAAGTCCGAGACTTATGAGACGTCCGGCAGTCTCATCGTCTGACCGTTCCTCAAGGAACGCCGCGCTCTCAACCACGCTCAGGAATACGCAGGCTTCCATTCCGTCCGCGTAATGGTCGGTGCACGAGTCCTCCCGCGACAGTCGTGCCGCGAGTTCCGGCTCCCCGGGCGCAAGGCACGCCCACAGCTCACTGCGTATTGCCGCGCCCATTCCGGCGTAGAATTTATTGCAGTAGTACCCACTGAGTGGCGCGTATCTGCCGAGGAAAAAATTCCATCTCGCGGCGCCATACTCATCCGGGCCTCCGTCCTGCAGATGCTCCCAGAGCGTCGTCAGATGATGTCTGTTCACCGGCAGACCAAAGCGTCTGATTATCTCAAGGTCGATAACCTGAAGATCAAGATCGTCGTTCGGAAGCATTCTGTCAGGCACCGGGTCATAATATGTTATCTGTCTGGTCGACGTGTCGCCTTCAAACGGCATCCCAAGCGTTCCGCCGACCGCTTTGCCGGTATAGCATCCGGCCACTTTGGCACGGTATTTCTCATATACCATCAGTATTCCCTCCAATTATCCTTTTCAGTGTAAAAGTCCGATATATGCTGTACCTATATTATATCAATGATAAACGGACAAATCAACAAATATATTCACATTTTTACGTGAAATATTCTGAAAAGCTTCACACGTAGCGACAGCGGAAGGCGGGCAACGTTTCATAATCCACAGTTTCCGCAAAACAGGACCGCTCCGGTTATCAAGGAGCGGTCCCCGATGAATATGATGATTCAGACAGCTGATCTGTTAGGGAAACGCTGAATAATACGGGTTTTCGCGGAAAAAAGTCTTGGATTTATGGGCTTTTTTCCGCGAAAACAACCTTAAATCAGTGTTTCCTTAGATCCGCCCTTACTTCTTCCAGTACTCACGCGTCGGCATCCAGCAGCAGTACTTAGACGACTCGTCCCATGTCTTTCCGGCGGACGAGTAGTCCACAACCGTGAACTTCTTCCCGTTCACCTGCGGGACGCTAAACTCGACGATCTTATCGAAGGACGCCTTGTCTGACGGCTCGAGCTCAACATATCCGTCGTCGTCATACGCGATATTGACCGCCTCGTCGACGGTTCCGTCAAGACGCGCGTCGCGCGCGAGCACCAGCGGGCCGCGGCGGAGCGCGATATGGAACTTCGCCTCCGGGGTCTCCTCGGTGACAGTCGGGTACATATAGTCTATATCCCACTTCTTCGCGGTGAGGATTATATCACGTCCGAAGTGCGGAGCGTGAATGACCTTCGCGCGCATATCAAGAGACAGCGAAATACGATCCCCGTTATGCCAGACGCGTCTCAGCTCGCAATAACCCTTATGCGCGGGGATATTCTCGCCGTTCACCGCGATATGAGTGCGCTCGCTCCACTCCGGTATTCTCAGCGCGATCGTGAACTCCTCGTCCGAATTCACGCCGACCGTGATGTCGACAAATCCGTCGACCGGATAGAGCGTGTCGACGTCGAGCTTCAGCTCGCCCGCGAGCGGAGTTCTCGTCACGATGCTTCCCGGAATATACAGGTTCAGCGCGACGCCGTCCTCGCGGAGCATCGCCGCTACCTTCGAAATCATTCCGGTGCCCGCCGAGCCTATGCACGCGCAGCAGCCGTAATAATGCTTGTCGCTCATCAGCTGGAGACCGCCGATGCCTCTTCCGCGGGTATTCGGGAGCAGCGACGAATAGCTGTCGAACGGGAGCGCCACAGGTATAGCGCCCGGCAGACGCTCAATCGTCTTGCTGTCGACTATCTTCTCGGTATTGACCGAACCGAGATAAGCGTTATAGAGAGCCCTCTCGAAGCTGTCCGCGAACTCCACCTCTCCGGTGAGCATAAGAAGCTGCCAGCAGAACTTCATCCACGTGACGGTGACGCAGGTCTCCTGCATGATGCCCGCGTAAGCCGTGTCGGTCTGACGCGCCGCGGAGTGGTCGAGCAGCTCGTGCGTGCAGCCCGCGCTTCCGATAATGGTTATATCGGTCTTCAGGATACGGCGTCCGAAACGGATTACCGCCTGCTTATATCTCTCGATGCCGGTCGCGCGGTAATACTCGAGAAGCCCCTCGAAGCAGGACATCATCTCATACGCCTTTGTGACCGGGTACTGATACGGATCGGTCTTGTCCTCGTACGCGAGGTCGAAGATATTGCAGATCGACGTTCCGCCCTCGGAAACTATGTAGGACGCGAAATCGAGGTACTTCTTGTCTCCGGTGAGGTCATAGAGTCTGACGACCGGCTCGAGGATGGACGAGGAATTAAGACCTCTCCAGCACTCGGACGCGCTCGTTATCGGCAGCTTCCCCTCTCTCTTCGGCCCAAGCTTCGAGATGAGGTAATCACACTGACGGCACATTGACGCGACGCAGCGCTTCTTCAGATCCTCGTCCTCGCAGATTTCCATGAAATACTGCATACCGAGCATGACATACTTCCGGCACCAGAGATCCCAGCCGTGGAACTCTGTCGGAACGGTGAAGCTTGAGATGCGCCCGAACTCATCCTCGGCGGTGAGCATATCCTCGACCGTGTCACACAGAGCCTTGTAGAGCTTCTCGTCGCGGGTGTAGGCGTATGTGAACGCCGCGCCGCGCATCATCTTGCCCCAGTACTCGCCTCTCCAGCCGTTATTCTCGGAGTCGGTGCGGACCTTGAACTGATTGACGAATCTCGCCCAGTTATCGGAGTCGAGGAGCTGGAAATCCTCAACGAAGCGTATCGTCTTATCGAGGATACCCGTGAACGCGCACTCCGCGCCCGTGTCTGTGAAGAGACGGTCGGTGTCGACGCGCTTTTCATTGACCGTGCCGTGCTCATATAATGTTTCTATTGCTTTTGACATTTTGTAATTCCTTTCATTTCCGCAAGCAGAAATTATTCAGATTAATTATATCATCACACGGACTGTTTGTCAATGCGTTTTGCGAAATATTCATTGCGTATTTTCACCATACAAGCTCCGCCGTCAGCTTCGGCGAATACTCCATTCCTGTGATCTCCGGTACATCCGGCATTATCTCGTCGTACTCCGCCTTCGTGAGATTCCATTCGCTGTAGCGGCGGATGATCACACTGAGTGAGAGCACGGCACCTCTGTTTCTCGTACTGCTGAGCCGCGGGTCATCTTCATACACGTCGACGAAAAGACGGCACGTGAATATCTCACGCTTGCGGTCGGCATATTTTTCCGGCACGTTCGCGTACGCGTCACCGAGACGTTCTTCGATGATTGTGTTGTACCGCCGCATACTGTCGCTTACGTCGCCGTTCGTCGTGTCGACGCGCGTTCCGCCCATGCCGTTCGCGGAGAATCTCACGCTGAGCGGAGACTTCCCGAAGCACTCATTGTGCGGCGTATCAAGCGCCTCAGATGACGGTATGAACCTGAGATTCCCGGTCTTGAGCCCTCTCTCGGTCTCAGCGCAGATAAATTTGCCGTCGACGCTGTCTATAGAGAACCTTATTCTCAGGAAGCACTTGCCCGTGAAAGTGAATATCGGATCGGCGTAATACGCGTCGTCATCCGTGTCGATCCGGTACGGATTGAAGCCATAGATATGCTTCAGCTTATCGTAATCCCTATCGCCGCCGTTAATCTTTCTGTCCTCCCAGCCGCGGTCATATTTCAGCAGAGCGCCGATCCGGTACTCCTCTCCCGGCTCCATCCTCGTCAGCACCCTCTGCTCACCGTCGCGGTAAATGTCAAAATCGTGTCCCCATGTGTATACCTGAACAAGCCTCGAGTAATCCGGCTTTTCTTCCTCCTGTTTTTTTACCTCAATCTCAAGTCTCGACTGCTTCTTTCTCCATGACATCGAAGACGTCATGAATATCGCGGCGACCATCACCGCGAACGCCAGAACCGTCAGCAAAACCGAGCGCCAGAACTCAATTATTATTCTGCCTGTGCTGTCTTTGGCTCCGTTCGTGTACCTTCTCCTCCTTCGCATATAATATCACCTCCGTCATCACGGCACCAGCTCCGCCGTTATCGTCGGCGAATAATCAACGAGCGACATATCCGGAGCGGTGAAAACAGCCTCATCGTACTCCGCCTTGCTGAGATCCCACGCGCCGTAATACCTTATTCGCACCTTGAAAGTGGTCTCCGGCGTATTGGGTCCGCGGTTCGCCTTTCCGTGCGGGTCTTTCTTGTAAGCGCTGACAATCAGATGGCAGGTGCTGACCTCACGCGTGCGGTCGGCGTACTTCTTGTCGACGCCCGGGTAAACGTCCGCGAGACGCTCTGTGGTCACGTAGTTGTACTGACGCATATCCTCGCTTATCGTTGTGTCGTCGACATTCACCGACACCCCGCCCGTGCCGTTCGCGACCACCTTTACTGTCGTCGGACCCTTTGTGAAGGAACTCTTCGACGCGCTTCCGCTCGCCTCCCCGGGTATGTACTTGTAATTCCCGGTCTTCGTGCCGACCGCCGTCGGTCCGAACTCATACACGCCCTCGTCATTGTCTATCGAGAACTTTATGTCGAGATAATTCTCGTAAATGAAAGTGATCACCGGGTCGGCGAAATACGTGTCGTCGTTCGGATCGATCATGAAACAGTTGTGGAAGAACCTGTCGCTCAGCCGCTCGTAGTCCTCCGCTGTATATTCTCTGTCTTTGCGGTTGCGGTCATATATCTGATGCGCTCCTACGCGGTACTCGGTTCCGACCTTCATCTTCTCGGCACTGCGCTTCTCGCCGTCGTCGCTCCGGTCATCCGAGTCCTTCCACGTGTAGACTCCGACGACGCCCATCTTGTCGATGAGCACCTGCATCTTCTTCTCCGCTGCGATCTCGAGCCGCTTCTGCTCCGAGCGCCATGTGTACGCGGACGACTCGAATATGCAGAATATCATAACCGCGAACCCGCCGACCGCGATGAATACCGCCTTCCAGAAGCTCCAGAGGAGCGCGCCGACCCCGCCTTCCTCGTCGTCACGTATTCTTTTCCGCCTGTTTCTCATATCGACACCTCCTATGAAAATCACCCGTCCGGGCATATTTCGTTCTATATATATCATACCATATGCCGCTATATATGTCAAGATATTCTGAACAAAAATATCGCAGATTTTTTTATTTTCGTATTTTGTCGGTCTGTATAACGCGAAAAGGAGCCCGCCGCGCGGAACACGGCAGACTCCATCTGTTATTTTGCGCACGCGGCGGCTTTCACCACTGTCCCGCGTTTCTTTGTGAATACCTGCCAGCCGATCACGACAGCGACAAGCGCAATGCCGATAATGTCGGTAAGCACCCTCGGGTCAATGAGCAGCAGTCCTCCGGCCGCCGCCATCACGCGCTGCACGGGATTCATCTTCACGAATATATACCCTTCAAGCGCTGACGCGACACCGAAGATGCCGACAAGCGATGTTATGATGATCGACGCGACCTGCATAGGTCCCGTGACGTCGATGAACAGCATCACCGGGTTCAGCGCGAACGCGTACGGAACAATGAACGCCGCGATCGCGAGTTTCGTCGACTGGAGCGCCGTCTTCATCGGGTTCGACTGCGCTATGGCAGCCCCCGCGTATGCCGCAAGCGCAACCGGAGGCGTCAGATCTGCGACGATGCCGAAATAGAACACGAAGAAGTGAGCCGCGACAAGCGGTACTCCCATCCTCACGAGTATAGGCGCGCAGGTCGCCGCCATTATACAGTAATTCGCCGTAGTCGGCACGCCCATGCCGAGCACTATGCAGCAGATCATCGTCAGGAACAGAGCGATGATGACCTGGTCGCCGGCGAGAGCGACAATACCGTTGATTATCACGTTCGCGAGACCCGTCATGGTGATCGTTCCGGCGATTATTCCGGCGATGCCGCACGCCGCCGCGACCGAGATGGTTCCCTGTCCGCCCGCCGCGAGCGCCTCGAGGAAGCGCTTCGGCGTGATGCGGTTGCCCTTGTTGAACAGGCTCACGATGACCGCCGCGACAATCGCGATAGCCGCCGCCGTCTGTATCGTCTTAGTGTTCGACGAGACGAGATAGATAAGTATCACGAGCGGGAGAAGGAGATAGAGCTTCTTCGCGAGCTGCCCGAACCTCGGCAGCTCACTCCTCGGCACACCGCGCAGACCGAGCTTCTTCGCCTCGAGGTGGACCGAGATGAATATTCCGGTAAAATAAAGTATCGCCGGGAGTATCGCCATGACGATTATCTCACTGTACGGCTTCGCGACGTAATCCGCCATCAGGAACGCCGCCGCGCCCATTATAGGCGGCATGATCTGCCCGCCTGTCGACGCCGACGCCTCCGCAGCCGCCGCGAACTCCGGCTTGTAGCCCGTGCGCTTCATCAGAGGAATGGTTACCGAGCCGCTTCCGACCGTGTTCGCGACCGACGAGCCGGAGACCATGCCCTCAAGCGCGCTCGCCACGACCGCGACCTTCGCCGGACCGCCTGAAAAGCCGCCGACCACGGCGTTCGCCGCCTGAATGAAGAAATCCGCGATACCGGTGCGCTCAAGGAACGCGCCGAATATGATGAACACGACAATAAACTTCGAGCATGTATTTATCGGCGTCGAAAGTATGCCCTCCTTCGAGTAAAAGAGCGAACGGACAAGATAGTTGAGCCGCCCCATGAAGGTCGGGTTCACGAGTCCCCATATCAGCGCGTAAACGATGAACGCCGCCGCGACGATGAGTATAGGCAGTCCGACGCTGCGCCGGCACAGCTCCGCGAGAGCCGCGATGCCGACAAGACCGATCAGTATCTGGTACGTCTCAAACTTCGCGCCCTGCTGGATTATACCATACGCGTTGAACGTGAAGTAAAAGAATGACGCGGTTCCGGCTATCATAATAACAATATCGTACCACGGCATATGATTGACCTTCTGGACGCCCTTTTTCGCCGGGAAGACGATATATCCGATCAGAACGATCAGTCCGACAAAGGACGAGAGCCGTATCTCCTCAAGCCAGCTCGCGAAAAGCGTCACATATATGCAGAAAACCGAGAAAAGAGCCAGAACGATCGAGACGATCAGCTTCGGCTTCCCTTCCCATACGCGGGTGTTCGACTCGCGGTCGTACTTTTTCATGACCGCGTCGACGACGGCGTCAATATCCTCTTCCGGAGCGGATCCGACAGTTCCGGCGTCGTTTTTCATGACTTCCGCCTCTTTTGTTTCGGTGCCTTTTGACATTAACATTTCCTTTCAGTTTATTTTAGGGACACACTGATTTAAGGTTGTTTTTCGTGAAAATCAGATTTATTCAGTATATCCTATAAAAGAACCGGCGGGTAGGACCTGCCTCCCCGCCGGCACAGCGTTGTTGTTCCGGGTTATGCCGACCGTCAGCGATTATTCCGCGGTGACGGTGACGCCCTTCTCCGCGAAGTATTTTGCCGCGCCCTTGTGGAACGGAGCGGTCATGCCGGAGGTCGCGTTCTCTATCGAGAGCTCCGCGCCCTTCGCGTTCTCGGCGGCTATAGCCTCCGCGTTATCGAATATAGCCTTTGTGATGTTATACACGGTCTCCTCGTCGGTATCCGCGGCAACGATAAGCGTCGCCTTCACCGCGACAGTCACGATGTCGGTCTCCTGACCGTTATACGTGCCCGCGGGGATCGTGTACTTCGTGTAATACGGGCAGTTCGCCATAACCTTGTCCGCGATCTCGCCGTCGATCGGAACGAGGGTCGCGCCGGTCGTCGTAGTGAGCTCGGTGATGGCGGGAGTAGGCGGACCCGCGACGATGAACGCCGCGTCGATCTTGCCGTCCTTGAGCCCGTCCGCGCTGTCGTTGAACGAGAGATACTGCGCCGTGATGTCATTCTCGGTGAGTCCCGCCGCGGTCAGCATATCAATCGCGTTGAAATAAACTCCGGAGCCCGGCGCGCCGATAGAGACGCTCTTTCCCTTGAGGTCGGCAATCGACTTTATAGACGAGTCCATCGTGACGACCTGAACAGCCTCACCGTAAAGGCCGCCTATAACGCGGAAGCCGTCGACTCTGCCGTCCTTAGCGAAGGTATTCGTGCCGTCCCAGGCGTAAGCCATGACGTCCGACTGGACTGTTCCGAGCTGATAGTCTCCGGAAGCGACGCCCTGGATATTTGCCTTTGAGCCTTCGGTCGAGACCGCGACACAGTTGATGCCCGCGTTATTCTTTATGTACTGACTGAGCACGCCGCCGAACGCGTAATAAGTACCGCCGGTACCGCCCGTACCCATACGCATCTGCGCCCCGCCGCCGCAGGACACGAGCACCGCGCCGAGCGTCAGGACCGCAAGAATCACCGCTAAAATTTTGCGTTTCATAATGTTCCTCCGAAAATATTATTTTAAAATGAAATATGAACATACACACATTATAACTCATTATTCCGGATTTGTCAATAGTTTACGCAAAAAAAATGAAATATTTCTTTCTCAAAAATTCAAATTGCTTCCGAATCAGTCTATATATAACTATAATGTCCTCATTTTTGAGATAATCATTGTATTCTAATGCAAATACTTTATTGTTGTCAAGCAGTGTCATGATAACATGGCAGTATTTTGGGCAGATAGCCGGACGCGGTTGCCCAAACGAAAAAAAGGCCGCCGCGCGAAGCGCGGCAGCCGGAAATTGCTGATTGATTTTTTCAGACAGTAAGTCTCAGATCAGAGCATCGAGTTGACCTTCTCACGGAGTTTCAGAATATAATCCTCCTCACGCGGATACTTAAAGAACCCGAGCGGTTCAGCGCAGTCCTCGTCGATGAGAGCGTTCACGGCGTCACGGCCGATCTTCTCGCCGAGCAGGTCGAGCGCGCGCATATCCTGGAGCGCCTCATAGAAATGAACCGCGTGCAGCGAATATAGCGCCTTTCCGTCCTGTCCCGGATATACCGACAGCGTATCGCCCGCCGGGACGAAATAATCTCCCGTCGTGTCGGTGAACGGATTCACCGGATGCAGCGAGCCCTGGCTGTACCAGAAGTTGAAGCCCCACTGGAGGAAGCCCTTTATGTCGTACTTATAGAGCTGCTCGCCAAGAATACGCGTGCGCACGCCCGGCATCGAGACAAAACGGTTAGAGACGTCGATATTCTGACCGCAGCAGTAGTACGTCCAGAGATCCGGCACGTGATTCTCGAGGAACGGCGTTATATGGTTGTTCGCCGGAATCGGTGTCGCGACGGCGCCGGTCGAGTAGAACTCGTAGCTCGAGAGCGCGTCCATCAGGTGATATCCCTCGAGCAGGTCGGAAACGAGCGCCTTCGCCGCCTTGTAGCTCTCAAGCTGCTCAAGCGTCGGCTCGTCCGAGATGTGGAACCAGCACATATGGTCAAGCCCCTTCTCCTTCAGGTGGGCAAGGAGCGCCGAAACAAACGCGCGGATGAACTTCTTGTACTCCGGACCGGTCGAATCGGTTTCCCATCCGAAGATGCGCTTATACTCGCTCGAACCGTCGTCCGCGAAGACGGTCGCCATGACCTTCGGCGCGTGGATGGCTCCCCACTGAGAGAAAAGATGCGAGATCTCAAAATATTTCATTCCCTTTTCGAGCGCGAGGGACATATATCTGTCAAGACGCGGATAAGCGAACGAGTACTCCCCGTCCCTCACCTCAATATCGACGAGCTGAACCGTCGGACGCTCGGTGCCGACCGCGGTGTCGAGCGGAGGAGTGAGCACCGGCGTCAGGATCATATTGACGCCGCACTTCACTGCCGCCTCCATATAATTTCCTATCAGCTCCCAGTGACGCGGGGAAAATACCGGGCAGTCATAATGCGTCGCGAGGCAGTCGTTGTGGAACCACTGGGTATGTATCAGCTTCTGCTCCGGGAGCATAGCGTCGACGACATGGATATCTATCGAGCTCTCGCTGACTTCGTTCCCGCACGCGACGCTGATCTTCAGCGTATAGTCGCCGGGCTTGAGACCGTCGGTGTCCTCGATCGTCACAAGGACAGAGCGCAGCTGGTTATAGACCACGACAAAAGGCAGCTTCTCGTCAAGAGGCAGCAGCAGGTCAGGGTAAAGCCCCGGCTCGGTGCGCAGATAATTGTCGTCATAGCCGCCCGGATAAGCCGGCATGAAGACCGGAACCTGCTCTATCTTGAAGAGCTTCAGATTCTCACCGAACGGATTCTCGAGCTTGAGGTCGCAATAAGCCTTCGGGGAGTACCCGTCGGTCGTGTAGGCGAACTCAAAGGACAGACGCTCGTTACGGAGCATCGAGATCGACTTTATTTCTTTTTTCGAGTCGATCTTCTCATCGAGGAAACATTTTTCCATCGAGGATATGAATTTCGTGAATATCGGCATTTTCGTTTTCCTTCCGTATCTTTGGATTCCGCCGCGCGGCGGTATGCATGAATACATTCTAACATAAATCCGGGCAATTGTAAATAGCTGTCCGGATTTTTTTTGAAAATTTTTTTCGTAAAGACGGACTGCTATCTGCCGCGCCACGTCGACGGGGCGAAAAGCATCAGCAGCGGGAATATCTCGAGCCTTCCCGCAAGCATATCGACAGACAGCAGTATCTTCGTGAACGGCGTCAGCGCCGAGAAGTTCCCCGCCGGTCCTACCTCCCCTAGCCCGGGTCCAACATTGTTGAGACAAGCCGACACAGCCGTGAACCCGGTGACAAGGTCGCACTCCTCGACCATCTCGACAAGAAAGAGCGACGCCGTGAAAAGCATGATATACACGATCATATAAGAGTTCGCGCCGCGCAGGACGTCCCTCTCGACCGGCTTTCCCTCGCTCCTGACCGCTACGACGGCGCGCGGGTGAAGCATATACTTGACCTCGCGGAGTCCCGATTTCACGAGCAGGATTATCCGCCCGACCTTGATGCCGCCGGTTGTCGATCCGACGCAGGCTCCGCAGAACATCAGCAGCGCGAGGATAACCTTCGACAGTGCCGGCCACGCGTTATAATCGCTCGTCGCGAAGCCGGTCGTCGACATGACCGACGTCACCTGGAAGAACGCGTATCTCACCGATTCTCCGACCGTTCCGAATATCTCGTAGATGTCCGCCGCGATAAGCGCCGTCGACACGCCAGTGATTATCAGATACCACCGCAGCTCCTCGCTCCTCAGAGCCTCTCCCACGTGCCCGATCAGAATAAGATAATAGAGGTTGAAGTTCACTCCGAACAGGAACATGAATATGCCGATGACATAGTCGATATAAGCGCTGTCATACGCCGCGATGCTCGCGTTCTTTATCGCGAAGCCGCCTGTGCCCGCCGTCGCGAAGGAATTCACTATGCTGTCGTACACTGGCATTCCTCCCGCGAGCAGAAGAATCATCTCGATCACGGTGAGCCCGATATATATTCCGTACATTATCCGAGCGGTGCGGCCGATCTTCGAGACGAGCTTTCCGACCTTCGGTCCGGGGACCTCCGCGCGCATCACGTGCATCAGCTTGACAGAGCGGGTGTCCGCCTGCGGCAGTATCGCGAGCACGAACACAAGCACGCCCATACCGCCGACAAAATGCGTGAAGCTGCGCCAGAAGAGCATTCCGCGCCCGAGCGACTCGATTTCGGTGAGTATGCTAGCTCCGGTCGTCGTAAAGCCTGACACCGTTTCGAAAAAAGCGTCGACAAAGGACGGTATGCACCCGTCAATGACAAACGGCAGAGCGCCTATCAGCGACATGATGATCCACGACAGTCCGACCGTCACGAACCCCTCTTTCGCGAAAATATCGGGGTTCGACGGCTTCTTTATCGTGAGCAGCGTCCCGGCGGCGACAGACAGGACAATCGGGATCAGAAACGCCGCGAAGGCGCTCTCGCCGTATATCACCGACACGACGAGCGACGGGATCATAAGTATCCCCTCGACCCGCACGATCTGCCCGATTATATATGAGACCATTCTGTAGTTCATTCTATTATATCCTCAAGATCCCTAAGAGCCTCGTCGCTCTTCGCGACGACAATGACGCTGTCGCCCGCCTCTATCGTGTCGCCGCCGTGCGGGTAGATTATCCTTCCGCCGCGGATTATGCAGGCGAGAAGAATGCTCTTCTTTATGTGCATATCCTTTATCGGCACCTTCAGGAACTCGAAGCTGTCCGCCGCTATGAACTCGAGAGCTTCCGCCTTGCCGTCGACTATCTTGTAGAGCGTCTGGACGCTGCTTCCGTCGGCGTTGCCGAGACCACGTATATAGCGCAGGATGTTGTTCGCCGTAATGTTCTTCGGGGAGACTATGCACTCGAGCCCTATCGACGAGAGCATCTTCATCATATCGAGGCGGTTTATCTTCGTTATGACCTTGTCAACCTTTCTCGTCCCGGCGAATAGAGAGATTATGATGTTCTCCTCGTCGATGCCGGTCAGGGAAACCATCGCGTCGACCGAGTCTATACCCTCCTCGACGAGCAGGTCGCTGTCCGTGCCGTCACCACCGATGACCATCGCTTTCGGAAGCAGCCCCGAGAGCTGCTCCGCCCTCGCCGGGTCGGACTCAATCAGCTTCACCTGTATTCCATATGAGCCGAGCATCTTCGAGAGGAAGAATGCGATCTTTCCGCCGCCGATGATCATTACGCTGCGTATCCGCTTCTCCTCGATGCCGAGCTTCTTGAAGAGCGCCGCGAGCTCTGTGTGCGGAGCCGTTATATGGATGATATCCCCGTCCTCCGGCGTAAAATCGCCGGACGGGATTATGACGCTGTCCCCGCGTCTGACCGCGCAGACAAGTATATTGACGCCGAGCACCGCCGAGAGCTCACTGAGCTTTCTCGAGCAGAGCGGGTGTCCCTTTCCGATCTTTATCTCGACGAGATCCACCCTTCCCTTGGCGAAGGTATCGACCTTGAGCGCCGCCGGGAACTGGATTATCCTCTGTATCTCCCGCGCCGCGTCGAACTCCGGATTCACCGCCATCGAGAGCCCGAACTCGGAACGCATGAAGGTCATCTGCTCCGAATACTCCGGATTCCTGACCCGCGCTATCGTGTGATGCGTGCCGAGCTTTCTCGCGACGAGACAGCACATTATGTTGAGCTCGTCCGACGCCGTGACCGCTATGACAAGATCGGCGTCCTTCGCGCCCGCCTCGATCAGGACCGCGTTGCTCGCTCCGTTTCCGGCGAGACCTATGACATCGTACTCGTTTACCGCGTCTTCAATCACTTGTGGGTCGGTGTCGATCACCGTGACGTCGTGCCCCTCGCGGGAGATGTACGCCGTCAGAAGCTCGCCGACCTTTCCGCAGCCGACAATGATTATATGCATTTCTCTGAAATTATCCTTTGCTTTTGTGATATTGAAACTCCGGGCATTCAGCCCATAATAATATTATAGTACATTTCTGTTCTTTTTTCAAGGGCTTTTGCGAACTCTTTCTGAATTTTCGGAGAAAACCCGAAAAGTGCTTGACAAGTACGGGATTTTATGGTATTATATATCTGTACTAATACGGATAGAACAGTCGTCGTTCTATCCGAACAGGAGGTGCGGTCCATGAATAACGAAATGTCACGGACGGGATCATGAGCGTCATAACGGTCGACACGCTGAGCCGCCGTCCGATCTACGAGCAGCTGATCGACAACGTAAAGAAGAGCGTCCTGTGCGGCACTCTCGCCCCGGGCGAGCAGATGCCGAGCGTCCGGGCGCTCGCAGTCGAGCTCGCGGTGAACCCGAACACGATACAGAAGGCGTACGCCGAGCTTGAGCGTCTCGGGATAATCTGCTCGATGCCCGGACGCGGCAGCTTCATCGCGGACAACGTGCGGGCGCTTGCCGAGACCAACCGCGGGGAGATAACCGAACGGCTGCGGAAGGACGTGCGCGACGCCCTCGACGCCGGAATAAACGGGGACGAGATTATCACGGTCGTCAAAGAAGTCACGGACAGCGGAGAAAGGAGTCCACAATGCCGGAAATAAAGATAAACAGCGTAACAATGAGCTACGCGAAGGAAAAATCCCTCGACAGCATAAACGCCGTGATCGGCGAGGGCTCGATCTTCGGGCTCATCGGCTCGAACGGTTCGGGAAAGTCGACGCTCCTGAGAACCATGTGCGGGATCATAAAACCGGCGTCCGGCGAGGTCCTCGTCGGCGGCGAGCCGGTATTCGAGAACGAGAACGTCCGCCAGAAGATAGTATATCTCCCGGACGAACAGTATTTTCTCCCGCACTGCTCGATAAACGACATGAAGGACACGCTGCGCGCCGTGCGCACATCCTTCTCTGACAAAACCTTCGCGAAAATGCGGGATATATTCAAGCTCGACTGCGACAAGAAGGTCGCGTCCTTCTCGAAGGGCATGAAAAAACAGGCGTCGGTCATGCTCGGGATCGCGTCGACCCCGTCCTGTCTTCTCTGCGACGAGACCTTCGACGGGCTCGACCCGGTCGTGAGACAGCTCGTCAAGCGCATCCTCGCCGAGGAATCCGCCGAGCGCGGAATGACGACGGTCATCGCGTCGCACAACCTCAGGGAGATCGAGGATATCTGCGACACAGTCGGGCTTCTCCACAAGGGACAGCTGCTGTTCGTCAAGGGGCTCGACGACATGAAGCTCGGGCTTCACAAGATACAGGCGGTGTTCTCCGGAGACTTCGACGTCGCGCGGCTCAGCCCGCTGAAGATAAGCGGATACGAACGCCGCGGGAGCCTCGTCTCGTTCATCGCGCACGGCGAAGCGGATGAGATAAACGCATTCGTCGCGGCACTGTCCCCGGCGTTCTATGAGATGGTCCCGATGTCGCTCGAGGAGATTTTCATCACGGAAATGGAGGAAAAAGGCTATGAATTCGGCAAGCTCGTCTACTGAGACGAAAAAGGCGCGGTTCCTGCCGTTCTTCGGTCTGACGCTGAAGCAGAACTGGACGTCCGGGTTCCTTATCGCGATAATATATTTCTTCACGCTCGTCGTGCCGACGATGTTCACCGTCTCGAACGCCGTCAATCATTATCTGCCGGAGGAACGGCAAACGGTGCTTCTCGAGCAGTCGCAGGAGCTCATGGCGGGTCTGCGGTACTTCACCGTCCCGATCACCGCGATACTCGCCGTCGTCATGACCTGCGTCATGCTGAGATATCTCAAGGACAAGGTCGCGGTCGACTTCTACCACAGTCTCCCGATCGGCAGGAGAAGGCTCTATATCACGCGTATGCTCGCGGGATATCTGATGATCCTCATCCCGCTCATACTGATGCTCGTCGTCTCCGCCGTCATACTCGCCGCGAACGGCGCGCTGAACACGCAGATACTCTTCCTGATGCTGAAGCTCTTCATCGACTCCGTGCTCTACTCGCTCGTCTATTACGGACTCGGAGCGGTTGTAGGAATGATCAGCGGCGTCACAGGAGTACACCTCGTGCTGACCGGCGTCGCGGTGTTCCTGATACCGGCGATATATTTTCTTGTCATATCCTTCATCGATCTCTCGAGCAGTAATATGTGGTCGGGATGGTATCTGAGCGATCAGGTATTCTCTCTTCTCTCGCCTCTTTTCAGGTTCTTCATCATTGACGAGACCGGCGTCGGTTATGCCGCGGCGCTCCTCGTGTCCGCCGCCGTGATGCTCGTCGGCGCGTACTTCATCTACAAGTACAGAAAGAGCGAGCGCGCGGGAGAGGCGATAGTCTTCGCTCCGCTCCGCGGCGTTATAAAGTACCTTGTCATCCTACCGATCACCCTCGGCGTCGGGCTGCTGTTCATGCTCATCACCTCGAGCCGGGCATGGATGGTCTTCGGCTTCATCTGCGGCGCGGCACTGAGTTTCCTGCTCGCGAACACGATAATCTACAGGAGCGCGAAAGCGATGCTTAAGGGGCTCGTCGGATTCATCGTGTACTCCGCCGCCGCGGCGCTCTGCATCGTGGCGATAATGCTGAACGCGTTCGGCTTCCTCGACGCCATCCCGTCCGCGGACGCGCTGTCGTCGGTCGATATGTGCATCGAGAGCAGTACAGGACTTTTCAGGTACAGTGATCCGGAGAATATCTCCGCGATCCTCTCGATATACGACAAATTCGCCGCGGAGAAGCAGAACGGCTCATACACTGATGCAAACTTTGACAGTCCGGACAACTATATGACGGTCGAGTTCGTATTCCATCCGAAATTCGGCATACCGCGCGCGAAATCGATCACGGTCTGTGGCAGACAGCTCATCGACGGCGAGCTGCGGACGATCCTTGACAGTGAGGAGTTCGGAGAACAGTATGTCGGTATGTTCGACACGCAGATCTCCGGATTCAACCTCCCGCTCTGCCCGGACGACGACAACAAACTGAACCACGACGAGCGAATATCCATGATGAATGAGCTCGGCGAGGCGCTGAAGCTCGACTGCGCGGATGTGTCGTATGATCACTTCAACAGTGAGACAAATCTTGGCAGTATACGTCTCTACCACGGCATTGCGAGATATTACAGCCCGCTCGAAAGCATACACATTCCGGTCTACCCATCGATGAAGAACACTGAAGCGGTGCTGAAGAAGTACGGAATAATAAATGACAGCTTCGAAAAAACGCTGGCAGAATACAACTCCGGCTTCACCGAGGTCTCGGTGCTCGACACTGACACGCTCGACGTCGTGTCCTTCACCGATCCGGACGATATAAAGCAGATACTCTACAGCTTCTCGACCCTCGCGACGACCGAGTACTACTACTACACGAACCAGAGTCCGCTCGCTGTGGTGAGCCACAGCTACACGGTGTCCTGCCGCGGCAGCTCAGTCGAGCAGGAAGTCACAGAAGACGCGGTCGACAAGGCATTTGTATACATCATCCTGAAAGACCGCATCCCGGACGTCATCAAAAACAGCTTCGAAAAATAAGCCCATAAATGCCGATGAGGACTGCCGTAAAAAGGCAGTCCTCATCGGTTTCAGTATCTGTACGGGCTGGGGCTTCTCGCCGGTTCGCCGTACTCCGGGTACTCATCATACCGGCTTTCAGGCGCCGGAGCGTCGTACTCTCTTTCCCGTTCTCTTTCGTGTTCCCGTTCGCGCGTGGTTTCACGGGACATTGTCCGCGTCGAATCCGTTTTCTCCGTTTCCGGCGCGCGGCAGACCTTTCTCAGCGTCGAAAACATCATCCACGGGTCCTGATCCGTCGTGCGATATTCCGACATTTCGCTTGCGAACTCCATCGCGAGGCGGTCCGCGTCATGGCTGATCTCCCTGAATATCTCAGGGACGTACGCGAGTCCCGCGCCCGTCAGACCCTTGAAACGCACGGTTATCCCGAATCTGTCCCCACGCACATAGCTGTCCGTCTCCCATCCGAGCGACTTCGCCGTTTCCGCGCAGATCATGAGCTCAGGCGCGGCGGGGAAAATGCACTCGTTCATCAGCTCGGACGCGAGCGCCGTCAGCCCGGCTTTTCCATCCTCCGGTTTCTCAAGACACGAAAAATCCGACTCTACCGACATGACGCCGCCGATACCTCCGCCATCATTGTCCTTTATATCCATCCCGACAAACACGCGCCGTCCTCCCGACAGCATCAGAGCCGAAAACATCAGCGTCATGATGAACCCCATCATGAACCTGTCCCCGCAGGTACAGAAATGCTCACCCCCGCGACCGGACAGGTTCTCAACCCGGCATCCGGTTCCGGCAAGACCGGCGCGTACACTCTCGACAACAAATGTCAGCAGACTTTCCACCGGAACCGCCGCGGTCCGGGTCGCGGCGGACGCTTTCCCTGTCAGGTCCGGCTTCAGCATCACGGTCGTGAATTTCTTCCTGAGCCGTCTGATCAGCATCATGTTCAGCGCTCTGAGCCGCGGCGTATCTCCCGTTCTCGTCAGCGATTCACGGACGGTAGCGGTAATAAAATCACCGACGCGGTCACATATTGTTTTCATTATGCCGTCAGCGCCCGCACCGGCACGGATCGCGGAGCAGACGTCCGGCAGGAAGACCAGACACCGCGTATCATCGACACGCGCCCACACTGCCACGGCACAGATATTCTCACGATTGCCATGTACAAATCCGCGCGTCCAGTCGTCAGTTGAAATTATGCGCTCCGCGAACGATTCCGACAGGAACGGAAGAATATTGTAGCCGACCTTCACGCTCCACGCCGTCCCGCGCTTCACGTCCGACACCGAAAGCACCTTGAAATCCGTATCGCAGAGTATCCAGCCGTCCGCGAACTCCCCAAACGAGGACGCGGAAATCACCCTCCGTATCCTCTCGTCTTTTTCCGAACTCATGGTTATGTCTGCCCTTTCGTACTCCCTTACAGTTTTGTCTGAAAACTTGTTTTCAGACTTCACTCTTCACGTTTAAGCCGCTCGAGCTCTTCGAGGAAGGAGTCCGGGTCCTCAAACCGTCTGTATACCGAGACAAAGCGTATATACGCCACCTTGTCCGTCTTTCTCAGTATCTTCATGACCGTCTCACCGATCTCGGACGTCGAGACCTCGGTTCTGAAGTTGTTCGCGTAGTCAAGCTCTATGCCCTCGACTATCTTCTCCATCTGTCTGACCGAGACCGGGCGCTTGTGGCACGCCTTTATGAGTCCGTTCATGAGCTTGTTCCGGTCGAACGGCTCCATAGACATATCTTTCTTGCAGACCATCAGCGGAGTCGTCTCGATAGACTCATAGGTCGTATACCTGCAAAGGCAGGCGACACACTCACGTCGGCGGCGTATCGATCTGTCGTCGTCGACCGAACGTGTCTCCACCACCCTGTTTTCAGCGCATCCGCACACAGGACATCTCATTCTGAAGCATTCCTTTCTCAATTATCAGCTTATAAGCCGCGCGCCGCCGTCAGGTGGAACGCGGAAATCAGGTTCATCCGATATATATATTATACAATTTCTTATCGCAATTGTAAATAGTCATTTTTCAACATATGTCATGCCGCGTGTCATCCACCAATGTGCATTTATTACCAAATAAGTATCTGATGGCATACGCCGCCTGTGACCTGTGGCACATTTTTCGTTTTACGGATTGACATACCGCGCGGGACGTGTTATAATATTCTCATAGCGGCAGACGCCGCAAAAATACTATATAAAGGTCAGGTACAAGTATGGATCTCACCGGAAGAAAACTCGTATTCGCGCACCGCGGAGCCTCGGCGTACGCTCCCGAGAACACTCTCCCCGCGTTCGCCCTCGCGGCGGACATGAACGCGTTCGGGGTCGAGCTCGACGTTCACAGGACAAAGGACGGACAGATTGCCGTGATACACGACGAGCGCATCGACCGTGTCTCGGACGGCACCGGAAAAGTCTCAGAAATGACACTTGAGGAACTGAGACAATACAGCTTCCGCGCCGGTTTCGGCGACAGGTTCGGAAAGGTCGATATCCCGACCCTTGACGAGGTTTACGAGCTGCTCGGACCGCGCGGGCTTTATGTCAACGTGGAGATAAAGGACAGCGGGACCGATTTTGTGAAGCAGGTGAGGGATTGCGCGGAGAAGCACCGCATGACCGACAAGGTCATCTATTCCTCCTTCAATCACTGGAATCTCACGGATATGCTGTCGCTCGACAGGAACGCGCTCGTCGCGCCCCTCTACGGCGGCGAGATCGTCATGCCCGCGGACTACGCGCGCCTTTTCGGAGCGAGGGCTATCCACCCGCACTACGGGCAGATTCTCACGCACCCGGAGATTGTCTCGAGAGCGCACGAAATCGGCATCCGCGTCCACCCGTGGACAGTCGACGATCCCGCGGCGATAAAAGCGCTGCGCGACCTCGACATCGACGCCGTCATAACGAACACTCCCGACAAGGCGCTTGAGATAATGAACGCCTGAATCCATGACCGGACGCCGCCGCTGGCGTCCGGTCTGTTTTCCGCATACAATGTCACCAGAAAGGACGGTGAACAGATTGAGACCGATAATAGGAATAACATCCGGGCTCTCGGACGGCGGCGATTACCTCACACGAAAGAGATACGCCGACGCCGTGACGCTCGCGGGAGGAGTACCGGTCATACTGCCGTATATGCCCGACAGCGCAGAAGAGGTGCTCGCGCACTGCGGCGGGCTGATATTCAGCGGCGGCGGAGATGTCCTGCCGGAGAGGTACGGACTTCTTGAATACGACCGGAGTCTGCTTTTCGAGCCTTCGGAGGAACGGGACACGTACGAGCTTACGCTGTTCCGTCACGCTTATGACCTTGACGTTCCGGCTCTCGGAATCTGCCGCGGAATACAGGTCATGAACGCCGCTCTTGACGGCAAGATCGTCTACGATATACCGGGGCACAGACAGAAAGCGCCGGGAAATCTGCCGCACCATATAGTTTCTGTCACCCCCGGCTCGATTCTGCACAGAACGACCGGAAAGCTCTCACTGCCCGTGAACAGCTTCCACCATCAGGCGTCCGCCGAACCCGCAGACGGGCTCATCGTGTCGGCGAGAAGCCCGGACGGCTCGGTCGAGGCTCTGGAGGCAGTCGGGAAAAAGTTCATTCTCGGCGTACAGTGGCATCCGGAGCACATGACCGCGGAGCCGGAGCAGTCAGCGCTGTTCAGAGCACTCGTTGACGCGTCCTGCTGAGAATCAATTTCTCGAGCACTTCTCCGCGTCTATGGCGAGCACCACCATCAGCGCGCAGAGCGCGTCGCGGTCGTCCGCGACATCGATGACATATGTATCGGTCCAGTTGAAGAGCTGCTTCGATATCGCGGCGACGGTTTTCCCGGACGCGTCGCAGATCGAGTAATCCCACTCGAAGAAGTCGCCCTTCATCGTCCATCCTCTGAAATCTATGCTGAACGACGGCTTGAAAAAGGAAAACTCCTTGACGATCCTGCCAATGAGCTGTCCTCCGACATAGACCTCGAACTCCGGAAAAAACGTGAACACGCGCTGCTTCAGCACACCGAGAAGCTGCCCGTTTCTGTCGGTTATATGGAAACAGTGCCCCCACGCGAGCTGTCCCTCAACCGTATATTCTATGTCGACGTCCGAGTAATCGAACGCGTCCGGGTCGACGCCCTCCGGGAGCCTGTAGATGTTGTAGCTGTCGAACCAGCTGAGAAAGCGCTGTTTGAAAAGCAGTTTCATAATTCGTCTCCTACACAATTCATTTCAGCATATCGTAGAATTTCTCTATTTCCCCGCTGTTGCCGGACTTTTTCTTCGCGAGATTTTCGGTCAGCCTGTCGCACAGCTTCGGGGAATCGAGAAGCTGTTTTATTCCGTTATAGATGCCGTCGGAGCTTATATCGCAAAGCACACCGAGATCGCCGCCCTCGAGCTGTTCCGGCGCGGAAAGATATTTTGTCGCGAGGATAGGCTTGTACATGATCTTCGCCTCCTCGACCGAGATCGGCTTTCCCTCGTGTCTTGACGGCTGCGCGTAGATGTCGCAGTCGCGCAGGTACGAATACGGATTAGTCGTCGTGCCGAGAAAGAGCATCATATCAGCCACGCCCGCGTCGAGCAGCATCTCTGACAGCTTCGTCTTATATTCCGCGTCACCGTCTCCGAGGACATACCATCTCACGTCGTAATTCTCCTCGCGCAGACGTTTCAGCACCGGCACGACGAGATCGAGACCCTTCTGCTCGCCGATACGACCTATTGTCAGAATTCTCTTTCCGGTAAAATGCGTGTCCGGGAAAGTGCCTCCGCGGAGAGCGAGATCCCATATCTGTTTCGGATTCGTTATGTTCTCCATCATGACGCAGCGCGGCGCTATGTCCGGGAGGTGCGCCTTCAGCGACTCGTCGATCGGTTTTGAGACAGTGACCACCTTGTCGCACTTCTCAAAGTACGCGCGGTAGATATCGTCGTCCCGCGGCGGGTTCGCGTAGTCGAAATGCAGCCACGCTATCTTTTTCTTCGCCTTCACCTTGTCGCACATATAGAACATCGTGCGGTCGCCCCAGTACGCGACGGCGACGTCGTATTCTTCCTTTATCTCCGGCATCTTTTTCATGAAGTGCAGCCACATCTTCGTCGCGATCGACGCGCGGCGCGCGCCCCTTGTCAGAGCGCTGCCGACAAAATACGGGAAGATTTCGAAGAGCGTCAGCGGGTTCTCCTTCACGAAGCAGCCGGTCAGCGTCTTCGCCGCGTTTCTTCCGGAGAGCAGGAACATATCGCCGTACTTCTCCATCACGACGACCTTTACCTGCGGCGGGAGCTGATCCATGAGAAGCCCCTCCTTCTTCGCGAGCAGCAGCGTCACGTCGAAGCGCTCAAAGTCGAGCGCCGAAAGAAAGGACAGGAACGATTTCTCTGTCCCCGCGCAGTTCATCGTTATTCCGACGACCAGCATCTTAGTCTTTGTCAAATCCCTCAGCCTCCTCGTAAAGCTCCATCAGCCGCGCCTCAATCGCGGTCTGCCGCTCGTAGAGCTCGTTCATATGCATATAATCGCTCTGCTTCGACTCGTCCGACTGCTCCGCGATTACCTTTTCAAGCTCCTTTTCGAGCTTCGCCGTCTCTTCAGCGTTCTTTCTGACGCGGGTCTGGCGGCGGCGCTGTTCGGCTGCCTGTTCCTTGTTTCTCAGGTACTGCTCCTTCGCGTCGGTTATCACCTCATTCGCGGCTGTCTCGGCGGTTTTCTGTTTATTTATGGCACGATAGCGCGCGTACTCGTCATATGTGCCCATGTAGTCAAGCGCGGGCTTCACGCCGAGATCGAGTATTCTCGTCGCGAGCTTCGATATGAAATACCGGTCGTGCGACACGGCGATTATCGTGCCGTCGAAATTCTGGAGAGCCCCCTCGAGCGCCTCACGCGAGTTGATGTCGAGATGGTTCGTCGGCTCGTCGAGGATGAGCAGGTTCATCTTCTGGAGAATCAGCTTGCAGAGCGTGAGTCTCGCCTTCTCTCCGCCGGACAGCACCGAGACCTTCTTCTCGATGTCATCCCCTTTGAAGAGAAACAGCGCGAGCGCCGAGCGTATCTCGGTCTGCGTCAGATTCTCGTGGCAATTCCATAACTCATCGAGCACCGTGTTCTCCGGGTCGAGGTTCTGGTTCTCCTGATCGTAGTAACCGACCGTCACGTTATAGCCGAACTCGAGCTCGCCCGCGTCCGGCAGCTGCTTGTCGGCGATTATCTTTATGAGCGTCGATTTTCCGCAGCCGTTCGGGCCTGAGATGAACATTCTGTCGTGCTTCTTGAGCAGGAACGAGACGTCCGAGAAGAGCGGCTTATCCGGAAAGGATTTAGAGAGACCGCGCGCTGTCAGAACGTCGTTCCCACTCTCTCCGGATTTCGTGAAGGCGAGGCGGATCTTGTCCGGAAGCTCCTCCGGACGCTCTATCCTCACCATTCTGTCGAGCGCCTTCTGACGGCTCTCGGCGGCGATTATGTTGCGCTCGCGGTTCCAGCGGCGCTGCTGTTCGATATACGCCTCTATACGGGCGATTTCCTTCTGCTGGTTCTTGTACTGTCTCTCGCGGATCTCGCGGTTCTCCGCCTTAAGCTCGACGTATCGGGTATAGTTGCCGTTATAGAGCGTCGCGTGGCGGTTCTCGATCTCGAGCGTTCTGTTCGTGACGCGGTCGAGAAAATAGCGGTCATGCGAGATGACGAGCAGCGTCCCGCGGTAGGTTGAGAGAAAATCCTCAAGCCACGCGAGAGTCTCGATATCAAGATGGTTCGTCGGCTCGTCGAGCATCAGAATATCCGGCGAGGTTATCAGCTGTCTCGCAAGGGCGAGCCTCGTCTTCTGACCGCCGGAAAGGCTTGATATGCGCAGGTCATGGAAACGCTCGTCGAAGCCGAGATTTTTCAGTATTCCCTTGCATCTCGAGCGGAACTCGTACCCGCCGGCGCGCTTGAAGCGGTCGGCGAGCGAGGTGTACTGCGAGATGATCTCCGGGTCACCCGTGTCGAGCTTCTTCTGTAATTCATCGAGCCGTTTCTCGTCCGCGATAAGATCCGAAAATGAAGCAAGCATGGCGTCAAGGACAGTATCATCTCCCTCAAGACCGGTATTCTGCTCGAGAAGACCGACCGACTTGTCCTTCGAGATGAAGACCGATCCATCGGTCGGAGCATACTCGCCGGTTATTATTTTGAAGAGCGTCGTTTTTCCGGCGCCGTTCACGCCGACAATCCCGAGCTTGTCGCCCTCATTCAGGCTGAACGAGACGCGGTCAAGGATGACGTCGGTGCCGAACTCGAGCGTCACGTCGCTTAAGCTGATTGCAATCATATATAAAATCCCGCACCGGAGTCACATCCCGCGCGGCGTCCTTTCTTTGATTATTGAGTCATATATAGTAGTATACCACAAATCCACGGATAAATCAAGTATATAAAGGAAAATCCTGCGTTTCAGAGAAAAGAAATGCGGAATTATCTATTGACAGACAGGCGATATCATGTTATAATTTAGTCATACGACACTGGCCGGGTCAAAAAACGCGCACGGAGGAACAAATGAAGGCAAAGATACTCATATCACTGTTGATCGCCGCCGCGCTCATCTGCGGATGCGGCTCTGAGGAACACACCGAAACAGATATAACGACAGACCAGATATCGTTCATTGAAACGACAACAAAACCGGCAGACACATCGACAGCCGCCACAGAGGAGACATCAGATAACGAGACCTCCGAGCCGCAGACCGACGACGTTGTGACCGGCGACACCGTGACAGAAGCGCCGGAGGCATATCACCCGTTTCCGGATATCCCGGAGATATCCTATAAGGATGACGGATATTACCTGACCGTATATGAGGTCATAGACCAAAAGCTCGAATTCAACACCCCTCCGGAGCACGTCGTTTATGCCGACAGCATATACCGCAACAGTTATACCGGATACGGGGTGATTATACGCATTCTGAGTGATGACGGACTGATAACATGGGTACACGCGGTTGAAAACGACGACGATGCGCTCGAATTCTTCTGGCCGGATTACGACGAGACTTTAGAGTGGGATGGTTTCACTATCATGCACGACGACTGGTCCAACACATTCGTGCTGAAGGACGGCGAGGTCGTTATGGCGACACGCGACGGCGCGGCTGAGATATACGGAAATCTGTTACTGATCTATTTCTTCCCAAATTCCGGGAGTGTGGATATAACGCTGTATGGTCCGGGTCTCACTCCTCTGTGTGATAAGCCGGTCTACTCACTCACAAAAACGCCGGACGGTGTCGGCGGCATAACCGACGACCATCATTTCACCGTATGGGACACCGATGGAAACGTCCTGCGTGTCAGCCGTGAATACGACAAAATCTACGCCGCGTCGCAGGGATACATACTCGTCCGGAACGGAGACGTGAAGCTCATTGACAGCTATGAAAACGAAGTGGCAGTATACGAGGGAATACCGGAAGAAACAGAGATCATGGCGTACTCATTCAAAATATGGGGAGAACAATACAGCGAGCGGATATATTTCAGCCTTATGGACGATGAGAACAATCTTGTATACTCCGTCGCCTTCAACTCCTCAACAGGTGAGACAAGTCTCACTACGGAATCAGCCGACAATGTCACGATCGGATAACGGCATCTGAATACCACCTCTGAAAATCTCAGACACAAAACAAACCACCATCGAAAGGAACAATGTCAGAATGAAAAGCTCACAGACCACCGCCGCGCTCGCGGCACTGCTCATCGCGTCTTCAATCCTCACCGGGTGCGGAAAGTTCGACACCTCTGGCATGACCTCTCTCGGCACGTCGGAGGACGGCTTCTCCATGTACGCCGGAGACAGCCACAACTACGCCGTCGATGAAAACGGAAAACTCCTCCTTGAATACGACGGCGACCTCACCCCGGTCGGCGGCGGAAACCACATCTATGTGAATGATATAACATCCGAGGCACAGCTCGACGACATCACGATACCGGAGCATATATACACCCTATATGACAGAAAGCTCGGGCGGATCGACTCTTTCTATGAATACGCGGCAATCGGCGGCTCAGATGAAACCACGACACAAGGAGAGTTCGCGGACGGCGCAGTATCACCCGGAGTCGCGGCGATATCCGTCACCTCGCTCTACCTCTACTCTCCGGACGGTGAGATGATCCGTTCGGACACGTTCGACAACGCGTTCTTCGTGACAGGCAGATATGCCGTCGCCGCGGTCGACAACTATCTCAAGGTCTACGAGTTCTTCGACGGCGATAAGATTGTCGACACACATGAGGTGGCTGATTTCGGTGAGTTCGCGGGATACCTGAACACGGGCGTCGCCGACGGATGGGAATTCTCACAGGCGGATAATGAATCATCTCCTACGTATAAGTTCAGGATATACATTCAGAGACAGGAAGGCGAGCCATACCGCGTGACCATGACCTACGACCCCGCGACCGGCGAGGTCGGACAGAGAGACTGAACCAAAAACATAACGGAGCTGTCGCATGGCAGCCCCGTTTTTTTCATTTTATTAACCCGTGATCACCGCACCAGCCGCACTCCCACGTGTTGCCGTGAACTGTCGCGGTCTCTCCGCAGTTCGGACAGCGCATTGTCCTTATCGTATGTTTTCCCGTGTCGGAAGACGACGGCTTATTCCCGGCGCTGAAGGCGGCTATGAAGGCGATCACGATTATCAACGGAAGAAGTATAATCACAAAAAGCATAAAGTCATCTCCATTATTTCAAAACTGGCATTCCGGCTCATGAGTGTATTATATCACATATTTTCGGAACAATCAAGTGCCGGATCAAAAATCGCAGCGAAATATTCTTGTCGAAATGCGGAATATATTTGTTGACACGCCGGAAGAGTTATGATAGAATAGTTACAGCAATATCATGAAAGGTATGGTTTTCAGATATGGAAAAGCAAATATATAACTTCATACGCGCGGGTGAGAGCTACGTCAAAGACCGCGTCGACACCGACATCGAGCGCAGCCGCAAGGCTCTCTTCGGACTCGTCATAGCCGACGGCGGAAAACCCGTCTCCGGCGACGTCACGGTCGAGGCGAAGATGACCGACATCGACTTCAACTTCGGCGCTAACATCTTCATGCTCAACCAGTATGAGGACGAGCGCGACGAAATGTACAAGAAGGAGTTCACGAAGCTCCTCAACTCCGCCGCCATCCCGCTCTACTGGGAGGGCACAGAACCTACCCGCGGGAACCTGCGCTACTCCGCCGACACACCGAACGACGTCTACCGTCGTCCGCCCGCCGACATCGTCGCGGATTTCTGTGAAAAGAACGGCATACGCATGAAGGGTCATCCCCTATTCTGGCACGAGTTCATCCCCGAGTGGATAACGACAATGCCATACAGCGAGCTCAAAAAATACATCGAAAAGCGCTTCCGCGAGATTTCCGGAAGATACGCGTCGAGAGTCGAGCGCTTCGACGTCGTCAACGAGCCGTCAAGGATATATGACGTCTATATGTCGAGCCGCGGCGGGAAGTGGAACTATGTCCTTCCGGAGGATAACTACTGCGTGTGGCTCTTTGACCTCGCGAGAAGGTATTTCCCGGCGAACACGCTGATCCTCAACGACACAGTCGGCGCGTCCTTCCACGAGTTCCGCGGGAAGTACAGCGGATACTATCTCAACATAAAGGATCTCCTCTCGCGCGGTGTTCCGATCGACGAGATCGGTATGCAGTGCCACCTCGGCGACCGCGGCGGCGAGAACGTGTACAACGGTGAGCGGCTCTATAATGTGCTCGACACCTACGCGTCGCTTGACAGACCGATCAATATCTCTGAGATAAGCATCCCGTCGGTCATCGAGGGAGAAAAGGACGAGGATCTTCAGGCTCTCGCGGCGGAGCAGCTTTACAAGATATGCTTCAGCCATCCCGCCCTCTCCGGCATCACATGGTGGAACCTGACCGACGACGGCGTCCTGACGACAAAGCGCAAGGCAGGAGACGAAAACCTCCCCTCGACCGGTCTGATAGACGGAAGCTACAACGAAAAGCCCGCGTACAAGGCGCTGCACAGACTCATCCACGAGGAGTGGACGACGAACGAGACGCTGACGACCTCGACCGGCTCGGTCAGGTTCAGGGGCTTCTACGGAAAATACGAGATCACTGTCCGCACGCCGGAAAAGACTGTCACGAAGAAAATCCACCTCTCGAAGGAACTCTCGAGAATCAGAAGAATTGACCTGTCGGAGAATTAATTTTTCAGGGAAGAACGGAACTCTCCCGGGGTCATGCCCCAATACTCACGGAACGCCTTTATAAAGTGCGCCTCGCTCGAATACCCCGTCTCGAGCGAGGCGTTTATTATGCTCGAGCCGGTCTCCATGAGCTCCCTCGCGCGGGTCTGCCTCAAGTCGGTCAGGTATTTCTTGTAGGTGGAACCGGTGGCGGTACGAAAATCGTCGAGAAGCTTTGTATGACCGACTCCGAAACGTACGCATAGTGTGTCTATTGTCACGGGTTCTGCAAGATTGTCCGTTATATACTGAAGAACATCCTGTATGTAGCTGTGTCGCGTTACATACGCCTCACCGCGACCAGACTTATATACTTTCGATATCTCATGAAAGAGCAACCCTGAATACAGCGCTCCCTCAACATAATCCGATTTCATTTCTGCCTTGATGATATTCTCGCAAATCCGTGCAAGCACTTCCATCTCGTCGGGATCCGGGTCAGCACGCAGAACGCTTGACTCCGCGAAAAGACCAATATCAAGTATATTTTCAGGTATTTCGGACAACACCTTCCTGTCCACATGAATTATATATCTTGAATAGATCTTAGTCGTGTCAGCATTCAGCGCGTGCAGACAGAACGGACGATGTACAAACACCGCCGGTTTATGGCTCGAATACTTCAGAGTGTTGCTCTCAAGCTCATAATCCCCTTCCCGAATTAATAGCACCTCATAATGCGGATGCCAATGAAGAAACGGCTGAATATTACCCGATCCGACAATGTAAACCCCGCCGAACCTCGTGGGAAATTCTTCCTTGACGTAATCTCTGAGATCCATCTTCTGCCTCCGGAATTTTTTGATGTAAATAATGCTTGATAGCGGAACTATCTGATATAACTTTGTACGAATCTGTGGTATCATTATAACACAGTTCAACAAGAAAATCAATAGTACAGAACGGAGAAACAAATATGAAAAAGCAAAAACGCGTCGTGAGCACCCTTTTGCTCGCGGCAATTATCGCCTCGTTGCTTGTAAGCACTTCTTGTGGTCAGACCGTCGAAAACGACGACGGCATCACATCTTCCAATCAGGATGGCACCACGGACACTGGGATCGTCGAAAATGATCCAGTCGATAAAAGGTCATCAGTCACGGACGATCTTCCGGAAAAGAAATTCGGCGGCTACGGATTCACAGTCCTCACCGACACCGGCATGAACTAAAACTTCCGGTCTTTTCACCGTCAATTTTTTGAATACTGAACGCTTTAATACGTTTTCTGGTACTTTTCCTATTTCCATTGTTCTCTCCTATCCCCACAAGAAAAGCCCTACTGTGCCTCCGTGGTCGGTTCTGCGGCTGCCGGCACCGCTGTTTCCTGCGGTTTTACCGTTGCCTTTGGTTTCGCTGTCTTCTTTGGTTTTGCCGTTGCCTTCGGCTCTTTCGTTGCTTTCTTTG
>URCP01000004.1 GCA_900546315.1 uncultured Eubacteriales bacterium
CTCGACTTCCTTTGGGGCATGGGATGGGATTTATGATTTAGTTTTTGATATGTTTACACAATCAGGTTGACAGGGTCGAAAAAGCGACATTCCCGGCTTTTTCACCGCGCGCCAGAAGCCGTAGAGCAGGAAAAGACAGCCGATGCCGACATAGAGTGAGCCCTCGATGCGAAGATATTTTATACCCTCCGCGATGACGTCGGTTTCCGAGGCGCTCACGAATATCCGCATGAGCGGACCGGCGAAGACGCAGACGATAAGTGAGACGAAAGCGGAGAAAGCGGCGCTTATCGCGGTCGCCTTCCGGAAGCCCTCACGCACCCTTTCGTTCTTTCCGGCTCCGTAGTTCTGCGCCGCGAAGGTCGAGAACGCGTTCCCGAAGTCCTGCACCGGCAGATACGCGAACGAGTCGATCTTGACCGACGCCGCGAACGCCGCCATCACGACCGGCCCGAAGCTGTCGACGAGCCTCTGGACGAGAAGAATTCCGAAATTCATCGCGGACTGCTGGGCGGACGTCAGGATTGACAGGTCGCAGATTTCACCGAGAGTTTTCCGGTCAAGACGGATGTGTTTTCTCTCGGGGATAAGCTCGGGGCGCTTCGCGAGCGTGAATATCAGCATACCGATTCCGGAGATGTACTGTGAAATGACTGTTGCCGCCGCCGCGCCGGCGATGCCGTAATCGAAAACGAGCACGAACAGCAGGTCGAGCCCGATGTTTATGACCGCCGAGACACCGAGAAATATCAGCGGCGACACAGAGTCTCCCGCCGCGCGTATCAGGCAGGCGAGAAAATTATAGAGAAAGGTCGCCGCGATTCCGGCGAAGATTATGACAAGGTATTCCCGCATATCGGAATACAGTTCGTCCGGCACCTTCAGAAAGCGCAGTATCGGGTCGATGAATATATACACAGCGGTGTTGATTGCCGCTGTCACGGCAAAGATGAGTACGAACGACTGCCAGACCGAGTCTTTCAGCTTTTCCCGGTCGTCCTTGCCGATGTAAATCGAGAACAGCGCGCCGGAGCCCATCGCGAGTCCGATGAAGACGGATGTCAGAAAGGTCATCAGCGTATACGCCGACCCGACCGCCGCGAGGGCGTCCCTTCCGAGCGCGCGTCCGACAATCAGCGTGTCGGCGATATTATACAGCTGCTGAAGCAGATTTCCGGCGGTCATCGGGAGAGAGAAGAGTATCAGACTCTTCGCGATTCCGCCCTTTGTCAGGTCGTGGTACATATTGACATCCTCACAGAAAAATGTTGGCGGAGCAGCCGCTCCGCCTGTATATTGAAAAAGTACCTGCCAGATCTGCTGACAGGTACTACGTCCCGACGAACGCTATGGAGCTGCATCAAAGTGTCACAAATTACTAAAACAAACAATTTACCAAAAAAAATAATTAAACAAGCGAATCCGGAGCGCCGTATTGTACCGCCTCGCGCCGGATTCAAAAAAATTTAGGGCAGCCACGCTGATATGCTGACATTGTCATCTAATCAGGAACTAGAACGGTTATCCTGGCAATAGCCTCGGTCCCACGCCCGCATTATCTGATCGGATTGTAGATAGTATACACCTATTTTTTCGCTATGTCAAGAGCTTTTTCGAAATTTTATGAGATTTCACAATTTTTTTAACTTAATTATAGTTCTGAATGACGTATTGCTGACAAACACGCGGTATACAGTAATTTTTATGGATAAGCTGAACGTCAATGACGCCACACATATATTGGGAAGCCGCGGCAAAATTAATATATAAATCACAGTGATATATAGGCTGGCTATTTATCCAAAACGGGAAATTTCAGGAAATCTTCGTAAAGTACTTGATTTCGGTGCGTGGTTGTGATATAATTTTATAAAACAAAGGTTTATACCGGAATAAAGTTAGGAATACACTGAATGATTCGGGCTTTCATAGAAAAAAGTCTTGGATTTATGGACTTTTTTCTATGAAAGTAACCTTAAATCAGTGTTTCCTTAGATATAGAGGCGCGACGCGCGAATAGTAGTTACCCGGAGACAACGGTGTCGATGATGGGGCGCGAAAGGCACGGTCGCCGAAATCCTTTGCCTGACCGTCAGGCGATTGGTTGGACGTACGGGAAATACCCGTGCGGCTGTCGCAGTTTTTGCGGAGTGCTATATCCGATTTGGTTTGAGCTATTCAGGCGATATCAAGCGGTCGGGGCACTTCGTCCCGGCTCTTTTGTTTTTACTAATAATATCTTTACGGAGGAATTTGTATCATGAAAAAGTTATTATCTGTCGTTTCCGTTATGCTCGCGGCGGCGTCCGTGTGCGCCTGCGTCTCCTGCGGCGGAAGAACAAAGAAGGATCTCTCGTCCGCAACGTCCCTCGCTGACCTGAACGGCGCCGTGCTCGGCGCTCAGAACGGTACCTTCCACCTCGAGGCTCTTGATCAGGTCGAGGGCATCGAGAAAAAGAATTACCCGGATTTCACCGATCTTCTCAACGCGCTGAACTCCGGAGCTATCGACGGTTATGTTGCCGAGGAGCCGACCGCGTATGACGTCTGCTCTAAGGATTCGTCGCTCGCTTTCGTCCCGCTGAAGAACAATGACACCGGCTTCACCGCGACCGATGAGGAGACCGGAATCGCCGTCGCGTTCAAGAAGGGCTCCGATATGGTGGCGACCGTTTCCGCGATAATTGACGAGATCCCGACCGAGACGAGGCAGGAGCTCATGCGCCAGATCGTCGAGATCAGCGCGAATACCGACGTCGAGTACGCGTCCGCGCTCGCTCTTGAGATTCCGGAGACCGACGGCTCGAACGGAACCTTCAAGGTCGCGATGGAGTGCGCTTACTCCCCGTTCAACTGGACTCAGACGACCGACGCCAACGGCGCCGTGCCGATCTCCGGCAAGGATAACCTCTACGCGAACGGCTACGATGTCGTCGTGGCGCGTTACATAGCGGCAAAGCTCGGCATGACTCTTGAGGTTTACTCCTACGAGTGGGATTCCCTGATCGCCGCCGTTCAGTCTGGCGCTGTCGACGCTATCGCCGCCGGCATGTCCCCGACAGCCGAGAGAGCGGAGCAGGTCGACTTTACCGACTGCTACTACAATTCTAACCTCGTTATCATATACAAGAAGTGATAAAACGGTAGAATAATAAGAATCGTCGCGGTCCGCGCCCGCGGGGCAGGAACCCTGTGTGACGCGGACCGTGTTTTGACTGAAAGGATTTTTTGGGATGCAATTTTTAAGCGAGGTCATCGGTATTGTCACGAAATACTGGCAGTATCTTCTGTCGGGTATCGGCTACACGATGCTGATAGCGCTTGTAGGTACGGCGGCGGGCTTTCTGATCGGACTGCTCACCGGCGTGATACGCACAGCTCCGGCGTCGAAGAAGGCGGCGGTCAGGGTGCTCCACAAGATTGTGAACGCGATAATCGCAGTATATATCGAGATATTCCGCGGCACGCCTATGATGGTTCAGGCGATGGTCATTTACTGGGGCTACGCCTTCCTGAACGGCGGAAACACGCTTCCGCTGATACCGGCGGGACTTTTCATAGTCTCGATCAATACCGGCGCGTACATGGCGGAGATCGTCCGCGGCGGAATAATATCCGTCGACAAGGGGCAGCTCGAGGGCGCGTACTCTCTCGGCATGACCCACTGGCAGTCGATGGTGAAGGTCGTCATCCCGCAGGTCCTGCGCAATATCCTGCCGTCGATAAGCAATGAGTTCGTCATCAATATCAAGGATACGTCGGTGCTGAACGTCATCGGCGTGACCGAGCTCTATTACATGGCGGGCGTCATAAAGAGGATAAATCTTCAGACGTTCCAGACGTATACAGTCATCTGCGTTCTGTATTTCATCCTGACTTTCTCGGTGACAAGGATACTCCGCGCGGTCGAGAAGAAGCTCGACGGCTCGGACAACTACACGATATGCGGTTCGGGCTCTGACTCGCAGGCGGAGATACACGTGAAGGCAGAGACCGGAAAGGAGATCGATTGAAATGTCCGAGATACTGAGACTTGAGCATCTTGAGAAGAGCTTCGGCGACCACAAGGTGCTCCGCGATATAAACATGACCGTGAACAAGGGCGACGTGATAAGCGTCATCGGCCCGTCCGGCTCCGGAAAGAGCACGATGCTCAGATGCGTGAACCTCCTCGAGGAGCCGACCGGCGGTCGGATAGTCTTTGAGGGACGGGACATCATGGAAAAGGAGATGAAGGTCTCCGAGTTCCGCACGAAGGTCGGTATGGTGTTCCAGTCGTTCAACCTGTTCAACAACATGAACGCCCTCGCGAACTGTGTCTGTCCGCAGGTGACGGTTTTGAAGCGCCCGAGGGCTGAGGCGGAAAAAATCGCGAGGGAGTACCTGGCAAAGGTCGGAATGTCGGCTTTCGTGAACGCGAGACCCGCTCAGCTTTCGGGCGGCCAGAAGCAGAGGGTCGCGATAGCCAGATCGCTTTCGATGAACCCGGACGTTATCCTGTTCGATGAGCCTACGAGCGCTCTTGACCCGGAGATGGTCGGCGAGGTGCTCGACGTCATGAAGTCGCTCGCGAAGACCGGACTCACGATGATCGTGGTCACGCATGAGATGAGCTTCGCCCGCGACGTGTCCGACCGCGTAATCTTCATGGACGGCGGTTATATTCTGGAGGACTCGACACCGGCGGAGATATTCGGAAACCCGAAGGAGCAGAGGACGAGAGAGTTCCTCTCGAGATATCTGGGAAAACAGTGATTTAAGGTCATTTTCGCAGAAAAAAGCCCATAAATCCAAGGCTTTTTTCTGCGAAAATCCGAATTGTTCAGTGCTTCCCCAGGCGGTTAAGGCAGGCAAAAAATGGCGTGTCCGAAAAACTCAACGTTCCGTTGAGCGATAGCTTGCCGACAGGTCGCTTCACGAACGCGGCGGAATATGGTAGAATGTTTATACTCGATAAGGCATGACGCGGTGTCATGCGGATCGGGAAAAAATAAGTGAGGTAAACGAAATGCTGCCATATGTATTCAGCGCCACGCCGGTCGGACAGACCATACGCAGACTCCGCAAGGAGCGTGGGCTTACACAGGAGGAGCTCGCGGAGCAGCTCGGTGTGACCGCGCAGGCAGTCTCCAAATGGGAAAACGAGACCGGAATGCCGGACATCTCGCAGATTGTTCCGCTGGCGGGTGTGTTCGGGGTGAGCACCGATGTGATATTCGGTCTCGATACGACGACCGCCGGCGAGGACGTGGCGAAGATACTCCGCGACGCCGAGGCGGATAAGGTCCGCGGAGGCGCGGCGTCATATATCAAGGCTTATGACCGGATAAGCGAGGGTCTCCGGAAGTATCCGTGCGATCAGCGGCTGCTTATGAACGGGTTCACGCTCGGGATGAGTCTGTGTATGCCCGATTCGGGGTTTTACAGCGCGGAGAGGGCGGAGGAGATCGCGGCACAGCTCGGGAAGGCGTACATCGCGGTCGGAAGAAGCAGTGATGCCGTTAAGCTGTTCGAGCGGTATTTCGCGGCGATGAAAGTGATATTCGATGGCGAGAGACCGCGTCCTTATCATGATTTCGATTCGGGCGACTGTTATCTGCTGCTCGCGAAGGCTTATCTTACACTCGGGGAGAAAGCGAAGGCGATGAAGTGCCTGCGGGATTCCGTAGAGTATTATGTCGGGATGTTTGACAGAGCCGGCGATGATCCAGTCGATCTGAGGTCCGGGTCGCCGTTCGTCAGCGGAAGTTCGATAAGCCTGCGGCTTGACCGCGAGGTCGCGCGGAGGCGTCTTGAACGGAAGATTGATTCGGATCTTATCGCGGAGCTTCATGATGAGCCGGGCTTTGACGAAATACGCGGTATGGTCGGAAAGCTCTGAACCGGATCCGACGGATTGTCAGAAAAATAACCGCATAAATAAACCCCCGCTGATTTTTATGGTCAGCGGGGGTACTTCATTTAATTGCGGTCAGCCCGGGATATCCTCAAGCACCGTGTCGTCGAACGCGACCGGATACTTTTCCTTGATTTGCGAGTTGAATTCCGTGAATTTCCCGGATATTATCGAGTCCGCGACGAGCGACTGCCACTGGTCGAGACCGTCGCCGACGAAGTACATCACGTGGTATCCGTAGGTTGTCTCGACAATCTCCGTGTCGCCCGGCTGGCGGCTCTCGTCGAAGCACCAGTCGTTGAAGGACGCGACCATTCTGCCCTCGGTGACGTTCTCATAGAGACCGCCGTTGTAGTAGGAACCGGCGTCCGCGGAGTACGCGAGAGCGAGGAGTGCGAAGCTCTCTTCGGTCATGTTTCCGGACTTCCACTGTTCAAGCAGCTTTTCCGCCTGCGCTTTCGCTTTCTCGGCGCTGCCCCACTCGTCGGATGTGAGGAGTATGTGTCTTACATTGACCGTGCGCGATTCGTCGCGTACAGGCTCGGACGCGAGCATATAGACGGTGTACTTCGACGAGCCCTCATGCTCGATGACTTTTGTCTCACCGACGGCAGCTCCGCCGAACGCCCACTCTGAGAACCCGTCGTCGCTCGACGAATAATAAGCGCCGGACGTGAGCCGGTTCTCGAGTGACGTTGAGATGTCATCCTCATTAGCTTCCGGAGACGCCTCCTTCAGAAGGAGCTTGAGTTCGGTGCGGAAGCGGTTGATTCCGGTCGCCTCGGCGAGCTTGTCGGCGGACGCCTTTGCGTCTTCCTTTGTGACGATGCCGTCGCCGTCAGTCTCGTTCGACCATGTGAAATCGTAGGAGTAGTAGCTGATAGCCTGATATTTCTCGGGAGAAGCCTTGTATCCGGCGTCGATCTCATCCTCGGTCGGCGTGAACTCCTCCTGCTTCATGAACTGGTACTTGTAGGCGAGCGCTTCGAGTTTTTTCGCGTCGAAGATATCGTTCCGCTTCACGCCTCTTCCGTAAAGACCGGTGTCGGTTCTGTCGGAGCGGGTCGATACCGCGTTTACCTCATCGTCGCTCAGCGTCACTCCGTCCGCATTTGCCGCCTCGTTGAGGGCGAGGATGCCCTCGACGTTCGATTTCGCTCCTGACATGAAATAGTCGAACCACGTCTGACCGTCGGACATCTTCTGCGACTTGAGGCTCAGCGACGTGTCGAGACCGTAATAGGAGACATAGCTGCCGTAGTATTCGATAAATGTATTATAGACGTCGTTGAAGTAATAGCTCATGACGGCGCCGTCTACGTCGATATCCGCGGAGCTTGCCGCCGTGCGGTTTCTGAGGTATCCGCCGGAATTCATGCGTATCGAGTACGCGGCGGTCGCGATTATGACGGCGGCGACGAAGACACCGATCACCGACGACGTGACAATCGCAGTTATTTTTCTGATCTTGCCCTGCTTTTCCGCGTGAGCCTCGCGTTCGGCGCGGAGCATTTTCTTTTCGGCGTTTGCCGCGCGTGTTCTCTGTGATTTTGACATTGCGTTACTTCCTTTACTCTGAATTTGCGCTGGGATGTTTTCATATATTATAGCACGTATATGTGCCGGAAAACTGAAGATTGTGTGAACACTTCCTGATTATTCGCGCGGACCGGAATAAAAACGCGGCGTTCGGCAATAATCCCGGACAGAGTACTGATTGTTCTGGAGGGCGGAGAATGGAAAAGCGGCGTGCGTTCATTGTGAACACGGTATCGGTTCTGCTCGTGTGCGGGATCGTATATCTTTTCTTCAAATACGCGATATTCGTCGTCATGCCGTTTCTTGTCGGATTCGCGGCGGCGGCGCTCGTCGAGCCGGTCGTGCGGTTCCTGTCGCAAAGGTTCGGGATGAAGCGCAGACCGTGCGGGATAATGCTGCTACTGATCTTCTACGCGACGATCGGGATGCTGTTCACTTTTCTGTCGGTGCGGCTCGCCGTCGTTGTCGGGCGGTGGTCGGATTCTCTGCCGACGCTTTATAAAAACTCGATAGAACCGTCGCTGAATATTCTTTTCGGGAAGGTAAGCGACCTGACAGAGCGCATTGACGGTATTTTCGGCGGTCCGGACGCCGAGTATATTTCCGCCGGGATATCGGGGCTGCTGTCGTCTCTCGAGGGGTCTATCGGCACGGCTGTGTCGGAGCTTTCGGTGAAGCTGCTGTCGAAGCTCTCCGCGTTCGCGGCGTCGGTGCCGGGCGTCCTTGTCGGGATGGTCTTCGCGGTGATATCGAGCTTTTTCTTCACTATCGACTACGAGAAGATAATCGGTTTTCTGAAGGAGAATCTGCCGGAGGGCGCGGTTCGGACGCTTTCCGGGATAAGATCGGGATTTGTCCATACATCCGGGAGATATCTGCGTTCCTACGCGCTGATACTCCTCATAACCTTCGCGGAGCTCGCGCTCGGGCTGACGATTGTCGGCGCACAGAGACCGCTCGCGGCGGCTCTCGGCATCGCGCTGTTCGATATCCTGCCGGTCTTCGGGACGGGCGGGATAATGGTCCCGTGGGCTGTGATACGGGCGCTCGGCGGAGACTGGGGCTTTGCCGTCGGACTTATTGTCGTGTGGGTCGTCATATCGGTAGTTCGGAACATAATCGAGCCGAAGATCGTCGGAAGTCAGGTCGGACTGCATCCGCTCGTGACGCTGATTGCGATGTTTGTCGGAACGAAGCTGTTCGGGCTCACCGGTCTCTTTCTACTTCCGGTAAGTCTCGCGATAGTTATCCCGCTCCTGCGCGGCAGGACGTCCGGGGGCACGGAAGGCGCGGCGCAAAAAAAATGAGGAAATTCACGCTGTCTGTCTTGACGTTTCGGGGAAAATCTGGTATAATAACAGGTATACGGTCTGATAAACACAGATACCGAATCATGAAAGGAACTCTTAGTAATGCCTGTAATTTTCGACAGCGAAAAGAAAATCTTCAAGCTCGACACACACTCGTCGAGCTACATATTCGAGGTGAGCCCGACAGGGTATCTTCTCCACCTCTACTACGGCGCGTACGTGCCGGACACCGACCTTGATTATCTCCGTATGCGCCTTGGCAACGCGTCTTTCAGCGCGAACGTCATAGCTCCGGAGGAGCACGGTCTGTCGCTTGACACGGCGGCGGTCGAGTATCCGGTGAACGGCACCGGCGATTTCCGCGTCTCTGCCCTGTCTGTACGCGGCGAGAACGGAAACAGCGCCACCGACATCCGCTATAAGTCGCACAGAATATACGTCGGCAAGCCGAAGCTCGCCGGTCTCCCCGCGACCTACACGAACGATGACTCCGAGGCTGAGACGCTTGAGATCACCTGCCTCGACTCCCTCACCGGAGCAGAGGTGACTCTCATCTACACCGCCTTCGCGAAGCTTGACGCGATCACGAGAAGCGTCAGGGTGAAGAACATATCGGACAAGAAGTTTAAGCTCGACCGCATCCATTCCGCGTGCGTCGATTTCACCGGCATGGATTTCGAGATGCTTCACCTTCAGGGCCGCTGGGCAAAGGAGCGCACGCTCGTCAAGCGCCATCTTGAGTTCGGTCTTCAGGGGATACACTCGAAGCGCGGTTCCTCGAGCCACAACAACAATCCCTTCGTCGCCCTCGCGCGGGACGGATACACCGAGGAGAGCGGCGAGGTCTACGGTTTCTCGCTCGTCTACTCGGGCAACTTCGCCGCCGAGATCGAGGTCGACTGCATGGCGTCCACGCGCATTCTCATGGGTCTGAATCCTGAGGATTTCGGATGGACTCTCGAGGCGGGCGAGGAGTTCCAGTCGCCTGAGGTCGTCATGGTCTTCTCGGAGAACGGCGTCGGCGGCATGAGCCGCACCTTCCATAAGCTCTACAGGCACAATCTCTGCCGCGGCGAGTGGAAGACGAAGAAGCGCCCGATACTCGTAAATAACTGGGAGGGCACGTATTTCGATTTCGACGACGACAAGCTCGTCGCGATAGCGAAGGACGCCGCCGATCTCGGAATCGAGATGCTCGTAATGGACGACGGCTGGTTCGGCGTGAGAAACACCGACAACTGCTCGCTCGGCGACTGGTACGTCAACGAGAAGAAGCTCCGCGGCGGACTTCGGAGCCTTGTCGACAGAGTGAACGCTCTCGGTCTGAAATTCGGCATCTGGTTCGAGCCGGAGATGATTTCGCCGGACAGCGACCTTTACCGCGCTCATCCGGACTGGTGCCTGCACGTGAACGGCCGCGAGCGCTCCGAGGGACGCCGTCAGCTCGTTCTTGATATGTCGAGAAAAGATGTCCGGGACAATATATTCGACCAGATGTCGGCGATTCTTTCGAGCGCGAACATCGAGTATGTCAAGTGGGACTTCAACCGCAACCTGACCGAGGTCGGAAGCGAGCTTCTTCCGCCGGAGAGGCAGTGCGAGACGGCGCACAGATATATGCTCGGCGTTTATGAGCTGCTTGAGAGACTTCTGACCGCGTTCCCGCGTCTGCTTCTCGAGGGATGCTCCGGCGGAGGCGGACGCTTTGACGCCGGAATGCTCTACTACAGCCCGCAGATCTGGACGAGCGACGACACCGACGCCATGGAGCGCCTTGAGATCCAGTACGGCACGTCGATGGTCTATCCGCCCTCCTCGATGAGCGCTCACGTTTCCGCGGTGCCGAATCACCAGACCGGACGCGTGACTTCCTTCAGAACCCGCGGCGATGTAGCTATGGCGGGAGCGTTCGGCTATGAGCTCGACCTCACGAAGCTGACAGACGAGGAGCGCGAGCTTGTGAGACAACAGGTCGCCGATTATCATAAGTACTACGATCTCATCCAGAATGGTGATTATTACCGCCTGATCAACCCGACCGAGGACAAGGCGAAGATAACCTGCGCCGCGGCGTGGGAGTCTGTATCGGAAGACAAGCGCGAGGTTCTCGTGACATATGTTGTCATCCGTACGCAGGCTCATGTGGCGCGCTATCTGAGGCTCCGCGGGCTTGATCCGGACAGGATCTATGTTTCGGACGACGGAAAGCGCTATTCCGGCGCGCTGCTGATGAACGCCGGGCTCAACCTGACCGGCGGCTGGAGAGACGGCGAGAGCCGCGTCATTCATTTCACGGCTGAGTGAGACAGGTCACGGGGATGCCCCTTCTGAGGCGTCCCCGTTTCTGATTTACCGCTGATATGTTCAGGAGGCAGGATATGACAAAGCAACCAGAGAAATATTCGATAGATGATTTCGGTACCGGGAGCATAGCTATAAGGCACAAGCTGATAGATCGTGACTACAGGCAGCACTGGCACGAGTGCTGTGAGCTTGAGATGATCCTGTCCGGGCGGGGCAGCCAGATTCTCAACGGCGTAGGCTATCCGCTTTCAAAGGGGGAGATTTATATGCTGACCCCAGCGGACTGTCACTCGATACACGTTGATGAACCGCTCGATATAATCGGAATCATGTTCGACGAGAGGATGATAACTCCTTCGGTCTATGAGCAGATACTGACGCATGAGACTATGGGCGCGAATCTGACCGCGAATTTTGCCGGGCGCAGCTTCACTGCCGCGAAGGCTCTGCTGGACGCGCTCATCGCCGGGACACAGGATACCGCCGTGCCGGACGGAAATGAGTATATGTATATGTGCCATATAATCGACTGTCTTCTGATTCAGCTGCTGCGCTGCTTCCGGTCGGATGGGAGGAAGGCGGGGAAGTCGCCGGTCGGCACGGCGATACTGTACCTTCACAGCCATTATATGGAAGACCTGACGCTTGACGAGGTCGCGGGGATAACGCATCTGAGCCGGAATTATTTCTCCGAACTGTTCCGCGAGTCGACCGGAAAGACCTTCAAGAGTTATCTCATCGACCTCAGGATGCGCGCGGCGTGCAGGATGCTGGCAAACAGTGATATGTCGGTAACGGATATCTGCTTTGCCTGCGGTTTTGAGTCTTTCTCGAACTTCATGCGCACCTTCAAGTCGCGTTTCGGGGTGAGTCCGCTGAAATTCCGCCAGGATAACCGCGGCAGACCGTGCGTTTCTGGGGAGAGGCAGCTGCAATGACAGGCCGATCTTATCTATCCGAAAAAACGCAATAATATAGTTATAAAACGAGACATCATGACCTGATAAATAGTGTATAATATACACAGGGACACGCTGAATAAGTTATATTTCCGCGGATACGGCGGTGTCCTCAGAAATAAAGGAAACACTGATTCAAGGTTGTCTTCACGGAAAAATACCCATGAATCGAAGCCCTTTTTCTGTGAAAAATCCGGGTTGCTCAGTGTATCCTGAAGAACAATAAAGGAAGGGTCATGGTTATGAGCAGGATTCAATCTGGTAGGGTAACGGCGATAATTCTTCTGGCGTCGTTTCTTATGTCATGCGGAGGAAAAGCGGGAGTAGAGAAGGAAACATCCGGCGCTGACAGCCGGGCTCAGGAAAGCACGGAGACTGCCGCCGTCGCTGAAGAGTATGTCTATCCCGACAAGAGCTACGGCGGCTATGAGTTCCGGATACTCAATTTCAACGAGTTCTGGAGCTGTTATGTGCGTGTGGACATCACGGAGCAGACCGGCGAGGTGGTCGACGACGCGGTGTGGAAGAGAAACCGCGGGATTGAGGACAGGTTCGATATACATATCAGTGAGATCACGGAGGCGTTCAATGACGGAGGCAACGCCACGGGTGTCACGAAGCTGCTGAGCAGCGCGGTCATGGCGGGGGACGACGCGTATGACGCGGCGTTTCTTCCGATATCCTACGCGCCCGGCGTCATTACAGAGGGAAGCCTTGTGGATCTCGGCAGTATCCCGGAGATCAACCTTGACAAGGATTGGTGGGATAACGTGCTCAATTCCGAAATGTGGCTGAACGGAAAGCTCTACGCCGCCGCCACGCCTCTTCAGCTTACGTCGCTCGATCTTACATGGGTGCTGCTGTTCAACAAGGATATGCTGAACTCATACGGTCTTGAGTATCCGTACGATACGGTGCGCGAAGGCAAGTGGACAATGGACGAGATGAACACGTATCTGACGAAGATCACGAATCTCAACGGCGACGACTCGTTCAAGTACAACGAAAAAGGCAACGCCGTATACGGCATCGCGGGACACGACACAGGAAGCTATATGTTCCTGGTTGGCGGCGGTGAGTATTTCATAAAGCATGACGATACTGGAAATCTGGTGTATGAGAGTCCGGATGACCGGTTTTACGAGGTTATAACCAAGGTCGCGGAGGTGTACTCGGCGAAGGATGGCAAGGTTCTGGTAAATTCGAATGACAAGTTCACCGACGCGGGCGGGTACTACAATCTGTTCTACTCGGGGAGAGCGGGCTTCCTTACGACCGAGCTCAAGGGCGCGAAGGTCATGCGGAGCCTTGAGACGGATTACGGCATACTTCCGTCTCCGAAATTCGACTTGAATCAGGAGAATTATATAACCTATGCCAGCGAGAATATCGTGCGCTGCACGGTTCCGGTCACTGTGAGCGATCTGTCGCGTACCGGCGTGATCCTTGACGCGCTGTCCTATGAGAGCTATCGGGATGTCCTGCCGCTTTATTACGGGCAGACGATCTCTCAGAAGGGACTGAGGGACGAGGATTCGATTGAGATGCTGAGTATCATAAACGAGACGAGAGTCAGCGAGTCGGGTCTCATATTCGGCGTGACGTCCGGGCTCGTGAACGCGCTGAAATCCTCGATAAAGGACGGAAAGGACGATTACGCGTCGGTGGTCGCGAAGAACGAGGAGAGCGTCAGACAGAAGCTGACGAAGCTGCTCGAATCGATTGAATGAATGAAGACAGGAAAAATGATAAGCACGAAGAAATACATAGGAATAGACATAGGTGGCACGAAATGCGCGGTTGTTCGCGGCGGCGGGCGGACTGTCGACGGGAAGATACGCTTTGAGACGACCGGGAAGGACGAGACCATAGCAAACATATTTGACGCCGTGAGAAAACTGATAACGCCGGACTGCGCGGCGATAGGCGTCAGCTGCGGCGGGCCGCTCGATCCGGAGAAGGGAATCATAATGTCCCCGCCGAACCTCCCGGGATGGGACGACGTTCATATAACCGGGATGCTGACAGAGGAATTCGGCGTTCCCGCGTATCTGTGCAACGACGCGGACGCCTGCGCGCTCGCCGAATGGAAATGCGGCGCGGGGATCGGGAGCCGGAATATGGCGTTCCTGACTTTCGGCACCGGACTTGGCGCCGGACTGATACTCGATGGCAGGCTTTACTCCGGCGCTTCCGGAATGGCGGGGGAGATAGGTCACGTGACCCTCTGTGAGGAGGGAGACGATCTTCATATCGGCTACAACAAGCGCGGCGCGGTCGAGGGCTATTGCAGCGGCGGCGGAATAGCGCAGTACGGAAAAGGCACCGCGAAGGAACTCGGAATCCGCGCCGAGCAGGGAGACGAAGAGGCGATAAGGATATACGAAAAGGTCGGAGAGGATCTCGGAAAGACGCTCGCCATCCTGATCGACATACTGAATCCTGACACCATCGTCATCGGCAGTATATATGTGCGCTCGCGTGAGTTCATCGAGCCCGCGATGCGGCGGGTTATCGCGGAGAGGGCGCTTGAGCAGAGCGTGTCGGCGTGCAGGATACTTCCGGCGGCGCTCGGCGAGTCTATAGGCGATGTCGCGGCTCTCTGTGTCGCCGAGACGGGAGGAAAATAGAAGCTATGGATATAGTCAGACTGACTCCGGAGCTTGTCCGGGATTATCTTGATTTCTTTGACAGAACACCGCATGACGACGGGACGCCGGAGGGCAGATGCTACTGTGTGTGCTGGAATACCGCCGGCGACGACGGATGTGACTTCTCAACCGCGGAGAGCCGCAGAAGCGCGGCGGAAAAGCTCGTGAGAGAGAAGAAGCTGAACGGATATCTCGCGTATGAGGATGGGAAGGTCATCGGTTGGTGCGCCGCCGGGAGAAAGTCGGAATACCTGACTTGTTATTCCGGATTGAGATATCTCGCGCCGCTGAGCCGTGAGGATGATGCGGCGGTCAGGTCGGTATTGTGTTTTGTGATATCTCCGGAATACCGCAGAAAAGGCGTCGCGACGGAGCTCTGCCGGAAGGTGTGCTCCGACTCTGAGGGATATGATTATATCGAGGCGTACCCGATAAAGGAATTCATGAGCGAGCAGTACGACTTCGTCGGACCGTTCGGGATGTATGAGAAGCTTGGCTTTGAGATCACGGCCGACCTCGGGGATCGCGCGGTCGTGAGAAAGAAAATCAGAAAAACTACTGGAGCGGATATATGATATACGAAAATTACCCGGAACTTGAATGTGTCTCCGCGGATATCGACCATGCGATCGATATGATAGCGGACAGCTACAGAAACGGTGGAAAGCTGATGACGGCGGGGAACGGCGGAAGCGCGTCCGACTCGGAGCACATCGTGGGGGAACTCATGAAGGGCTTCAAAAAGAGGCGTCCGGTGACGGATGAGCATATCCCGGCGGAGCTGGCGGCGAAGCTTCAGGGGGCTCTCCCGGCGGTCTCGCTGTCCGGCGGACTCGCTCTTCCGACGGCTTATCTCAACGACGTCGACGGCGAGTACATAGTCGCTCAGACTCTCTACGGTCTCGCGAAGCCCGGTGATACCGCGCTTCTTATCTCGACCTCCGGAAATGCGAAGAACCTCTGCCACGCCGCCGACCTCGCGAAGTGCATCGGGGTGAAGACGATAGCCCTCACCGGAAAGACCGGAGGAAAGCTCGCGGAGATCTGCGACCACGCGATAAAGGTACCGTCGACCGAGACCTATCGTGTGCAGGAATATCATCTGCCGGTATATCACGAGATCTGCGCGCGTATTGAGGATATATTCTTCGACAACTGACAGAATCCGCGAAAAAAGGCTGCCCGTGTATCACAGGCAGCCTTTTTCAGAAGATGCTTATTTTCCGTATTTTTCGAGCTTTTTCCCTAGCTCGGCGTTGACGGATTTCTCGTTTTTCGCGTAGTAGGACGAGAAGCTGCGATCGGTGCTGTTGGCGAGGTTGTATCCGGCGCTTCCAAAAGTTCCTCCACAGTAGTAGTAACCTATGTCGAACACACGCCCATCCTTTATGATATCGAGCATCTGTACCGAAAGATCGTCACGTGTGTATTTCTTTTGCAGAGCCACCTCATAATACGCGGGGATGACGCTTCTGTAGCCTTCCGCGCAGAGAGCCTCGAGAATAACCGATATTCTTTCGGGATCCGGATTCGTTATCGGAACAAGGAAAAGGTTGGTGCCGGAGTCGACGTTTGTATAATATTTTTCACAGGTCGTATCGTATTTCGGCCACGGAACTATTCCGAAATCGTCCTTCATGTCGCGCAGATAAGATATGTCGTTCAGATTTCCGTCCATCATGAGAGCGCGGCCTTCAGAGAACACCTTTTTACAGTCGTAAACGCTCTGCTTCGAGTCGCGGTTCAGCTCGAGATAGCAGTTCTTGTTCGCGAGAAGCGCGAAATAGTCTTCGTAGATCGAGACGTTTCTCTCGCTGTTTATTGTCAGCGCGAGACCGCCGTCCTTATCCGCCGTGACTATTCTTCCGCCTCCGGTGGTCAGCGCCTGCATCGGACCGACCCAGATGTAGGTCGCGTAGCCGTAAAGATCCTTGTCCGGCTCGAATGATCCGTCTCCGTTGAGGTCGTCTGAGCAAAGGAGAACGAGACGCGAGAACTCATCGAACGTCCACTTGTTGTCGAGAACCTTCTGGTAAGGATATTCCTCGTTATATTTGTCAAACAGCTTCTTGTTGAACATCATGCAGTCGGTCTGTGCGAGCGCCTGATAGCTGATATCGCCGATCATTGTGAACAGCTTCCCGTTGATGTCGAAGCTCTTTTTCGCGTCCTGATCCCACCACGGTTTGTCGAGATCGACATATGTCAGCTGCGTCTTCCAGTCAAGGCAGAGACCCTGTTCGGCGTACACGAAGGCGGCGCGCGCGTGCGGAACGATGATGTCATACGCGTCGTCACCGGCGACGATTGAGCTGACGGCGTCGGTCTCATAGTTGTTGTTCGAACTCTTTATCAGCTCGAACTCGACGTTGAAGCGCTCGCACACAGCTCGATTCCGCCTGTATATCGCGTCGTTCAGTACGTCGCCGTCCTCGGCTTCGCTGAACATATCGCCTATCCAGTCCGGATAGGTGCTGTTGCGCATGAGCACCCGGACCGTATACCCGCCATAGTCGGCGTCAGGGAGGTCGTCGCTGATCACAGGCACTTCGCTGACGGGAGTGGTTTCTGATGTATCGATGGACTCGGAGTCGGAGCCCTGCGGCACATTGGTGTCGCCGCTGTTGGTTACGCTGCCGCAGGAGGACGCGGCAATGAGGGTCGCAAGCATGAGTGTAAGCAGTCTCGTAGGATGTTTCATGGCAGTTCCCTTTCAGAAATAATATGATATATTGTCTCAATATGCGATAAGCATACTGACAACATTATACAGTATAAACATCCGCTTGTCAACACCTGATTGACATTACAAACAATATTTGTGAATATATCACAAAACAAGTCACGCGTTTTGTGACAACCGACCAAACATACACCGGGAGAGAGTTTTCACGAGTAGAAATCGTGCCCACCGACCGAAAGCAGGAACTGCCGGTTCGCCGGTATCCAGAAGTTTGTCGCGATGCGCGGGTTCAGGAAGTACAGCGCCTCGCGGGATATGTAGTACGCGTCGAGACATATCTTCGCGGCGGTGACGCTGTCCGCGTTCGGCTCGTTCCAGATCCTGCCGTTCGCGGTCGGCGTGAACTGGACGGCGTATTTCCGGTCGAATATCACGTCGTAGATACTGTCCGGAAACTCGCCGCTGTGCACGCGGTTGAGGATCACGTTGCCGACGAGAATCTTTCCTTCCATCGGTTCGCCTTCCGCCTCGGCGTTGATTATCCGTGACAGCCAGTAGACCTCGTCCGCGATATAGAAGTCGTCTCCGGACGCGAGCGCCGTGCCGGTTGGTGTCAGGGCGACCGAGCGTGTCTCGTCTGTCCATTCGACGTCCGCGCCGTAAATCTTCGCGAGCGAGCGGACCGGGACGAAAGTTTCCCCGTCGAGTTCGAGACAGTCATTGCCGCCTATATATCGCCCGGAGCACGCTATGTACGGTTCACCCACCTCCGCGTGAATTTCAAGATTCTCACCGGACGCCGCGCCGAGCGAGCGTTTTGTGTCCTCGATATCGACATATGTCGTCGAACCGATGAGCCTCGCGTCGATGTCCGTCACGGTTCCGTTCACACTGATGTGTACTTTCTCGTAAGCCGAGAGCGCGGGGGTGGCGAGCGATGACGCTATGAGGGCGGTGATTATCGTTTTTGTGAGTTTTTTCATTTGCTTGTCCTTTCTCTCATTTCGCAGTTTACATTGTCGGCGGACAATGAGAACCACAAAACACTGGATTGAAAGATTTATCTTTCAATCTGTGACTTCAGGCGGGCGCTCCGGTTTTCAGCCGCTGCCGGGACGCATCGGATATGAACAAAAGGCATACGGTTTATTTGATATCCACCGGATATCACGTTTGTACCGTATGCCTATTTTACCATATTCCGTGCCGCGAATCAACCCACAATTTCTTCCATAGCGGATCGTCACTTACGCAGACACGCGCGGATCAATACGCTTTAGCCCAGTAAACGAGCGACTTCGCGGGCTTTCCGCAGCAGACGCAGGTCTCGGAGATGCGCTCCTGCTCGAGCGGGATGCAGCGGGAACCGACGCCGGTCTCGGCCTTGACCTTGTCCTCGCACTCGGGATCTCCGCACCACATCGCGCGGACGAAGCCGTCTCCGCCTGCTGCGAGCTTTTCCTTGATCTCGTCGATCGTCTTGCAGTCGTATGTGCGGCGCTGACGGTTCGCGAGAGCCTTCGCGTACATTCCGTCGTGGACTTCCTGAAGCTTCTTGTCGACCGCGGTCTCGAGCTCGTCGAGCGATACGACAGTCTTCTCGCCGTTGTGGCGCGTTACCATGACGCACTGATTTGCCTCGATGTCGCGCGGACCGATCTCTATGCGGAGCGGAACGCCCTTCATCTCGTACTCCGCGAACTTCCATCCGGGCGAGTTGTCCGAGTCGTCGAGCTTGACTCTGACCTTCCCCTTAAGTCTGTCGGCGAGAGCCGCCGCAGTGTCGATGACGCCCGGCTTGTGAGCCGCGATCGGAACTATTACAACCTGTATCGGAGCGACCGCAGGCGGAAGAACGAGTCCGCTGTCGTCGCCGTGAGTCATTATGATTCCGCCGATCATTCTTGTCGTTGTTCCCCATGAAGTCTGGAACGGGTGAACGAGCTTGTTTTCTTTGTCGGCGTATGTGATGCCGAACGCCCTCGCGAAGCCGTCTCCGAAATAGTGCGAGGTGCCCGCCTGGAGCGCCTTGCCGTCATGCATGAGAGCTTCTATCGCGTATGTGTCCTCGGCTCCGGCGAACTTGTCGCTCGGTGTCTTCGCGCCCTTTATGACCGGGATGGCGAGATCCTTCTCGTGGAAGTCGGCGTAGACGTTGAGCATACGAATGGTCTCCTCGCGCGCCTCCTCCGCGGTGGCGTGCATGGTGTGACCCTCCTGCCAGAGGAACTCACGCGTGCGGAGGAACGGACGGGTGGTCTTTTCCCAGCGGACGACCGAGCACCACTGATTGTAGAGCTTCGGCAGGTCTCTCCAGGAGCGGATTATCTTCGCGTAGTGGTCGCAGAAAAGCGTCTCTGAGGTCGGTCTGACGCAGAGCCTTTCAGCGAGCTTCTCGCTTCCGCCGTATGTCACCCACGCGACCTCGGGCGCGAAGCCCTCGACGTGCTCCTTCTCCTTGTTGAGAAGTCCCTCCGGGATGAACATCGGCATATATACGTTTTCGTGCCCGAGCTCCTTGAATCTGGTGTCGAGAATCTTCTGGATATTCTCCCAGATAGCGTAGCCGTAGGGGCGTATGATCATGCAGCCCTTGACGCTCGAGTAGTCGACAAGGTCAGCCTTTTTACAGATATCAGTGTACCATTGAGCGAAGTCGACGTCCATCGACGTTATCTGCTCAACGAGCTTTTTATCGCCAGCCATAGTTATATTATATCCTTTCATTTATTAGATATAGATTATTATACCTTATTTTGCGCGCTCTGTCAATATCCGATTGAAATAATTTTCGAAAAATCCGGAAAAATTCCGCCGCGCGGCAAAATGTTTACGCATACTGCTTTACTTTTTGCCCGTAATGTGATAAAATAGATGTGTGTGGTCAAAAATGACCGAGTAAAAAAGTGAGCGGGGGGAGCATATGCAGAGCGGCCGGTCGCGAGGACAGACAAATGAATATCGACAGCCGGAGACCGACAGGTACGGACGCCCCGACGTGTACGGACACCCGCTGCCGGGAAACGCCGCGCGGCAGTCCCCACAGGCGATACGGCGCGACAGACCTCAGGGCGCGGTACCTCCGCGTGACGCCGGGTATCAGCGCGCTCCGCAGTCCGGACAGCGCCAGACGACGCGTGCCGGTCAGCAGCAGCCGGACAGGCGCTCTCTCGCTGTATCCTACAGCAGCGTGAGGCAGAACGGCTCCGGACAGAGGATGAACGTCGCCCCGATGAATATTCAGCGCGTACAGCCTGTCTCACGCGGACAGAACGCGTCGGGCGGCGCTTATCAGGGGAGACCCCGGATACAGACGCGCGGAACGTATCCGCCGCAGAAAAGACCCATCGGAGGGAACCGCAAAGTGAATCAGATGGTTAAAGGAAAAGCAAAAAAGAAGAACCGCACCACAATACGCGATTTCGTGCTCGGGCTCGCGATAGGCTTCGCGATATTCGGTCCGGCGGCGTATTTTGTGTGCAAGACGATAATCGGCATATTCGCCTGAGACGAGCCTGAAAATAAATTTTCAGACCAGACAGTTTTGAGGCTTTCACGACATTGGGTCGTGAATTTTGAAAGACGGACAAGCCGTCTTTCAAAACCGCCTCAAAACTGTAAGTTTGTACGAAAGGCATGGACATACAAATGAGACTTGACAAATTTTTGTCCGAGACCGGAACGTGTACGCGCTCCGAGGCGTCAAAGGCGGCGAAATCGGGTGGAATAACCGTGAACGGCGTGCCGGTGAAGCGCGCCGACGTCCACATCGACCCGGAAAAGGACGCGGTATCGCTGTCCGGAGTTCCGGTCAGATATAAGAGATTCACGTATATCATGCTCAACAAGCCGGACGGGTATATCTCGGCGACCGAGGATTCCCGCGGGGAGCACACGGTGCTTGAGCTTCTCGACGAGCGCACCCGCCGCCTCGGGCTTTTCCCGTGCGGAAGACTCGACAAGAATACGCTCGGGCTGCTTCTGCTGACGAACGACGGCGACCTCTGTCACGATCTGCTTTCGCCGAAGAAGCACGTGTCGAAGGTCTACCGTTTCCGCTCGGAGCGAGTGATAACCGACGAGGACAAGGCGCGTCTCGAGTCCGGAGTGACGCTTGACGGCGAGATGACGAAGCCCGCGAAGCTGACGCTTGACGAGGGGCGGTGCTCAGGGACGATAGAGATAACCGAGGGAAGGTTCCACCAGATAAAGCGTATGCTCGAGGCCGTTTGCAACAAGATAGAATATCTCGAGCGTGTTGAGTTCGCGGGAATGCCGCTCGACACATCGCTTGAGCGCGGAGAGTGGCGCGAGCTGACACCGGACGAGGAGAAGGCGCTTCTCCTGCTCAAAAAATAATTTTTAAGGAAATCGATATGGATATTATAAAGACGCTTGCCGAAGAGCTCTCGCTCGGACGCGAGCAGGTTGAGAAGACTGTCGCGCTGATAGACGAGGGCGCGACGATACCTTTTATCGCGAGATACCGCAAGGAGGTCACGGGCTCGCTCGACGACGAGCAGTTAAGACGCCTCTCCGAGCGCCTTACATATCTGCGCTCGCTTGAGGACAGGCGCGAGGAGGTCAGACGCCTCATCGCGGAGCAGGAGAAGCTGACGCCGGAGATATCGAAGGCGCTCGACACGGCGAAGATACTCACCGAAATAGAGGATATCTACCGGTCGTTCAGACCGAAGCGCCGCACCAGAGCGTCCATTGCCCGTGAGAGAGGTCTCGAGCCGCTGGCGGAGGCGATTCTCGCGCAGAAGCCGAGGTACTCGCCGTCGCTTGATGAGATCGCCGCGGGGCTTGTTAACGCCGAAAAGGGCGTTGAGACAGCAGACGCGGCGTTCGACGGCGCGTGCGACATAATCGCCGAGATGATCTCGGACAACGCCGACTACAGAAAGCTGATAAGAAACCTGACCCTGACGAACGGCGAGATTGTCACAAAACAGGCTAAGGACGGCGATTCTGTCTATTCTCAGTATTATGATTTCAGAAGCAATCTCTCAAAGCTCCCGGGGCACCGTGTGCTCGCGATAAACCGCGGCGAAAAGGAGGAATACCTGAAGGTTACGCTCGAGGTGCCGGAGGATCTGATAATCAACCGCTTGACGCCGGAGATCGTGAAGGAACCGAAGAGCCCCTCCGCGGCGTACCTGAGACGCGCCGTGGAGGACAGCTACGAGCGTCTTATCGCGCCGAGCGTCGAGCGTGAGATACGCACCGGAGCCTTTGACGACGCCTGCGAGGGCGCTATCAAAGTCTTTGAGGACAACCTGAAGCATCTGCTGCTTCAGCCGCCGCTCAAAGGTAAGGTGGTTCTCGGCTACGACCCCGGCTATGCTCACGGCTGCAAGCTCGCCGTCGTCGACAGCACAGGACGCGTGCTCGATACGGCGGTCATATACCCGATGAAGCCGCAGTCGAGGACGGAAGAGGCGTCGCGGATCATAAAGCACCTCGTCTTGAAATACGGCGTTAATGTCATTGCGATAGGAAACGGCACCGCGTCGAAGGAGAGCGAGATATTCATCGCCGGGCTGATCAGCGAGCTGTCAGCGGAAGGAAAGACTGTCAGGTACGCGGTCGTAAGCGAGGCTGGCGCGTCGGTCTATTCGGCGTCGAAGCTCGCGGCGGAGGAATTCCCGGATTTCGACGTTATGCAGAGAAGCGCCGTCTCGATCGCGAGACGAATTCAGGACCCTCTGGCGGAGCTCGTCAAGATCGACCCGAAGTCGATCGGCGTCGGTCAGTATCAGCATGATATGAAGCCCGCAAGGCTTGATGAAGCGCTCGGCGGAGTGGTCGAGGACTGTGTCAACAGCGTCGGCGTAGACGTCAACACGGCATCCGGAGCGCTGCTCTCGTACATCGCCGGCATCAACTCAGTCAGCGCTAAGAATATAGTGAAATACCGCGAGGAGAACGGCGCGTTCCGCTCGAGGTCTGAGATAAAGAAAGTTCCGAGGATCGGCGCGAAGGCGTTCGAGCAGTGCGCGGGATTCCTGCGCGTTTCCGGCTCCGACGAGATACTCGACAATACGGGAGTTCACCCGGAGAGCTACGCGGCGGCGAAGAAGCTGCTCTCATCGTTCGGCTACACAGCCGACGACGTGCGGCACGGCAGGCTCGCGGAGCTCAGAAAGAAGTGCGAGAAGGCGGGCATAAAGACCCTCTGCGCCGAGATAGGCGTCGGAGAGCCGACCCTGCGCGACATGATAGGCGAGCTTGAGAAGCCGGGAAGAGACGTGCGCGACAGTCTGCCGCAGACGGTTCTCCGCGACGACATTCTCGAGATGAGCGACCTGAAGCCGGGGATGATTCTTACCGGAACCGTGCGCAATGTCATAGATTTCGGAGCGTTCGTCGACATCGGCGTTCATCAGGACGGACTCGTCCACATCTCCGAGATCGCCGACAGGTATATAAAGCATCCGAGCGAGGTTCTCGCGGTCGGCGACGTCGTTCAGGTGATGGTGAAGTCGGTCGACACGGCGAAGAAGCGCATCTCGCTGACGATGAAGATCAAAAAGTAAAAGTGCGTCCGGGCGGCTCTCATGCCGTCCGGATTGTTACCGGAGGCATAACAGGTTTTGAAAAGACATGACGACAACAGCCGCCCGCGTGTGCCGAAGAAGCTGTCGGCGCTGATAACGTCGATAGTGTGCGTCGCGGCGGCGCTCTTCTACATAGTGACAGGCGGGAATCTCGGGGATTTCCTCGAGAAGAACGGCATTGACATAAACGATCTCTGGAAGAACACCGCGACGGTCACTGACGGAGAGCTTGAGGTACACGTAATAGATATCGGGCAGGGCGACAGCATCCTTGTCAGGTGGAACGGCGGAAATATGCTGATCGACGCGGGACCGAACTCGGGCGAGGACGCGCTGAGGGCGCACCTTGACGCCTGCGGGGTGAAGAAGCTTGATTATCTCGTCTGCACTCACCCGCACGAGGATCACATCGGCGGCGCCGACATGGTCGTGAAGAACTATGAGATCGGGAAGATTCTCATGCCGGTGACGAGCGTTTCCACGGCGACCGTGAACCGGCTGCTCGACGCAATCGAGGAAAAGGACGTATCCGTAGAGGCTCCGGCGCCGGGCGACGTCTACATTCTCGGCGACGTCTCATTCGAGATACTCGCCCCCGACCCGTCTGTCGAGGACGACGCGAACAACTCGAGCATAGTCCTGCGCCTGCGCTTCGGCGATACATATTTCATGTTCACAGGCGACGCGGAGAAGGAGTCGGAGGCGAAGATACTTGAGAGCTTTCCCGAGAGCGACCTGAAGAGCGACTTTCTGAAGGTAGGTCACCACGGCTCAAGCACTTCGACGAGCGAGGCGTTCCTCGCCGCCGTCTCGCCCGAATACGCCGCGATATCCTGTGAGAAGGGAAACAGCTACGGACACCCGCACCGCGAGACGATAGCCGTACTGAAAAAGTACGGAATAACCGGGGACAGACTGCTTCGTACCGACATATCCGGAACGATAGTGGTGGTCTCCGACGGTCAGACGCTGTCAGTCGGCTCAAGCGGAAACTAAAAAGTCTGAAAATAAATTTTCAGACCAAACAGTTTTGAGGCTTTCACGACATTGGGTCGTGAATTTTGAAAGCCGGACAAGCCGTCTTTCAAAACCGCCGCAAAACTGTAAGTCAGTACGAAAGATATGGTCATAAAAATGAATCACCGTAACGGAATCGTGTGTTCCGTTACGGTGATTCTGTCATCTCTGATTATTGTTGTAAGGGTTGTTGTTCTGCGGAGGATTGTTCCTCGGCGGGTATGGAGGACGGTTCGGATTTTGCGAATAGGGCGGCGGGTTCATGCGGTTGTTCTGCATTGCCTGACGCCTGAGCTGTTCGCGTCTCTTTCTCTCCATTGCCTCGCGGCGTCTTCTGCGTATCCGCTGTGCCCTGAACCAGAGCGCCGCATATCCGCCGACCGCGAGGAGCACGAGAATGAGCAGTATTATCAGTATCACACCGATGACAGACGTCCCGCCCTTCGCGCGGATCACCACCTCGGAGAGCCACAGCCCGTACTCACCTGCGGGGGACGCGCTGTCCGGTGTCTTTATCCAGAGCTTCATGAGGTCGATGTCGTTTCCGGTGAGGGACATGAAGTCCTTTATGCGGAAGCTGACAGTTTGCCACTCGTTCGGCTTCAGCGATACCGCGCCCTCGAAGACGGTCTGCTTTTCGGTGTCGCTGCCGTTCTTCTGGAGGCGGAGCATCGTGTCGATCATCGAGACACCCTCGGGCGCCGTCACCTTGAGTCTGAGGGATATGAAATGCGCGTTCTTCAGCGCGTCCTTGTCGGTTATCAGGTTGCTGATGCCCATATACTCGAGCGGCGTTCCGGTCACTCTCGCGTAGAGCATCGTCTTTCCGCCGTTGTCGTCCGACTGGCTGAGCTCGACGTAATCGGCGCTGTCCGACGGATAGAAGCCGTCGAGGCTGCCCTTTGTCAGGTCATAGAGCGTCTTTTCGCTGTAGCCCTTCGCGTAGTCGTTTTCCTCGGCGCGTATCGCCTCGATTATCGTCCGTTTGCTGAACGTCGAGTATTGTATGCCGTCCGGCATGAAAAGGCTGAACGCGCCGCTTCCGACGAGATTCTTCACGAACGCGGTTGCCTCTTCGCTCTTGTCGGTGTCTATCTGTGAGAAGACATTGTAGATAGGCTTCTTCGCGGAAGCCTCGAGCGTCGAGTCCTCGCGGCTCGTCCAGAGACCGTACCACGCGTTCTCACCGGAGTGGTCAACGTGGCGATGCCAGATGAACGCGTCGATATCCTTGTCCTGAGCCGCCGTGTAGTATGCGAGAGCGTACGCCGCCGCCTGAAGCGACATGGAGTTCTGATCATTCGGATCTCCCGAGACGCCGAACTCGCTTATGATGACGCTTCTGACCTCGGAGCCGTACATCATCTCAGGCTGGTTCATGTATCTCGTGAGCACGGCTATGTTCTTCATTGTGATGAACGGCGTTGAGAGATTGTCCTCAGCGTAGCTGTCGAGCCAGAACTCTGTCGACGTGACGTCGGACGGGTACGGGTTGACCGCGAGTCCCCATGGGATATCGCCGGAATTCTTTATCGTGGTGTTGAAGAAATCGAGGAAGTCCTTCGCGGCGTAGTCATAGAGCGGGTCAGCCGCCGCGCCGGGCTCGGACGCCATCGACGTGAAGTTGTTTCCGAGCGAGATATAAACGCGCCCGTTCGCGAAGTGCGACTTCATCGCCGTGTACGCCGCGCGGAACGCCGTGCAGTAGGAGTAGATATAATTCGACATCTCGATCGGACCGGCGCTGTTCCATGTGCGGTTCGAGTTGACCTCGAATCCGACGATGAAGTTCGGCGCGAAACCGTAGGCGTGGTCCTCGCGCGTGTATCTCGACGCGAGATAGTCCATGAACGCGACGAAATTCTTCATCGCGGTTTCGTTCTTCGTGTTGAGCGCGCAGAGGCTCGCCTCGGTCGACACGCCGTCGAAATAGAAGCTCTTCAGCGTCGCGTTCATCCCGTCGGTCGGCGGGGTGAGGACGATGTTGAAATAGACGTTTATCCCGGCGTCGGAATAGACCTTCACGCGGTGGTCGAGCAGCGCGATCTTGTCCTTGTCGAGGTAGTATGTCTGCCCGCCGAATACGAAGGAGAGCGCGCCGGAGGAGTTCTCGCCGAGGATATACTCGTTCAGCGGGATATTGATCGTCGCGTGCTGTACGCCGAGCTGCTGCGCGTCTGAGAACATCTGGATCTGGAGACCCTTCTTGCTGCTGGTCGCCGGATAGTCGCCGGTGTTCTCGGCGAGGATTGTCAGGTTCTCGATGTATTTCGCGCTCGTGATCACCCCGTAGCTGCCGTCACCGCGGCGTTCGGCTATCAGGAACTTTGAGTAGAGCCGGTTCGTGTTGCCGTTTATGTACGGTATCTTGACCGAAGCGGTTTCAGCCGCCTTGAAGTCGGCGACCGGCTCGAGCGCGTCGAGCGCGGAGGCGGACTGGTACGGCGCGAGCTCGAAGACATAGAGTGTCGCCGACTTGTTCTCATTGAAATAATCCGTCGTGAGCGACACGTCGATCTGTATGTCCGATTTGCTCTTGTTGAGTTTTATCGACGTGATTTCGTTTTTCGCCGCGGACTCATCCGCTGCCGAGACAGAGACAGCGAGGAGGGTCATCAGCGCGATCATCACCGCGATAAGAGGTATGAGAGGCGGCGCGAGCCGCATTCTATGATTCTTTATCTTTTTCATATTGCTTCTCCGGAAAAATAGATCTGATATGAAATGAATCTCATATATATAATATCATAACACATCCGGAGAAAAAAATCAATCACCTAATTGAAAATATCTGTCGAAATATATTGTTTTCCTTCGAGGACGGCTTTGCGCGTCTTACCAAAATTTTAGAAAAATTATATTTATTCTTGACAAAACGCTTTTCATGGTGTATAATATAATAAGCGGTTGGATGAACGGCCATATTCAGTTTGTCTGCCTGCGGAAAAAGAAATTAATTAGGAGAGAAATTAAATCATGAAGAGATTTCTTGCATTCGTACTTTGCGCTGCAATGCTCGTCTGCGCAGCAGTCAGCGTAAGCGCAACTGTTTCCTTCGAGGAGAGCGAGCCGACCGATCTCGGTACTCTCGTCGTCAAAAAGGGCGCTGCTCAGGAAGATCTTGCTGAGTTCAACGGCAGCGTCGTCAACCTCGCTCCGGGCGGCGGAAGCTTCTGCCCGAAGGCTGACTGCTGGGTTCGTTATGAGTTCAACGCTGAGAAGGCCGGCACCTATACCTTCGTTATTGAGTACGTCGCTCGTACTGGCACTGATCGTGGTGTTGACTACGCTATCGACTCCACTGACGCGGCTAACCGTGTGCTCCTTGACCTCGACCAGTCCGCTGATCACCGTTGGGCAGTCGTGACCGAAGAGCTCACCGCTGGTACTCACAGCTTCTACCTCTTCTGCCCGACCGGTTTCGATGACAGCTCCCTCAAGAGCTGCGACGTCTATGGCTGGGCTGCATACTTCACCAAGGAAGCAGCAGCAGAGACCACCGCTGACACCGACACCAATGTTGCCGAGAACGCTCCGAGCACCGCAGATACCGCTGTGATCGCAGTTGTCGCTCTCGCAGTCAGCGCTACCGCGGCTATCGTCGTTTCGAAGAAGCGCCGCGAGTTCTGAGTTTCGGAAATAACTGACCGTTAAGGTCGTTTGTTCGATACATAAATAACGCGCGTCCGATATGGCGGACGCGCGTTTTCCTTTTTATCAGGATAAACGAAAAACCCCTCCGGAGAAAATCCGGAGAGGAATCCGTATCGGGTTCTGATGACGCAGTCAAAGAATTAAAGCTGTTCCTTGACCTTGGAGCTCTTACCGACTCTGTCGCGCAGATAGTAGAGCTTAGCGCGTCTGACTTTACCGTTTCTGACGATCTCTACCTTCTCAACGTTCGGAGAATGTACCGGGAAGGTCTTCTCGACGCCGACGCCGTAGGAAACGCGTCTGACGGTGAAGGTCTCGGAGATGCCGCCGCCGTTCTTGGCGATGACAGTGCCCTCGAAGAGCTGAACTCTCTCGCGGGTACCCTCTTTGATCTTGTTGGAAACGCGGACGGTATCACCGACGTTGATTACCGGTACGTTTTCCTTAAGCTGCTCGTTGTTCAAAGCCTTGATTAAATCCATTTTGGCTTCCTCCTTGAATTATTTTATTCAATCGTGGAAAGCATTCGTGCCGAGCCTGTGACAGAGGACTGCTTTCGTCACGCGCCTGTTCCTCCGCGTTTCGCGGCAGATACGCATAACAAGTATATTATACCACATCCCGCGCGAAATTGCAATAGCTTTTTCAAAAAAAATCCCGCCGGTTAGAGAAAAATCCGATTTTTTCCCCGCGCGCCGGCGGAATCGAAAAAACGACGAAAAACATGTGTGGAAAACGCGTAAATATTATAATAAATTAATTCGCTAAAGTACTTGACATTTTCCCGTGGTTGTGCTATAATCATATGCGTAAACAGGATCGCCGCGGTACGGGAAGTTTTCCGGGGACAGGCGCGGCGGAATGTCATCATCAAGAGTGCCCGGTTGTCATCGGGCGGTTAATGAAAGGAATTGTCACAATGAAAAGAATTCTCGCTCTCGTTCTGGCGGCTCTGACCGCCGTGGTGCTGCTCGCGTCCTGCGGCGGCTCCGCAAAGTATATTGTTCTCGAGGACAACTTCGGCGCTGAGGAGTACGCTATAGGCTTCCGCAAGGATGACTACGCGCTCGCCGCGAAGGTCCAGGAGATACTCGACGAAATGTCGTCCGACGGAACCGCCGGAAAGATCTCGGAGACATGGTTCGGAAACAAGGACGCTTTCCTCACCGGTAAGGAATTCCCCCGCGCGATGCAGACTGTCGACGGCGACAACTCTCTCCAGTATGTCCTTGACAAGGGTACCCTTGTTCTCGGACTTGACGAGAGCTTCCCGCCGATGGGCTACCGCGATTCCAAGACCGGTGAGGTCGTCGGCTTCGATATTGACCTTGCGAAGGAAGTCGCGACCCGCCTCGGCGTCGAGCTCGTCATTCAGCCGATCAACTGGGACGCGAAGGAGCTCGAGCTGAACGGCAAGAACATCGACCTTATCTGGAATGGCATGTCGATAACCGATGAGCGCACCGAGAATATGTTCCTCTCGAAGCCCTATATCGCGAACGCGCAGATAATCATCGTTCCGGAAGGCTCCGCCATCAAGACGAGAGCTGACCTCGCGGGCAAGAAGGTCGCGCTTCAGAGAGGTTCCTCCGCTCTCGAGGCTGTGCAGGCTGACGAGGAGACCTACAACGCAATCCTGAACGGCGGCGAGATCGTCGAGTTTGACGACAACATCACCGCGTACCTCGATCTCAAGTCCGGAAGAGTAGACGCTTTTGTTGTCGATAAGGTCGTCGGCGAGTGGATCATCAAGAATAACTGATTATATCTGATTAAAAAGGAGCTGCCGCGCGTGAGCGCGGCAGCTTTTTGCATATTACGGGTTCTCGCGCAGATACGCGAGGATGTCTCCGGCGTTCGTGTTGGGCTTGACCTTTTCCATGATCTTTTCGATCTTGCCGTCCGGTGAGATCACGAAGGTGGTGCGGACGACGCCCATGCTGGTCTTTCCGTACAGCTTCTTTTCCTTCCAGACTCCGTATGCCTGTATCGCGGTGAGATCCGGGTCGGAGAGAAGTATGAACGGGAGGTTATTTTTTTCGGCGAAGCGGGCGTGTGATGTCACGGAATCCCGGCTTATACCGATGACCGGAACGCCAAGCTTTTCAAACTCGCCGTACTCCGCCGCGAACGCGCAAGCCTGTCTCGTGCAGCCCGGCGTGCCGTCCTTCGGGTAGAAATAGAGAACGACGCGTTTTCCGGAAAAAACAGACAAGCTGACGGCATACCCGTCCTTGTCAAAGAGGGTGAAATTCGGCGCCGCCGCGCCGACCGTTAATTCTGACATAAGATTATCCCCTTTCGGTTTAATGAACCGCCGATATTATAGCACACGTCATCCGTCTTATCAAGCATATACTGTGTCTCCGGTGTAAAAAGAAAAGGTCGCCGCGAAAGGCGGCGACCCGATGAGATCAAAGGTCAAGCGGTATGAACGCTGACGGCCTTCTTGCCGCCCGCGATGTGCTCGAACTTAACAACACCGTCACCGAGAGCGAAGCGGGTGTCGGCGGTGCCGATACCGACGTTCTTGCCGGGATGAACCGCGGTGCCTCTCTGTCTGATGATGATGTTGCCGGCCTTGACCGACTGACCGTCGGACTTCTTCACGCCGAGACGCTTAGCTTCGCTGTCACGTCCGTTCTTAGTGGAGCCGACGCCCTTTTTATGGGCGAAAAACTGTAAGCTCAGCTTTAACATTTATCTTTCCTCCGTTAGTTTTTTGCTGCGAGCGGCAAAATCCGCTCTGTCAGATGTCTCCGATGAAACACCGAACACGGTGTCCTCAGACGAGTTCCTCGACCACTTCAACATCAAGATAGTCGTAGTAATCCTCGAGCATATCATTGAGCTGGTAATAATAAGCTTCGATAAGTCCCGAGATGGCGTAGCGCTTGCGCTCGTCTTCCTCGAAATCCTTCAGCGCGCCGTGAGCGACAAGAGATATGTCTGTCGTCGCTTCGTCTATCGTGTATTTCACGTCCGACGCGTACGATACCTCGATCGTGTTGATGATGAGCATTGTCATCGCCGAGAGCGCCGCGCAGAGCACGTCCTTTCCGGCCTCGTCCCAGCCGGTGTGGCCGGTCTCCTTGAAGCCGTAGAAGGTGTTATCCCACTTATAGAATGTGATCTTGGTCATTTTTCTCAGCCGACAATCTTTTCGATCTGAACCTTGGTATAGGGCTGACGATGACCGATTCTCGTCTTCTCGTTCTTCTTCGACTTGTACTTCAGGATGTAGAGCTTCTTGCCCTTGCCGTTCTTGACGACATTGGCCTCTACCTTCGCGCCCTCGACATAGGGAGCGCCCGCGGTGAAGCCTGCGTCGTTCGAGACTGCGAGAACCTTGTCAAAGGTAACCTTCGCTCCGGCCTCGACCTCAAGCTTCTCGATAAATAAAGTATCGCCTTCGTTGACCTTGTACTGCTTTCCACCCGTTTCGATAATTGCGAACATGAAAAGCACCTCACTTTCCGAATAGTACTTCGCGTACCATAAACTCGCTGAACACGGCATCACACCTTAATGGAAGACCAAAAGGGCGCAATTTACCAAGCCGTTATTCAAGCGGCTCTTTATTATACCACATTCAGAGCCGTTTGTCAAGAGCTTTCATGTAAAAATCTCAGCTCTGTCCGGCATTTTTTCGCAAACAATGAACAAAAAACCGTGAGCCTGAATACTTCGGCTCACGGTCAGCTGTCACATCTTTAACTGTCAGGATTTGTTGGCTGTTTTATCACTTCACGACAACGACAGTCTGCATCTCAGCGCCGTCGACCGAGAACACAATGTGGTAGGTTCCCGCGGTCATCTCCTTCAGGCAGTCGACAGTCACGACGAGACCGCCTTCAGTCTTGTAGGAGAAGGTAAAATCAGTCTCCGGAAGGATGGTCTCCTTGCCGGTCTCGGTGTCCACAGAGGCGATACCGATGAACTTTACCGAACCGATGCCGGTGAAGTCGTCATTTGCGGTGATGGTGAATCTTCCCGCCGAATACCCGGAGCGGAAGGTCGGGTCCGCGGTCCTGATGACAGACACGACGGCGCCGTTCTTCACGATCACCTCGACGTGCTTCATGTAGGTGTCGGAGACCTTCAGCGAGGTGATATTCTCGCCGTCAATACCGATCACAGTCACATCGGAGCCGAGAGCGAAGGTCTCGCCGCCGACCGAGATCGTCGTTCCGGTGTAGCCGGTGACGATACCACTGCGGACGTCAGCCTTTTCGGAGGAGACGAGCCCGTCGACAGTCGTTAAGTAGTTCGCGCCGACAGTGAGGTCATTCTCAAGGCTGCGCATCGAATCGGTCTTTCCGGTGGTGAGGTCGAGGACGGTGTAGACCGTGTAGATCTTGCCGTCGACAAGCTCTCTGCCGGTGTTCGCGAGTATCTTGACACTCGACGCGGAGGAGTCAACGCTTCCGAGCGAACCGTCGGATATGTAGAGGTATCTGAGGGTCTCGACGCTTCCGGGATCGTTTCTGAACACCGCGGTCACGGACGCGCCGTCTTCAATGCCGATGGTCGACGCGTATCTGCCGTTCGCTATCTGGTACTTTCCGTTCTTCTTCACGATGATGACAGAGTCGGAGTCGGTGACGAAGCTGATCGTCGACTCGTTCATGCCGGTCGAGCTGACAGCGGAGGAATTGCCCTTCGAGAGGGTGTAGAACGAGCCGCCGCGGTTGATCGACGCTCCGTTCGAAGAAGAGATGATGTACGCGATCTCGTCGTTCGAGGAATCGGACTGGACGAACTGGTCACGTCCGGAGTTCACGACTCCGCCGCTGACAGTCCACGGGATGAGGGTGTAGGTTCCGTCGCCGTCGATCGTGTAGCGGTAGACCTTGCCGGACTCGACGCTCTGATTCGTGACGAAGATGCTTGTCGACGAGCCGCCGATGTTCGCTTCGATCACATATCCGAACTTGCCGTTCGCGAAGACCGGAGAAGAGGTGCTCTCGGCGATGAGATACTTCGACGGCGCGAAGACAGAGGTGGAAGAAGACTCAACCGCGAGGATCGCGCCGTTGTAAGCGACGACACGCGCTCTCTCACCGACGGTGAGGAGATTTCTTATCGAAGCCGCAGAAATGCCGAGCTTGTCGTTTCCGAGGGTGTATCTGACGCCGCCGATCGTCGCGGAGGTGTCGGAGAGACGGGTGACGACGCCCGACTCGCTGATCCCGAGTACAGTCTTTATCTCGAGTGTCTTGTTCTCTTCGTTGAAGTAATAGAGCACGTTGTCTCCGGAGACGGCGTTATCCGGGTTGACTATCGTGAGGTCGGATTCCTTCGCGTTGTCGGCGAGGTTGACCTTTCCGCCGGATATCTTCAGCTTGCCGAAGGAGTACGGCTTGATGATGAGTCTGTCGGCGGTCTCGCTGTTTTTGTCGTCGAATATGAGGGTCGCGTCAAAGGCTCCGAGGAGCTTTCCTAGGTCCTCACAGGTTTTGACAGCTTCGAGCTTTCCGTTCGCGCCGTAAGCGTAGACGAGTATCTCGTTCGCGTTGGTCGCGAGGGCGTCGGAGAGCTTTTCGACAACGCGGTACTTCGTGCCGTCGATCGTCACGTAGGTGTTGTTCTTCGCGACGGTGATTTCTTCAGGTGTCGTCGTCTTGCCGATTTCGGTGCATCCGAGGACGTTTACGAGCTTCGTCTTTTCGTCGCGCTTGTAGACGACGCGGAGCTTCTTTCCGAGATTTTCATCCGGTGTGCCCTTGAGTCCGAGCTCGAAGAACTTCACGGTGAGAACTCCGTCTTCACCGGAGATCGAGACATAGCCGTCTTTGGTCACGGTCTCGAGTCCGCCGATCGCCGAGGTGTTGGTCGCGGAGAGGACGCTCTCGTCCATCTCATAACCGAACACGCGCTCGATTATCGTGGTGGACTCGAAATAAGTAACGCCGTTCGACGAGGTCTTCGGGATGATATACTCAGCGGTGAGCGCGTTGTAGAGTATCCCGGCGACCTCGGCGCGGGTGAGCTCCTTCGTGTAGGAGATGTTCTCAAGCCCGTTGTCAAGGCCGAGCTTTGTCGCCGCGTCGATGAAGGTCCACGGATAGCCCTTGTTCATCGTGTCGTTCGAGTGACCGAGCGCCCTGACGATCATCGTCATCGCGTCCTGCATGGTGATGCCGCCGGTCGGCTCGAAGGTGTTTTCGGATGTGCCGATGATGTACCCGGACGCGTTCGCCCACGAGATCGCGCCGCTGTAGGTGTCGTCATAGAGGTCGGTAAATGATGTGGTGTTGAGGCTCCCGGCTGTGTCCTTGCCGATCATGAGCCTGAAGAGCAGGAGCGCCATCTGCTCGCGGGTGACGTTGTCGTCCGGAGAGAACTCGTTCTCGCCGGTACCTTTGATGACTCCGATATCAGAGAGCAGTCCTATCTGCTCAGAGAAGGCGTTTTCCGTCCCGACGTCGCCGTAGCTGACAGCCTGGATGCCTGCCGCCATGTTTCCGGCGACGAGAAGAGCCGCGAGGGAAACAGACAGTGACTTTTTGAGTTGCATATATTCTTTTTCCTCCCAAGGATTGTTTCGCGTCGGGACGGTGATGTCCCTGCCGCGTGATAATATGATATCATATTCGCGGAGAAAACGCAATAGTTTTGGGACATATGTCATCAAACTGTAAGCTACGTTCACTGCCAATTTATATTATTTGCATAATAATCCAATCCTGAATGAATAATATGGTACATCAGACGTAATATGTAAAAAAACACATTCTCTCCGGAAATGATAGCTGATATCCTGAACTCCGCGCCGGAGAACGCAAAAAAAGACCGCCGCTCAGAGCGACGGTCTCCGGTTTTGGGGCGGAACTGTTTATTTCGCGAGAAGCTCCGCTTCGACGGCGGAGAACACGGCTTCCTTCTCTGTGTCGGAGAGAATGCCGTAGACGACGTATCTGCCGATGACCTTGACAGACGCGTTCTCGACCTTGGAGTGCTCTTCCTCGGGCATACATCCGGGCATCCATGTGTCGACGCGGGTTTTCAGGTAGGTCTCGACCTGACCTTTGAGAGCCTCGACGGTGTCGTCGGAGGACGCCTTGAATATTCCGTACTCGTCCATAGTCGAGCCGGACGCCGTGACCTTGACGATGCCTTCCTCGAAGCCGGAGGCGGCGATGCCGAGGCTGTTCTCGACGTACTCGGTTGTCATGCCGGTCATTCCGGAGGAAGCGGCGATAACCTTGTCGGCGGCTTCCGCGAGGGTCGCGACCGGAACGTCCGTCTTGTAGGAAGCGGCTTTGCCGCCGCAGGAGACGACCGCGAGCGCAATGACCGCGATCAGGATGAGAGAGAGAATTCTTTTCATTTTTTATACCGTCCTTATATTTTTTATATCCGCGCTGTCATCGCGGTATCGTTCTGTTTTCAGTTTGTGCTCTCGGACGCGGCGTCGGCTTCACCGGGCCACGCGTGAGTGCGGATGTTGTTGAGCTCAATCGTGAAGGAATTCGTCTGGAGGTGCATTCCGTCTCCGTTATGGTAGTCCTCCGGGAGCCAGCCGTCGGCGTCGCGCAGGGCTGAGTTCGTGTCGAGGTATTTCACCCCGCACTCGGCGGCGATCTCGCATATCCACTTGTTCGCGGCGTCAATGAGCTCGTTGTTTATCGACTCAAGCCGAGCGTAGGTCTTCGCGACCGGGAATATCGACTGACAGATTATCTTCGTGTCCGGACTTGCTGTCTGGACCGACTCGATTATCTTCTTGTATTCCGACTTGAAGTAGTCCTCCTTCATGAAGGCCACGCCATTGACACCGAGGGTTATGACGAGATATTCCGGCTTCTTCTTCGCGACGGCGTCGGCGATGGTCAGCTCCTCATCGGTTTCCGGGTAGACGATCGTGGCGAATGACGCCTGCGACAGGGTGAGGGTTCCGGTCTTCGGCGTCCAGACCTGCGTCGTGTCCTTTCCGCCCGCGAGCATCTTGTAGGCGCGCAGACCGTAGGTTGTCGAGTCGCCGAGGAACACCAGCTTGTCGATATATGCCTGTCCGGCGTCGGCTGTCTCGGCGAGCACCGTGTCCGGGTACAGCGAGAGGTAGTCGAGCGTCGTCTGCGGCGTGTTTGTCGACGGAGCTTCAACTGTGTCGCCGGAGACTGGTGTCGAAGCCGTGTCCGGAGACGTGGTGTCTGGTGACGATGTCGCGGGGGCATCAGTCACCGGAGCGGTTGTTTCGCCCGCTGTGGTGTCGGACGCTGTGGTGTCGGACGTTGTTGTGTCGGAGGGGTCCGTGTCCTGCGTGTCGGATATCGTGTCCTTTTGCGCCGTTGACGTCTGGTCGTCTGTTGACGGTACGTCGTCTTTCCTGTATGAGACCGAGATCAGCACGATAAGCACGACGAGGATCACGAATATCGCGAAAGCTGTCGCTTTGTACATGACCCCGCTTGATTCAAATTCATTGTCGTTTTTCATTTGTGGAATAATCCTTTTTGAAATCTGATTTTGTATGGTTCAGTGTTTTCCGTTTCTGCTCGAGAAGAACTCACCGAACTGCGACTCGTACTCGAGGTCATCCGAGCGACGGTTCGCGGCGATACCGCGGACGATCAGGACTATCACGGCGATGACCGCGTATAGCACGGCGAATATTCCGAGCCGGACAAATATCGCGCCGAAGTCGGCATACGCCTTCGGTATGACGATGAACACGAGCGAGAAAGCTATGAGCGAGCCGGTGAAGTGTATCAGCACCTTGAGCGCCCCGGACAGTTTGAGCCTGAACACGAGATTCAGCGCCGACATCATGAGACACGCCGCGAATATCATTCCCGCGGCGCCGAGACTCAGAAATCTGCCGACGATTCCGCCCTTTTCCGGCGAGGTCTGCCCGAACGCCGCGGCGACCGCGAGCAGGACGAATTCCGAAGCGGTGAAATAGACGCAGGCGTCTGAGAGTATTTTTTTGATTTCCTTCATGAATTTCATTTCGAATCTTCCTTCGTCACGACAGAGTGCCACGACCGGTACGCCGGAGGTGTCCTTATACATCATACCACTTTCCGGCAGATTTTTCAACAGCGTCGCGAGATAATTTATAAAAGAGTCACTTATTTATAACAAATCGTATTTTTTCTGACAGGCTCCGCCGGGAAACGCTTCCACGCGCTGATACGCTGAAGCGTCAGTCCGGCGCGTCGAGGTCGATGATTACGCTGTCGGCGACAGTCTCTCCGGATTCCTTGTCATAATGCGTCGCGGAACGGAAGCGCGACAGGAACTTCGTGTATTCGTAGAGGTCAATCCAGATCTGGTTCCATCCGTCCTTCTGCGATTCGTCGAAGATCAGCTCGAGCCCGAAGTGCAGGTGCGGCGTGTCGATATTGTTCGTGTCCTCCTTTGCGGAGTAGCCGGTCATGCCGAGGTAGCCGATGACCTCGCCCGCCGTCACGTTCATTCCTTCCTCTATCCCGGCGAACGGGTGCCCGCGGCGCAGGTGTGCGTAGTAGTAATAGCGTTTCCCGTCGTGGCTGCGTATACCTATCCGCCAGCCGCCGTACTGGTTCCAGCCGCACGCCTCGACGCGTCCGGACTCGACGGCGACGATCGGCGTGCCGATGTCCCCGAGCATATCGTGCCCGAGATGCGGCCGTCTGTAGCCGTAAGAGCGCGACGCGCCGAAATCGTCGTAGTCGCCGTAGTGATATCCGGCGGCGATCGGTGAGAAGACCCTGACGCCGTATCTTTTTTCGTAGTTGCCGTCGGAGCCTTTCACGGCGTAGTTTCCCATGACGCCGCCGAGCGCGGCGCCGTAGGCTCCGCTGTAATAGACGAACAGCTTCGGGTTCTTTGTTATGTCTTCAGGAGCTTCACCGGCGGCGAGGCGTTCGGATATTTTCCGGATTGTGTCGGTCTTTATTCTCTTTACTTCTCCTCCGTTGTCCGCCGCCGCTATCGCGAGGATTGTGACGAGCTCCGCGTGAGTGCCCGAGCCTTTTTTCGCGGCTTCGTATGTCTCGAGGTCGCATTTGACCGCGGCGCGGATGAGATCGGATGTGAGGTCGAAGTCCACCCATTTTATGTATCCGTCCGCCATCGCGGGTTCGGCGCCGCTGCGGAGGAACGACGGCAGGAGCAGGAGGAAGGCGAGCGTTATATACATGGCGCGGAGTATCACTTTCCGGCGGGCGGAGGGTCGTCCGGTTTTCAATATCGTGCGCTCCTTTCGGACTATATATCATTCATGTATGTGTATACAAAATATATTATGCGAAAAATCATGATTTATTTACCCTTGACGGTTGACTTTTCTGAATAAAGAATGTATAATATACATGTATGCTGATTTATTATGCATTCGTGTGATGTATATATGCTCATTCAAAATATAGATTTCGCCGCGGAAAGCGCCGCGGCACGAAAGGAACAGAACGATTCATATGGAAGACTCAAGAAAAACAGTTGACTCGAGAAAGGCGGCGCGTGAATTCACCGTCGGTCTCCTTTTCGCAAAATCATTCGCGCCGGAGGAGGACGCCGACACGTTCTTTGCCAGAGAGCTCGACAATTCGGAGGCAGCGCTCGGTTTGTTTAGCGACTATGTGCGCGGGGCGTTCTTCGGCGTCTGTGACAACCTCGCGGATATCGACGAAAAGATTTCCACGGCGGCTGCCGGCTGGTCGCTCTCGAGAATATCGCGCGCGTCTCTCGCGATAATGCGCCTCGCGGTCTACGAGATGACGTCGGTCGACGACGTCCCGAAGAGGGTCGCGCTCAACGAGGCGATCGAGCTCGCGAAGAAGTTCGACGACGATAAGGCCCCCTCTTTCGTGAACGGTGTGCTCAACAGCATCGCCCATTCGCTCCCGGACAGAGAGTGCGACAGGAAATGAGTCGGTATTATATCGGTATCGACACGTCGAATTACACGACCTCCTGCGCTCTGTTCGACGCGGAGAGAGGGGAGTTTCTCTCGAACGTGAAGCGCCTACTCCACGTAGAGCACGGCGGCAGAGGGCTCAGACAGAGCGACGCTGTGTTCGCTCACGTGAAGAATCTTCCGGACGTGACGGCGGAGGCTCTTGCCGGGCTTGAACCGGAGTTTCTGCGCGCCGTGGGCGTGTCGGTTTCCCCGCGCGACGCGGACGGGTCGTATATGCCGTGCTTTCTCGCCGGTGAGGCGGCGGCGTCGACGCTCGCGAGCGGAGTGAAGAAGCCGCTCATGAAATTTTCGCATCAGGCGGGGCATATAATGGCGGCGCTGTGGTCGAGCGGGTCGCCGGATCTTCTTTCGCGCGAGTTCATCGCTTTTCACGTTTCCGGAGGAACTACCGAGATGCTGCTTGTCGAGCCGGAGATCGGCGGACGCGGCGACGGTTCGTTCGGCGTCAGGCTCGGGATAACTAGGCTCGGCGGGACGCTCGACCTCAACGCGGGTCAGGCGATAGACCGTGCGGGAGTCATGATGGGGCTCGATTTCCCGTGCGGAGCGGAGCTTGAGCGCATGGCGCTCGAGGGAATCCGTGAGGGTGTGAGGTTTGAGCGGACCGGGGTCTCGGTGAAGGGCTGCGGGTGTAATCTCTCCGGGCTCGAGAACAAGGTCGCCGCGATGCTGAAAAATGGTTCCGACCCGCGCGCCGCGGCGATGTACACGCTTGATTTCGTCGGAAGGACGCTTATAAAGCTGACCGACAACGCTCTCGAAGAGATGACGACAAAAGGACACAAAAAGGTTCCGGTGCTGTACGCGGGAGGCGTCATGAGCTGTTCCATCATAAAGGATATGATAAAGCGGCGCGGATATGATTCGCGTTTCGCGGAACCGAAATTTTCGAGCGACAACGCCGCGGGGACAGCGCTTTTAGCGGCGACAGGCACGGAGGGAACCGGATTTTGGCAGAGATGAACAGCTCCGGCAGGGGTCTCGACCCGGGGATAGAAAAGCTCCTCTCGGGCGGGCGCGGGCATGAAAAGCCATCCGCGGGCGGCAATGCATCGGCGGAGCGTGACAAGCGCGCCGTCCTGTCGGTCGGACAGGTTAACGCGTATGTTAAACGTATCATAGATTCCGACCGCATTCTCGCGAATATCTTTGTCCGCGGTGAGATATCAAATTTTACAGATCATTACAGAACCGGACATCTGTATTTCACACTGAAGGACGAGGACGGCGCGATCTCGGCTGTCATGTTCCGGAACGCTGCGGAAAAGCTCCGGTTCATTCCGGAGGACGGCATGAAGGTCATTCTTCACGGTCGTGTCTCCGCTTTCGTGAAGACCGGACAGTATCAGATATATGTCGACGACATAGAGCCGGACGGCGTCGGAAGCCTTTATTTCGCGTTCGAGCAGCTCAAGAGAAAGCTCGCCGCCGAGGGACTTTTCGACGAGGCGAGAAAGCGCCCGCTCCCGAGGTATCCGTCGAGAGTCGGTGTAATAACGTCGCCGACCGGCGCCGCCATAAGGGATATCATAAATATTTCCGGCAGAAGGTATCCGCTCGCGGAGCTGATACTTTACCCGGCGCTCGTTCAGGGCGATGAGGCTGCGGCGTCGCTTATTTCGGGGATGAGGTATTTTAACACTCCGGACGAAAATGGCGGGGATCGTGTCGATCTGATAATAATAGGACGAGGCGGCGGAGCGATCGAGGACTTATGGGCGTTTAACGACGAAGTTTTGGCGAGGAATATCGCGGCGAGCCGGATACCGGTCATATCGGCGGTCGGTCACGAGACGGATTTCACAATCTGTGACTTCGCGGCGGATCTCCGCGCTCCTACACCGTCCGCGGCGGCGGAGCTCGCTTTCCCGGACAGAAACGACCTCAGGCGGCGTTTCATGAATGTTATAACACATATGTCCCTCGCGATGGACTCAAGGATAAACTCGGAGCGGAAAAGGCTCGACGCGTTCGCGAGGAGCCGCTCGCTCACGGATCCGCGGTATATCATCGACGACAGGCGGATGCTTCTCGCGGCGCTTTCGGACGGGCTTAACTTGCGGATGAATTCGATAGTCAGGGACGACAGGGCTAAACTCGGAGCGCTTACGGCGACAATGCGGGCGCTTGACCCGATGGCTGTCATATCGAGGGGATATTCCGCCGTCTTCAGAGACGACGGGAAGATCGTCAAGTCGGTCGGGGACGTGACCGCCGGGAAACATCTGACCCTGCGTGTCACGGACGGTGAGATAGACGCGGACGTCACAGGCATCAGAGTGATAGATAAGAAAACGTGTAATGGAGAAGAAAACGGCAATGAGTGAGACCAGAAAGAAGGAGCCGGGCTTCGAGAAGTCGATAGCGAGGCTTGAGGAGATAGTCCGCGCGCTCGACGACGGGAGCGCGCCGCTCGATGAATCGCTGAAGCTGTTCGAGGAGGGCGTTGGGCTTGTGAGAGCCTGCACCGCGAAGCTCGACAGCGCCGAACAGAAGGTGAAGATCCTGACCGGCGGGACTGAGAAGAATTTCATCCCGGCTGATCAGTGAGATTCCATAACGGAAGGAACGGAAATGACGATGGATATTGAAGCGATGCTCGCCTCACGCGCGGCTCTTGTGGAGAAGGAGCTCGAAGCTCTCTCGGCGGAGAGCGACCCGGACTACGGCATCGTCTGCGACGCGATGCGTTACAGCCTTTTGTCGGGCGGAAAGAGACTGCGTCCCTTTCTCGCCATAGAGTTCGCGTCGCTCGCGTCGAGAGCGTCGGGTACCGACCCCGCGAGGGCGGATAAGTGCGCGCTGAGATTCGGCGCGGCGCTCGAGATGATACACACGTATTCTTTGATACACGACGATCTGCCGTGTATGGACAATGACGACCTGCGGCGCGGCAAGCCAACCTGCCACGTGAAGTACGGCGAGGCGAACGCTCTTCTCGCCGGGGACGCGCTGCTGACGAAGGCGTTCGGCGTCGCGGCGGGGAATCCGTTTGCGGAGCCGGAGACAATTATGCGGGCGGTCTCGCTGATGTCGCGCTGCGCCGGAATCGACGGAATGATCGGCGGACAGGTGATGGACCTTGAGAGCGAGAACAAGGAGATCGGGCTTGCGTCACTCGAAAAATTGCAATCGCTCAAAACCGGCGAGCTGATACGGTGCGCCGCGCTCCTCGGCTGTCTTTCCGGAAACGCGCCGGAGACGCTTAACAGAGCGGCGGAGAGATACGCGGACGGTATAGGGCGGGCTTTTCAGGTGATCGACGACATACTCGACGTCACCGGAGACGAGAAGACGTTCGGAAAGCCGACAGGCAGCGACGCCGAGAGCGGAAAAAACACCTTCGCGACGTTGATGACAATCGATGAGGCGAGAGAATACGCGGCGTCCGTCACGTCGGACGCTGTGAGCGCGATAAAGGGCTTCGACGGCTCGGAGCAGCTCTCATCGCTCGCCGGATGGCTTCTTGAAAGGAAGAAATAGCAGTCAGAAAATGAAAAACGAGTTTTTAGGATTTTTTTCGAATTATGTGCTGATCTGCGCGTTCATCGCGTGGTTCGGGGCGCAGTTCATAAAGTGCGGGGCTTATATAATCAAGAACCATTCGTTCAGCTTCTCGGTGCTTATGTCTTCGGGCGGAATGCCGAGCTCGCACTCGTCGACCGTTTGCTCGATGGTCGTCGCGACAGGGAAGCTGAACGGCACGCATTCTGTGACCTTCGCGCTCGCGTTCGTCATGGCGTTCATTGTCATGTATGACGCGGCGGGAGTCAGACGCGCCGCGGGGGAGCAGGCAAAGGTGCTCAACAAGATTGTTCACGACATCTCAACCGGCGAGTCAAGGTATCTCGACAAGAACCTGAAGGAGCTCATCGGGCACACGCCGCTTCAGGTCCTCGCGGGCGCGGTTCTCGGGATACTGATCGGCGCGCTGATCCCGGTGTTTTAAGAGATGCGGGCGGACATATTTATCGCCGAAAACGGCTATGCTAAGAGCCGTGAGGAGGCGAAGCGGCTGATCGCGTCCGGCGGCGTTGTCGTAAACGGGAAAACGCTGACGAAGCCGTCCTCACAGATAGACGGGGAGACGCCGCCGGAGATCCTGATAACCGCTGAACGGTCAAAATACGTGAGCCGCGGCGGACTTAAGCTCGAGAAGGCGATAGACGTCCTCGGGCTCGATCCGGCGGGGGCTGACGCCGTCGATATAGGCGCGTCGACGGGCGGCTTCACCGACTGTCTCCTGAAGCACGGAGCGCGCCGTGTCCGCGCGGTGGACGTCGGGCGCTCACAGCTCGACGGGACGCTGAAAAACGACCCGCGTGTCATCTCGTATGAGGGAATGAACGCGAGATATATCGGACCGGAGGATATCGGCGGCAAATGCACGCTCGCCGTCTGCGACGTGTCGTTCATTTCGCTCGCGTTGATATTTCCGGCGGTGAGACGGATACTCGAGCCGGACGGCGTCTTCGCGGCGCTCATAAAGCCGCAGTTCGAGGCGGGAAGAGCGAATATCGGTAAAAACGGTATCGTGCGCTCGAGAGCCGTACACGCGGAGGTCATCTCGCGTGTGCTGTCCGACGCCGCGGTGAGCGGGCTTCACTGCCGCGCGCTCACTGTCTCGCCGATTGAGGGCGGGGACGGCAACCGCGAGTATGTGGCTGTTTTCGACGGCGGCGTCACCTGCGGGACGATATCCGACAGCCTTATAAGGCGCGTCACAGAAGGCACGCTCGACAGTGTCTTCGCCTCCGGCAGAGGGCAGTATAACGATCTGACATAACACTGAAAGGTCGGTATTTCGGAATGAAGAATATCGGTATCTATTCTAACGCGGATAAGGACAAGGATTTCGCCGGGACCGCGGCGGTGATAGGCGCTCTCGGCGCGATAAGGCTGACGCGTGACGGCGTCGGGGTGTTCATGGATATTTCGCAGGAGTGCGCGGTGAGGGATACTCTCGGTGAGGACGCCGTCAGAGACGTCGTTTTTCTCCCGGAGTGTGAGATGACGAGGACGATTGACGTAATGATAGTCCTCGGCGGAGACGGAACGCTTCTCAAGGCGGCGAGACGCTGTTCGCCGGCGGGGATACCCCTGCTCGGGATAAACCTCGGGCGGGTCGGGTATATGGCGGAGCTCGAGATAAACGAGCTTCATATGCTCGGGAGGCTGATTGACGGCAATTATAATGTCGAGAGTCGGATGATGCTCGACGCGGCGATACCCGGAAAGTCCGGAATGTTCGCGCTGAACGACGCCGTGCTCGGCGCGGAGTCGGTGTTCAGGATGGTCGATATAGAGCTCTGCTGCGACGGGAAGATTGTCAACCACTACAGGTGCGACGGGCTCATCGTCTCGACTCCTACCGGATCTACCGCGTATTCGCTGTCCGCGGGAGGACCTGTCATCGACCCGTGCATGGACGCCATCGCGGTGACGCCGGTCTGCGCCCACTCGCTGTCGGCGGCGCCTATCGTCTTTTCGGCGTCATCGGTGCTTGAGGTGCGGAACCTCTCGAAGAGGTCTCCGGAGATGTACCTGTCGCTCGACGGCTCCGAGATGTTCCGTGTAGGCTACGGGGAGAGCGTCAGGATAACGAAGTCGCCGCTGTCCTGCGGTTTCGTGAGATTGAAGGATGGAGGCTTCTACGAGGTGCTGCGCCGTAAGATGGCGGAGAGCATATAGTCTGAAAACAAGTTTTCAGACCAAACAGTTTTGAGGCTTTCACGACGTAGGGGCGTGAATTTTGAAAGCCGGACAAGCCGTCTTTCAAAACCGCCTCAAAACCGTAAGATAGCTATGAAAAACGGTCCCGCTCGGGACTACTTACATACGAAAGAGAGATTTGAAATGGCAGAAAACGAAGAAGTTCTCGAAACGGCGGAGTCCGATGGGGATGCGGCGCGCGGAGGCACGCCGGAGGCACCGTCTCCGGAATCGCGCTCCGGAAGACGCCGTCCGACGGAGAACGAGCGCGGAGGGATACTTATGAAATACAACCGTCAGAGCGAGATAATCGCTCTCATAAACGAGAACGAGATAGAGAAGCAGGATGAGCTCTCGGAGCGCCTGAGAGAAAAGGGCTACATGGTGACCCAGGCGACGATCTCCCGCGATATACGCGAGCTCGGGCTGATCAAGGTCACGGGCTCGACAGGAAAATACAAGTACGCGCTCCCGCGCCGCGAGCAGGTGCCGATCAACTCGAAGTTCCGCAATCTGCTGATCGAGACGGTGACCGGACTTGACAGCGCGAACAACATAGCGGTCGTGAAGACCTGCTCCGGAATGGCGCCCGGAGCCGCGGCGGCGATAGACTCGATGAGCCACAACGACATCGTCGGCAGCGTCGCGGGCGACGATACGATAATAATTGTGATGCGCACGAACGAGGCGGCGTCGACGCTTATCGCGGAGCTGCGCTCGATAATCGATAAATAACCGCGGGATTCTCCGCGGAGGTGAAAGGCGGCGGTACGGATGCTGATTTCGCTCCACATTGAAAATATAGCGGTGATCAAGACCGCGGACATAGACTTCACCGCCGGTTTCACGGTGCTGACAGGCGAGACCGGAGCCGGAAAGTCGATAATAATAGATTCGATAGCCCTGATACTCGGCGCGAAGCAGTCTAAGGAGCTGATACGCAGCGGTGAGGAGACCGCGATGGTCTCCGCGCTGTTCGGAGACATGAATATACGGGCGCTGAACGAGCTTTCGGCGTTAGGTCTCGCTCCGGACGAGGACGGGATGATTCTGCTCTCGAGGACGATCAGCACTTCGGGAAAATCGACGGCGAGAATGAACGGTCGCGCGATACCGATGTCGCTTCTGAAAGACGTGGCGAAGCATCTTATCGCGATACACGGTCAGCATGACAACATGACGCTTCTCGACCCGGAGAAGCATATAAATTACCTTGACAGCTTCGCGTCGCTCGGCACGCTTCCGGAAGAGTATTCGGAGTGCTACAACAGGTACCGCGAGCTCGAGAGAAAGATCGCGGAGATGACGTCGGACGAGCGCGAGAAGGCGCGCCGTCTTGAGTTCCTGAAATTTCAGATAGACGAGATAGCCGCGGCGAAGCTGAAGCCCGGAGAAGAGGAAGCGCTCGAGAAAAAGCGCGCGAAGCTCCAGAACAGCGAGAACATAAACCGTCTCTCACATCAGGTCTACGCGTCGCTCTATCAGAACGAGAAGGGAACCTCGGCTCTCGACCGTTTGAGAAGGTCGGTGAAGGCGCTCGATACTCTATCCGCCGTGATACCGGAGGCGGGGGAACTGTCAGGGCGCCTCGAGCAGGCGGGTTATGAGATCGAGGATATCGCGCTGACGGCTGAGGCTTTCGCGGACGACTCGGACGGCGACCCGACCGCCGGGCTCGACAGAATAGAGTCGCGGCTCGACGAGATATCGAAGCTCGAGCGCAAGTACGGCGACACGATACCGGATATCCTCGCGTTCCTCGAGAAGTCGAAAAAGGAGCTCGAGTCGATCGAGCTGTCGGAGGAGCGCCTTAACGAATGCGTCGCCGAGAAGAAGAAGCTGCTTCCGGTGCTCGAGAAGAAGGCGGCGGAGATGACCCGTCTGCGCACCGACGCCGCGGCGGGGCTTGAGGAGAGGATAATCTCCGAGCTCGCGTACCTTGACATGAAGGGCGTCACGTTCTCGGTCGAGATACTTCCCGTTCAGGGCGGCTTCACTCCGCGCGGCGCGGACCGGGTGGAGTTTCTTATCTCGACGAACAAGGGCGAGCCGCTGAAGCCGCTCGCGAAGATCGCATCGGGCGGCGAGCTGTCGCGTATAATGCTCGCAATAAAGAGCGTCCTCGCCGAGAAGGATTTCCCGGACACGATGATCTTCGACGAGGTCGACACGGGAGTCTCCGGAAAAACCTCGCAGAAGATAGGAATAAAGCTGCGCGCGCTCGCGATGAGCATACCGGACGACAGAATGGCTCAGGTCATCTGTATCACGCACTCGGCGCAGATAGCGGCGCTCGCCGACAATCACTACCTGATCTCGAAGAAGGAGACGGACGGAAGGGTCCGCACGAGCGTGACACCGCTTGACAAAGAGGGGCGGGTAGACGAGATCGCGAGGATCATGGGCGGCATAAACATAACCGACCGCCTGCGCGAGACCGCGCGGGAAATGATAGACGAGAAGATATGATCATGGAAAACAAGAAATATACGACCCTGCTCTTCGACGCGGACATGACCCTGTTCGATTTCACGCGGGCGGAAAAGGACGCGTTCGGAATAGTGATGCGCAGGCACGGCATAGAATTTGACGCGGCGGATTTTGAAAGATATAAAAATTACAACGAAAGTCTCTGGGCGAGCTACGGGCGCGGGGAGATAACGAAGGAGTTTCTTCAGAGGGAGCGTTTCGCGGCGTTTCTCCCGACCGTCGGGGGAGGAGAGGAGCTTGACGGCGGCGAGGTGAACCGGGAATACCTCGAGTCGCTCGCCGACTGCTCGGTGCTGCTTGACGGCGCGGAGGACGCCTGCCGGATACTTTCCGGGGTGTATGACCTGTATATCGTGACGAACGGCGTCGAGAGGACGCAGAAGAAGCGGCTCGCGAATTCCGCTGTAAAGCCGTATATAAAGGACATCTTCGTCTCCGAGGAGGTCGGCGTTCCGAAGCCGATGAAGGAATATTTCGATTATGTCTTCGCTCATATCGGCGAAGAGAGACGGGAGAGCTCGGTTATCATCGGCGATTCGCTGACCTCGGACATCGAGGGCGGTCGGCGCGCCGGGATAGACACGATACTTTTCTGCCCGTCCGGAAAGCCGTCGGGCGAGACTCCGGTGCCGGACCATATCGTCCGCGACCACGCGGAGCTTGTGCGGCTTCTCATGCCAACAGAGTGATCATGCGGGAGATTGTCTATGATTGATCAGAACAACCTTTTGACATTATTATCGCGCCTTGGCGTGAGGTATGAGGAGAGCTGTCCGCTTTCGCGCCTCACGAGCTTCCGGATAGGCGGACCGGCGCGTATTGCCGTTTTCCCGGAGAGCCCGGAACGGGCGGTCGGGGCTATGGACGCGCTGAAAGAGAGCGGAGTTCCGTTCACGGTGATAGGGAACGGAACGAATCTGCTGGCTCCGGACGGCGGGTATGACGGCGCTGTTGTAGTGATGACCGGGATTGCCGGTTTTTCCGCGTCTGACCCTGACAATGCCGGCGGAAGAACATTGACTGTCGGCGCAGGAATGCCGGTGACCTTGCTCGCGTCGAGGGCGGCGAAGCTGTCACTGACCGGACTTGAGTTCGCTTACGGAATTCCCGGAACGGTCGGCGGCGGAATCTATATGAATGCCGGGGCTTACGGCGGGCAGGTGTCGGACGTCGTCGTGTCGAGCCGGTGGTATGACCCGGAAACCGGCGAGACCGGAACGCTCGACGCGCCGGGACACGATTTCGCGTACCGCCACAGCTCATACATGGAGAACGGCAGGGTCATTATATCGGCTGAAATAAGACTCGCCGCCGGTGACGCCGACACGATCGGAGCCGCGATGAAGGACTATATGTCGAGAAGGTGTGAAAAGCAGCCGCTCGACCTGCCGAGCGCCGGGAGCGTGTTCAAGCGGGGAAACGGATTCATAACTGCGAAGCTGATCGAGGAATGCGGTCTCAAGGGTCGCAGGGTCGGCGGTGCGGAGGTCTCTCTGAAGCATGCCGGTTTCATAGTGAACCGCGGCGGGGCGACCGCGCGCGATGTTCTGACGCTCGCCGATATCGTCCGGGATGAGGTCTTTGAAAAGACCGGAAAGACGATAGAGCGCGAGATAAGGACGCTGCCGGACGGAAAATACTGAAAAATAACCCGGTGCGCCGTATGACCTGTTGCGGTGTGCCGATGACAATAAGAAAAGAGGAGTGAAAAGGTGGAATTTCTGATAATAACCGGTATGTCCGGCGCGGGCAAGTCTCAGGCGGCGAACACGCTTGAGGATCTCGGATGGTACTGTATAGACAATATGCCCGCTCTGCTGATACCGAAGTTCGCGGAGATCTGCTCCGGAGGGACCGGCTTCGGCGCCGATCCGGCGCCGGGGTGGAGACAGGGCGGAAAGGTCGCCTTCGTCGTCGATATACGCGGCGAGGATGAGTTCGACACGCTGTTCACAAGGCTTGACGAGCTGAAGCTACAGAACTTCAACTGCCGCACGATCTTCATGGACTGCGCGGACGAGGTGATAATCAGCCGTTATAAGTATACACGGCGCGCTCATCCGCTTGTCTCCGCCAAGAATATAAGCATTACGGAGGCGCTGAGGCTCGAGAGGGAGATGCTCGCGCCGGTAAGGCTCCGCGCGGACTATATCATCGACACTACCCGTCTGACTCCGGCACAGCTGAAGGAGAAGATCTCGGGAATAGTCCAGACAGGCACGGTGCATGAGATGTTTGTCACCTGTATGTCGTTCGGCTTCAAGTACGGCGCGGCGAGCGAGGCGGATCTCGTCTTTGACGTGAGATGCTTCCCGAACCCGTACTATTACGAGGAGCTGAAGGAGCACACGGGGCTTGAGGCGCCTGTCAGGGACTTTGTCTTCTCACATGAGGAGACGAATACGTTCATGGACAAGCTCACTGATATGTTCGATTTCATGCTGCCGCTTTACTCGAAGGAGGGCAAGGCGCAGCTGATAATCGCCATAGGCTGCACGGGCGGAAAACACCGCTCGGTCGCGATAGCCGAGGCGCTCGCGTCGCATATCAGAAAGAGCGGGTACAGAACCGTCACGATACACAGGGATATAAACAAGTAAACCGGGGATTCCGGAAAACATATTACGAGAGGACGATAGAAGTGTCGTTCGCACACGAAACAAAGACCGCGCTGGTGGATACGGCGCTACAGATAAAGCATCAGTGCTGCCGCAGGGCGTTCCTTTACGGAGCGCTCTACGGGGCTGGGACATTTTCAAGACAGAGGATAAAGCTCGTGACCACCTGCGAGCCTTTCGCGGAGCTGCTTGTCAGATGGCTCGACGAGCAGGATCATATAACAGCGAATCTTTATATAACAGAGCGCAAGACCGGCGCCGAGGGCGAGCGCTCGGGGTGCAAGATAACCATTCCGCAGAAGCGGGAGGCGGAGAAGCTTTTTGGTTCATTCGGATACGCGCCGGACATCGCCGAGACTGAGATAATGTCCGGGATGTTTCATTGTCAGGGCTGTGAGCCGTCGTTTGTCAGGGGGGCGTTCCTGTCCGCGGGGACTATAACCGATCCGGAGAAGGGGTATCACCTGGAGATGAGCTTCGCTATGGTGGCGGCGGCTGAGAGTCTGTCGGGTCTGTTGACTGACGCGGGGCTCGAGCCGAAGATGATGTCGAGGCGCGGCGAGAGCGTGCTTTACTATAAGGACAGCGAGAGCATCGAGAATTTTCTCGCTTACATAGGGGCGAATACCGCGGCTTTCACTATCATGAACAAGAAGATCGAGCGGGAGCTCAGGAGCGGTGCTAACAGGATAGCTAACGGTGAGATGGCGAATATCGGTAAGACGGTCGCCGCCGCCGCTGATCAGATAAACGCGATAAATAACCTGATAAGGTCGGGAGAGATTGAGCGGATACCGGAGGAGCTGAAGCAGACGGCGTATCTGCGGCTTGAGAACGAGGACGCGACGCTGGCGGCTTTGGCTGAGATGCATACGCCGCCGATAACGAAGTCAGGGGTGAATCATCGGCTTAAGAAGCTCGTGGAGCTCGGGGCGGGGGCATGAGGGTGCTTGTTGACGCGGACGGGTGTCCGGTTACTAGGATTGCCTTGCGGGTCGCGGCTGAGTATGGGGTTTCGTGCGTGGTGTTCTGTGATATGGCGCATGAGTTCCGGGAGCTTGGTTCTTCGGTCGAGGTGGTTACGGTGTCGACCGGGGCGGACAGCGCGGATTTTGCGCTTGTGAACCGGGCGGAGCGCGGGGATATTGTTGTGACGCAGGATTTCGGGCTGGCGGCGATGTGTATGGCGCGCGGCGCTGTGCCGGTTGACCAGAACGGACGGATTTACAGTGACGACAATATCGGCCTGCTGCTCGAGCAGCGGAATATGGCGAAGCGACTGAGACGCGGAGGCGCGCGCCTTAAGGGTCCGAAGCCGCGCCGTGATTCTCAGGATGCCGCGTTCGAGCGTACATTACGCTCGTTGTTATATTACACAGTAATGAGAATTAATTATTTGTTTGAAGTTTGAGAAAAGGAGGGGGGCGGGGGCGGGAAAACCCATTACAAAGGGTTTTCCCTCCCCCGCAAACTAACACATCCCGCTTCCTCGGAGGTAAGTATGCCTGATTTTGTCCATTTGCATCTTCATAGTGAGTATAGTTTGCTTGACGGCGCGTGTCGGGTCGAGGAGATACCGAGGCGGGCTAAGGAGTGCGGGCATTCTGCTTGTGCTATAACTGATCATGGGGTTATGTATGGCGCGGTGGCGTTTTATAATGCCTGTAAGAAGGAGGGGATAAAGCCGATTATCGGGTGCGAGGTTTATCTTGCCAGGAGGACTCGGTTTGATAAGTCGCATGGGGAGGATTCTGCGAGTTATCATCTTGTGCTGCTTTGTAAGGATGATGTCGGGTACCGGAATTTGATTTATATGGTGACTCGCGGGTTTACTGAGGGGTTTTATTCTAAGCCTCGGATTGATATGGAGTTGCTTGAGGGGCATCATGAGGGGCTGGTCGCTTTGTCGGCTTGTCTTGCGGGGGCTGTGCCGAGGATGCTTGCTAATGGGGACTATGAGGGGGCGCGGGCGCACGCGGAGAAGATGCGGTCGCTTTTCGGCGAGGATTATTACCTTGAGGTGCAGGATCACGGGATTGAGGAGCAGAAGAGGGTGAATCGGGGGATTGTGCGGTTGTCACATGAGTTGTCGATTCCTATGGTCGCGACTAATGACGCGCATTATCTGAGACGGCAGGACGCGGACAGTCAGGCGGTGCTTCTCTGCATACAGACGAATAACGTGATAACGGATGGTCGGCCGATCGGGTTTGAGACGGATGAGTTTTATTATAAGACTACCGACGAGATGCACAGGCTGTTCGGGTATCTTGATGATGATCCGCTCGGGAGTCCGCTTGATAATACTGTTAAGATCGCGGAGAAGTGCGATTTTGACTTTGATTTTTCTAAGTTGTATCTTCCGGCGTTCAAGCCGGAGGACGGGACGCCTCCGGATGAGTACCTTGAGAGGCTCGCATGGGCGGGCTTTGACCGGAGATTTAAGGACGGACGGTTTGATTTTGAGCTTCATCCGGAGACTGAGTACCGCGAGAGGGTGAAGTATGAGCTTTCGGTCATCGGGAAGATGGGGTATTCGGAGTATTTCCTGATCGTGCAGGATTTCGTCAACTGGGCGAAGTCCAGGGATATCCCGGTCGGACCTGGAAGAGGTTCCGGAGCGGGAAGTCTTGTCGCGTTTCTTATCGGGATAACGGATATTGATCCTCTGCGGTTTGATCTGCTGTTTGAGCGGTTTCTTAATCCTGAGCGGGTCAGTATGCCGGACTTCGATATTGATTTCTGCTATGACCGACGGGATGAGGTCATCGGGTACGTCAAGGAGAGGTACGGCGACGACCATGTGTCGCAGATCATAACTTTCGGTACTATGGCGGCGAGGGCGGTTGTGAGGGATGTCGGGCGGGCGCTCGGTATGTCCTATTCGGAGACAGACGCGGTCGCGAAGTGCATTCCGCGTGAGCTTGACGTGACGCTTGACAGCGCGCTCGACTATTCTAAGGAGTTGCGGGAGATGTACGCGTCGGACGAGAAGGTGAAGCGGCTGATCGACACGTCGAGAGCGCTCGAGGGTATGCCGCGACATTCGTCGACGCACGCGGCGGGCGTCGTCATCACTGACAGACCGGTCAGCGAGTATGTCCCGCTGTCGATGAACGGCGATGTCGTCGTGACGCAGTTTGATATGGATACGGTCGCGAAGCTCGGTCTTCTGAAGTTTGATTTTCTCGCGCTGAGGTACCTGACGATAATTCACGATACCGAGAAGCAGATACGCGAGAGCGAGCCGGATTTTTCGGTCGATAAGCTGCCGCTTGACGACAGGAAGGTCTATGAGCTGATTTCCTCCGGAAATACCGGCGGTGTGTTCCAGCTTGAATCGGGCGGAATGCGGCAGATGCTGACCGGGCTGAAGCCGGACAGAATAGACGATATAATCGCGGCGATATCTCTTTATCGCCCGGGTCCGATGGATTCGATACCGAAATATATCGAGAACCGTAAAGACCCGTCGAAGATCAGATACCTGACGCCGCTTCTCGCGCCGATACTTGACGTGACATACGGCTGTATTGTATATCAGGAGCAGGTCATGCAGATCTGCCGCACGGTCGCGGGTTATTCGCTCGGACGCGCTGATCTTGTCAGACGCATGATGGCGAAGAAGAAGGTCTCCGAGATGGAGAAGGAGCGCGCGGTATTCCTCGAGGGCGCGGAAAAGAACGGCGTCGACAGAGAGGCGGCGGATAAGCTTTTTGATGAGATGTCATCCTTCGCGAGCTACGCGTTCAACAAGAGCCACGCGGCGGCTTACGCTGTGCTCGCTTACCGCACGGCGTATCTGAAGGCGCATTATCCGTGTGAATACCTCGCCGCGCTCATGACGTCGGTGCTCGGAAACGCGGCGAAGACTTCGGAGTATATCTCGGAGTGCCAGCGCTACGGCATACGCATCCTGCCGCCGGACATAAACGAGAGCGGACCGGATTTCCGCGCGTACCATAATGACGGCGATAAGTATATCCGTTTCGGTCTGCTCGCGCTGAAGAATCTCGGCGAGGGCTTCGTGAAGCGCGTGATCGACGAGCGGAGGGACAGACCGTTCACATCCTTTGAGGATTTCGTAGAGCGCCTTTGGGGCAGCGACATGAACAAGCGGCAGCTCGAGGCGCTGATCAAGAGCGGAGCGTTCGACAGGCTCGGCGTCTACCGCAGCAGGCTTCTGCTCGCTTATGAGAAGATAGCGGATCATTATCAGGAGAGAAACCGCTCGAACGTCGCGGGACAGCTTGATCTGTTCTCGCTCGGAGGGGCGGACGAGAAGCCGAAGGGGTATGAGTATCCTGACGTCCCGGAGCTCAGCTTCCGCGAGAAGCTGAGACTTGAGAAGGAGTGCTCCGGAATGTATTTCTCCGGGCATCTGCTCGAGGATTTCAGTCGGCACATAGCGAAGATCGCGCCGGTGAAGATCGGTGAGCTTGTCGCGTCCGGCGAGGAATCCGACACTGAGACGCGGTTCAGCGACCGTCAGGTCGTCGTGATCTGCGGGATCGTGAATAAACGTCAGCTCAAGATGACGAAGACGAACGCGCAGATGGCGTTTCTGAGCGTCGAGGACGATTCCGGAGAGATGGAGGTCGTCGTCTTCCCGAAGACACTCGAGAGGTTCTCGCACCTGCTGACCGAGGAGGCGCCGCTGTGCATTGTCGGACAGCTGTCTCTCAGGGACGACGAGGACCCGAAGCTGCTCGCGAACTCGATGGTTCCGCTGGTCGACAACGCGCACTTCTCGGAAGAAACCACGGATTCGCGTCAGAATGCCGCACCCACAGCGTCCGCGAAGACGGCGCCGGAGGTCAGGACGAGTCAGCCGGAACCTCTGCGCACAGCCGCTCCGGCGCAGCAGAACGCACAGCGTCAGAGCGCGCCTGTGTCCGGATGGCAGCCGTATCAGCCGCTCTATCCGTCGCGCGTTTATCTGCGCGTTGAGAGCGCCGACGAAAGCTGCCGGGAATTCCGCAAGGCCGTGAATCTCGCCGGAATATTCTGCGACGGTACGACAGAGGTCATCTTCTATGACAAGTCGAAGTCGGCCTATGTGAAGATGAACGGCGTGCGTCTCGCCGCGTCGCCGTTCGTTGTCAATGAACTGAGGGAGCTTCTCGGTGAGGAGAATGTGGTCGTCAGGCAGTGATACTGCCAAGACAGAAAGGTCGTTATAAAAATGGGTCTCGGAAAGTCCGGAAAGAAAACAAAAGATAAGACAAAGCCCGCGAGGGGCTACCGCGCGATCGTGCCGTTCGCGAAGATGGCGTCGCCCGTGTTCATGGCGCTGTATTTCGTCTGCATTGCCGCCGTGGCGCTGTCAGGCATTGTCGCGCTTATCATATTTCTTGTCAACACGCCTGTTGAAAAGATGCTTCTTCCGCCGCTGATGACGCTTCACGGTGAGGACTACTATTCGATCTTCATCGGAAACGGCATACGTATCGACGCGGCTTACGACACGGTCTCACTCATGGACGTGAAGACGGTCATCTGGGCGGAGCTTATCATGTGCGCGGCGGCGTCAGCGATGCTGGCTCCCGTCTGCCTCAATATGTCGAGGCTGATGAAGAACGTCGCCTCCGAGTCTCCTTACAACATGAACAACGCGAGGTACACGATGTATATCGGTCTGTCGGTGATGATCGGATACACGGTCGTCCTGACGGCGCGCAGGTTCTACAATTATCTGCTCGTGAGGACGTTTGTCGCGGAGCCGGAGTCGATCCACCTGTCGATGGGGCTTGACCTCGGCGGAGTGGTCGTCGGGCTGCTGATAATCCTGCTCGGGTGCGTCATCGGGCATGTCTCTGAGCTTCACATAGCGGAGGCGATGAAGCCCGGACAGAACACGGATATCCAGCCGGTTGACGACGAAGACGAACGATAAACGACAAGATTTGATTAACGCCGTGTTTCCAGGGTGTTATCCGCCGGAGCGAAATGTAAATTTTCAGGAAAACTGCGGAGCAATATCAAGTCGTTCATCCTGAATTCATAAAGATGAGCTAAAATATAGTAATAAAACACGTTCGATTTCGTCTTACAGATAAAAACAAAGGAAGGTAATACCGGAATTGAATAACTATTCAAAACGGCCCGCCCCGAACGGACCGAAAAACAAGATCGACTGGTCAAAGGAAGTCGCCGGGTCCGGAAGGCTCGCGGGGAAGGTTATCGGGAAATTCTTCTCGTATCTTCTGAACATACTTCTGACGATAATGCTCGTTTGCTTCATAGCCGGGATAATCGTCGTCACGGTCTTTGCCGTATATGTCAAGAACTATATCGACCCGGAGGTTGATCTGTCACTTTTCAGCGTGTCGAACTCTTCGCAGACGACGCGTGTGTACTACATGGATTACACCGACCGTGAGAACCGCGTAGGCGAGATGGTCGAGCTCGAGGACGAGCGCATCTTCGGCTCTGAGAACAGTATCTGGGTCAAGTACCCGGATATCCCGAAGAACCTCGTCAACGCTTTCGTCTGTATCGAGGACAAGCGTTTCTGGAGCCATCACGGCGTCGACTGGCTGCGCACCGGCTTTTCCGCGTTCAACTATATCATACCGATAAAGAAGGCGCAGGGCGGATCGACTATCACGCAGCAGACGATAAAGAACATCTATCACGAGGACGACTACACGCCGCAGAGAAAGATACAGGAGATCCTCCGCGCGCTGAACCTCGAGAAGCGGCTCGACAAGACGCAGATACTCGAGCAGTACCTGAACAACATCTACCTGTCCCAGAACTGCTACGGCGTTCAGGCGGCGGCGTATACTTATTTCAACAAGGACGTCAGCGACCTCACGCTCATCGAGTGCGCGGCGATAGCGTCGATCACCAACGCTCCGACAAAGTACGACCCTGTCCTCAACCCGGAGAAGCAGGCTGAGCGCCGCAACAGCATCCTTGACCTCATGCTCGAGCAGGGCTATATCACGAAAGAAGAGTATGACGGCGCTTACGGCAAGGAGCTGAAGCTCGATTATCACGGTCGTGCGCAGCAGCAGACCGCGTCGACGAAGTCGTGGTATACCGATCAGGTCATAGTCGAGGTAGTCGCCGCGCTCCAGGATAAGCTCGGTTACACGGCGGCGAACGCCTGGAACTACCTCTATACGGGCGGTCTGTCGATAATTACTCTTCAGGACCCGGAGGTTCAGTCTGTTCTAGAGGAGGTTTATCTCGACGAGAATTCATTCCCGAAGACGAACAGCGACAAGCAGCCGCAGTCGTCCGCCGTCGTCGTTGACCCGGCGACCGGAGACGTTCTCGGAATTGTCGGCGCGCGCGGTGAGAAGACGGGCGACCTGCTCCAGAACCACGCGACAAAGTCCACACGTTCCCCCGGTTCGTCTATAAAGCCGCTGTCGGTTTACGCCCCGGCGCTTGAATACGGGCTCATCACCTACGGAAGTGTCTTCGACGACACGCCGGTCTGGTTCAATTACGCCGAGGACGACACCGCGAAGACGAATCCGATCGCCTACCCGCGCAACCTGCCGGAGAGGTACAGGGGACTCACGACGGTAAACGTCGCCGTTGAGCACTCGATAAACACCATCGCGGTGCGCATAATGAAGGAGCTGACGCCGGAGCGCTCGTTTGACTTTGTCAAGAACAAGCTCGGTATGCACAGCTTCATCGAGTCGGAGGAGATCGCCGGAGGAAAGACGCTGACCGACAAGGATATCGCGCCGCTCGCGCTCGGAGCTATGTCGAAGGGTCTGACGAACCTCGAGATAACGGCGGCGTACCAGATATTCCCGAACGGCGGCGTATACAACAAGCCGCGCACATGGCTTCAGGTGCTCGACGCGGACGGCAAGGTCGTCCTTGACAACACCGCGGACAGCCACGTCGTAATAAGTGAGCAGAACGCGTCGATCATGACGAAGATGCTCAAGAAGGTCGTCGATACCGGTACCGCTAAGAGCTGTACCCTCAAGAACTCGGTCAATGTCGCCGGAAAGACCGGTACGACATCGAGCGATGTCGACCGTTACTTTATCGGTTATACTCCGTACTACGTGTGCGGAATCTGGTTCGGCTACGAGACGCCGAAGTCTATCGGCACGAACATCGCGTGGAATCCGACCGTGCACGCGTGGGACCTCATAATGACGAAGCTTCACGAGAAGTATATCAACGGCGCGACGAACGGCGGAACGCCGCTGAAGACCTTCACAACGGCGGACGGAGTCATCACCGCGAAGTACTGCAAGGATTCCGGAAAGCTCGCGACGGCGGCGTGCCAGGCCGACCCGCGTGGCAACAGGATTGAGGAAGGTTACTTCACGGCGGCGACGGCACCGACCGAGTATTGCGACGTCCATGTCCTTGTCAATTACGATAAGGTCACGAAGGCGGTCGCCTGCGACAAGTGCCCGGAGGCGAACATCATCCAGGTCGGACTTCTCAAGGTCGACCGCGAGTTCCCGGCTAACATCAAGGTCGAGGACGCGCAGTACACCTGGCGCGAGGTTCCCGATGGAACTCCGATGCCTGACAGGGACGACGTGCCGTTCTATATCGGTCTCTACCCGAGCGGAAAGTACCCGGGCTACAGCGCGACCGACGGAAAGCCGGTCTACAACCGCTACTGCCACGAGCACGCTAGCCTGCCCGACCCTGAGCCGGAACCAGAGCCGGAGCCTCCGGTCAATGACACGACCGATACCGGTGAGCCGGACACGGACGCGCCTGTGACCGACGTGACCGAGCCTGACACCTCCGGCGAGGATACGTCGACAGACACTGAGCCCGCGGCAGACGACGCGGCGTGAAGACGTCAGAATAAAATCTTTGATCACCTCATACATTTTTTGTGTGAGGTGATCTTTCATGTCATTATTCGGGAGGGGACGCGGATGCAGATTCGGGAACATCCGCGGGAGGATACGGGCGGAGCTTTGCCGGATAGATATCCGGTGCGTCATCGCGGGGGCGGTGATCGTTCTGCTGTCCGGATTTCTGAGCGCGCTCGCGGGCGGGAGCGCCGACGCTTACGGCGAGCTGGAGCTTCCGGCGGGAGCGCCGCCCGGGTTCGTTTTCGTGATTGTGTGGACGGTGCTTTACATACTTATCGGCGGATCGGCGGGGGCGGTGGCGTGCTGTCCCGACAGGTCGTGCGAGCAGGATAAGTATAAGGGGCTGCTGTTCTTCATTATCATGATGGTGTTCAATTTCATATGGTATCCGCTGTTCTTCGGGGCTGAGGCTTATTTTTCGGCGTTCATGGCGATTATCATGATGATTGTGATGAGCTTTTTCGCTATGTGTCACTTTTTCAGGATATATGTAGTCTGCGGGGCGGCTATGGTGGTGTATCTCGCGTGGCTTTTTTACGCGGCGTACCTGAATCTTGCCGTTTTGTTCCTGAACTGACCGCGGCGAAAAGATTAACGGTAGGTATAATACACAAAACTGTCAGACCATTTTGTGAAAACAGACAATAGCGGGTAAAATTGTTTTGGGTAAAGCAAAAAAAATAACGAAAAAAGCTTGACAAATGAAAGAAGTCATAGTATAATAGATGTATAAGTGACCGATCGGGGGATCGGCGCTTTATATCAAATCAGGAGGAATAGCTCTAATGAAGTTAACCCGTATCTTATCTATGGTTCTGGCAGGTATCGTACTTGCGTTTGCTCTCGTTTCCTGCGGCAGCGAGCCCATGAAGGAAGTAACTGTCACTCTCAAGATCGCTGGTCCTGAAGGTGAAGACGCCGTGCTTGACACTCAGGTTACGGTAAAGGCTGCCGAGCCGACTGTTCTTGACGCCTTCATCAAAGCTTGCGACGAGAATGAGATCCCGTACGTTCTGTCCGACGACAATGCTTCTGTCAAGGATATCCAGGATTTCACGAACCATACGGACGAAAACGGAATCGCTCACTACTGGATGTACTACATCAACGATGTGGAGCCCACCAGCGGCAAGGCAAACGCCAACACGATCAACGACGGCGACGTGATTCTTTACAGCTACGTTTCGTTTGATCCCAGCGAGTCCAAATAAAAGCTGAAAACAGGAGGATGACCCGGACAGGCGTCATCCTCTTTTCATACATGCGGCGCGGGAGTCATGATGCCCGCACGGAGGTGGAAAATGCTTGACAATACGCTTTATAAGCTGAAAAACAATAAGGAACTGACGATAGGCTTCTTCGGCGGTTCGATAACCGAGGGCGCTGGGGCGTCTGACGCCTCGAGGACGTCTTGGCGAGGCTCGGTCATGAGGTGGTTCAGGGAGAGATATCCGGATCATGAGATACGCGAGATACAGGCAGCTATCGGCGGGACCGGAAGCTCGCTCGGGATATTCCGCTGTGAGCGCGATCTTCTGTCGAAGAAGCCGGATCTTGTCTTCATGGAGTATTCGGTGAACGACGGTCTCGGGGACTATGACACCATAATGACTGATTCCGAGACGATCGTCAGGAAGATATACGCGTCGGATCCGCATACTGATATCGTGTATGTTCACACGACGACAAAATATCTGTCCGACCACATAGCGTCGGGCGGAGAGTACACGGCGCGGAGCGCGCATTCGGCAGTGATGCACCGCTATGGGATACCGCAGACAGACGTCGGTGAGATTCTGCGCTCCAAGGTAACCTCGTCCGGCGGAGACTGGAAGACGCTGACCACCGATACCGTTCACCCGAACGACGATGGTTATGCCGTCTATACCGGGGCGATAACGAAGTTTCTCGCTGATATGCTCGACAAGGCAGAGCCTGTCCTTTCGGAGAAGGTTCTGCCCGAACAGCTGTCGCGCCCTCTCAGGCTTGACGCGCAGCTTGTGGACGCGTCCGAGGGTGAGCTTTCCGGGTTCGGAGTGGTCCGGGAGACAATGTGCGGACGGTACGACGGGTATATCGAGGGAGAACCGGGAGCGTCACTCACGTATGAGTTTGACGGCCGCCGCGTCGGTCTGTACCTGATGCTCGCGAAGGATTCCGGCGATCTTCTCTGGAGCGTCGACGGCGGTGAAGAGAAGAGCCTCAGGACGTGGGACAGCTACTGCAAGAGCTTCAATCGCGCCGGAGGAATGCTGCTCGGCGGAGAGCTCACGGAAGGTCACCACACGCTGCGTCTGCGCGTCGCGGACACTAAGGCTGATGAGTCGGACGGGAAAGTCGTCAGGATAGGCGCTTTCATGGTCTATTGAATAAGAAAACGCTCACGGAGACCATTCCGTGAGTGTTTTTGTGTGGTGCGCTCAATATGTGTTACAACAATTGCTTCGGATCGCTGTCCGGTAAACGGACTACGATCTTTTTTCAACCTGCGGTTTAATAACATATCATGGAATCAACATACATACTATTGCAAGTTGAGCTATGCCGTGTTATAATATTATTACGAACCGGTTCGAAATAACGGCTTAGTGCCGGAAGGATGGTATGAATATGCTTGACCTTGAAATCTTCGGGGCGAAGCTCCGGGAACACAGAAAAAAGCTCGGACTGACGCAGGAGGCGGTCGCGGATCGCGTCGGCGTCTCGGCGCAGGCGGTCTCGAAGTGGGAGTCCGGCGAGTGCCTGCCCGACTGTTTCAATCTGAAGTCGCTCGGTGAGATCTATGGCGTCTCGCTCGATATTCTGCTTGACACCGATAAGAGCGGGGATATAGACGCCGTGGCGGCAAAGATAGAGCAGACCGCGGACGAATTCATCTGGGCGAAGAACAGCCGGGACATGAACGCGCACCGTGATCTCGGCGGCGACCTTCTGAAAATGTGGAAGGGGATATACTTTACCGAGGTCGGCGACCATGAGAAGCAGCGCGCGGACTTCGCGGCGGGAAATCTCAGGGTGTGCAGCGACTTCGGGCTGAAGGTCTGGGATGACGATGGGGTCGTGTGCGTCGTGCGGGATGAGCTCAGAGAAAAGCTCGGAGAGGTCGGCGGGAAAGAGCTTGGTGTTCTGAGACAGCTCTGCACTGAGAACGGATTCAGGCTTATATCCTCGCTCGGAACCGCACAGGTGACGACAAAGGAGGAACTGAATTCTCTCGGAATACCGCCGGATGAGCTTAACGGAATGCTGACCTGCTTCATGGAAAGCAACCTGATAGAGTATAAACAGTTCTGGAAGAACGGCGGGGCTACATGATCTGCGGCCACGCCGGTATCGCGGCGTATATGGTTCTCGCGGCTGCTTTCCTGCTCGCGAAGAAGAAGTACACGCTGAGCGAATTTATGCCGGTATAAATCGAAGCAGGAAGCTGATCAACTGATGGTCAGCTTCCTACCAGGTTTTTATCTTGCCCTCAGCCCGGCGAGCGCGGCGTGAAGCGGACACTCAGGCGGTGTTCCTCATGAAAAAACGGCTCGGAATTTCGAGATATCTCTCCGGAATGTTTATCGGACGAATAGTTTTTCCCGCGTCTGTCCACTTCGCGCCCTCGTGACAGAGGTTTCTCGGAGCACCCCGGCTCTGGCCCCGTGGTCGAGCGCTTTCTGTCCGTTTTTGCAGAGCCCGCGCGCGAGTATGTGGTTATAAAATTCCCTCGGGCAGACGCCGCGGAGCCTCGCGTGGTCCGCCGAGATCCTGCCCCGGTCGAACGGCTTTCCGTCGTCTATGTTCTTGTCGGTTATCATTTATTTGTTCCATTCTGAGGCTCTGCCGCAGGAGCCGTGGCATCCGCGCCGGGGTCTTTCTTTATCATAAGTCCCTCGACGACCGCCGTGCCTTTCTTGCCGGAGAACTTCGTGTAGAAATATCCGAGCACCGAGAAGGTCAGCGCGCCGATGAAGTTGACGAACATATCCTTTATAGTGTCGATAAGTCCGATGTCGAGATAGCCGTTTATTCCGAGCGGCTGTCCGTTGACGGTCGTGTCGGTGATATCCTTTATCTGCACGGCAACGTTCAGTCCGTCGGGGTTGAGGAGTGTTGACGAGATGGTCGTGACGATCGTGTCGCGCTGCATATCGGTCAGAAATATCCTGTCCATTCCGAACTCAAAGAACTCCCACAGCACGCCGATCGTCATTGAGAAGCAGAACGAGAACATCGCGACAAAGAACGGCGAAAGGTTCAGTCCGAAGACCTTCTTACTATTAAGAATGACGATAAGTGACAGTCCGACCGCCGCCGCGAGAAATCCGGTCGTCACATGCAGCATCGTGTCCCAGAGTGCGAACTTCGTGTAATAGCTGTTGATCTCGCCCATGATCTCCGCCGCGAAGATAAAGACCAGCACAATATTCTCAAGCAGTGCCGGAACGTCGACCCTGAACACCTTCTCGACGAACACGGGGACGAGAAACAGAACAAGCGTGAACGCGCAAAGGAAGACGTTCTCATAGTTCCCTATGAAGAACTGACGGATCCCGACGAGTATGACCAGCGCGCGGAGGATCATATAGATTGTGAACGTGACTTTGTTCTTTTTGTATTCCGCGCTGAGCTGAACGAAAAAACCTGGCTTTTTTGCTGCTTTTGCCTTCTTTTCTTTCATTGACGTTATCCTTTCGGTATTTTTATTGCAGATACTCCGCCGCGGTAATATCGCCGCGGCGGTCGTACTTATATCAGGTTATGACAATCAGCCGGCAGCGTTTGAGCCGTCTGCCGCGGTTGTCTCCACGGTTTCCGGAACCTTCTCTTTTCCGAGATAATCCGGGAGCTTCATGCCCGCCATATCGAACATCTCGTTCATCGGAGGAATGGACTTCATCATTCCGGACAGGAAGTTCGCGGTCGCGGTCTTTCCGTCCGCGCCGGTGTTTCCGCCGTCCCAGACAGTTACCTTGTCGATCTTGAGGTTCTTTATAGCTTCGACCTGGATCTTTGTCAGCTCCTCGAGCTTGTCGGCGATCATGAGCCTTATCGCGTCGTTCGAGTCGCCGCCCGCGGACTTGACAATTTCCGCGAAGCCCTCCGCCTGCTTTGTGAGCATTGAGCGCATACCGTCTGCCTCAGCCTGCATTCTCATGAGCGTAGCGTCGGATTCACCCTTCGCGCGGCGTCTGATCTGCTCAGCCTCAGCCTCTGCCTTGAGTTCGAGCTGTTTCTTTTCGATCTCAGCCTTGACGATGACGTCCGCCTCGAGAGTTGCCTGTTCGAGGGTGGCACGCGCCTGCTCAGCCGCTTTCTGCGCGGAATATGCCTCTTCGAGAGCTTTTGCCGCCTGGATCTTCTCAGCGGCGGTAGCTCTCTTGAGAGCCTCTGCCTCACGCTCACGGCGGACGGAGTCGGACTCGGCTACCTGAACTTTCGCTTCGTTTTCACCCTTGATAGCCTCGGAGTTCGCGAGCGAGACGCTGATTCTCTGGTCTCTCTCGGCGTTCGCGGCGCCGATCGCGCCCTCGCGGTCAGCCTGAGCGACAGAGATCTTCGCGTCGTTTATCGCCTTCGCGGCAGCTTCCTTACCGAGAGCGACTATGTATCCGCTTTCATCGGTGATATCGGTGACGTTGACGTTGATGAGCCTGAGTCCGATCTTCTTGAGCTCGGTTTCGACGTTTCTCGAGACAGCCTCGAGGAACTTGTCGCGGTCTGTGTTGATTTCCTCGATCTCCATCGTCGCGATTACAAGTCGGAGCTGACCGAAGATGATATCCTTCGCGAGCTCCTGTATGTCGTCGAGCTTGAGACCCAGCATACGCTCAGCCGCGTTCTGCATGACGCCCGGCTCGGTTGAGATGCCGACCGTGAATCTCGAGGGGACGTCGACGCGGATATTCTGCTTCGACAGCGCGTTCTTG